>CAZZBU010000014.1:0-25339 GCA_964652315.1 uncultured Bacteroidales bacterium
GTCCCGCTCCGGGTACCAGAAACAAAAGCGAGTGTGAGTAGCGAGAGCGAAAACCCTCGCTTTTTTTGTTCCTATCTCACCTCATATTCCGGACGTTCCGGCTTCTGATATGGATTTTCCTCAAGTGCCCTGTTCATCCAATTAATGGCTTCCTCCAGTTGATTATCCACGCCTTTAGCCAGATCGGTATGGTCTTCGGGGACTTCAATATCCGGATCCACGCCTTCGCCTTCCCTGAACCACTCACCTGAGGGGTCGTACATCCTGAAGGTAGGAACAGTAACCAAACCACCATCAATTAATTGTGGGGCCCCTGAAATACCAATTAACCCTCCCCAGGTGGTTGAACCCAATAATGGGCCCAGTTCGGATTTTCTGAAATAATCCGGGAAAGCATCACCGCCGGAACCGCTCCATCCATTAATGAGCATAATTTTCGGGCCGAAATTTGCCACCGGTGGCCACTGCCAGTCCCTGCCATCGCGGACAGCCCAGTAAGCCAGCGGTTTCCTGTTTAAAATCTCAATAAAGCGGTCGGGTATTTGTCCTCCGCTGTTAAAGCGTTCATCAATGATAAGTCCATCCTTTGCATACTGGGCATAAAATTGCCGGGCCAACTCATTCTGACCGTCAACACCGGTACTGCGCACATAAATGTAACCTGCACGACCATTGGTAGCCTCCTCCACCCGCTTGCGTTTCTCTTCAATCCATGCCAGATGACGCAGCCGGGTTTCGGACGATAATGTTTTTACCACCACTGTTTTGGCTTCATCCCTGTTACTGGATTCTCCTACAAGCAACTCCACTGTTTTCCCGGCTAACCCCTCAAAAGCAGCATAGGGCTCTTTGGTAACATCAAGTGGCATTCCGTTTACTTCGAAAATATACATGCCTTCTTGAATTTCCAGGGCAGGGTCATCCAGAGGTGATTTCACTTCAGCATCCCATGAAGCTCCTTTTATGAGGTGTTCTATTTTATACAGATTATCCTCAATTGCCCAGTCAATACCAAGGTAACCAACATTTCTTTTTTTACTGTCTTCAGTATCGCCACCAAATTTATAGGTATGTGATGCATTTAATTCACCTATGAGTTCTCCCAACACATAATCGACATCCCACCGGGTAACACAGTCATCGATCAACTTGCCATACCGGGCCTTCATGGCCTCCCAGTCCACTCCATGAAGATTCTTATCATAGAAATAATCGCGTTGCAGGCGCCAGGCTTCAAGGAACAGTTGCTGCCATTCTGCTTTCAAATCAACCGTAAGTTCCATCTCATTCAGGGGCAACATTTCTTTCATGCTTTGATCCGGTTTGGCATCAATCACCGCAGCCTGCCCGTTTTTCATAACCAGGATCTTCTCTCCGGAATGACTGATATCGTAACCATCCACATCATCCAATACGGTTTTCACTTCTTTCTCCTTTAGGTCGAATATTTTCAGCGGACGTTTTGATTCTCCTCCCCTGCCGGCAGCTGTGTTATCCTGAAAAAGCAAATTTCCCCTGATGGCAAAAAGGTTAGAGTAATCCCCATTGGGTATTTCAAAAAGTTCCATCCGGTCTTCAAAACCATCAAAATCAATATTGACAGCTTCGTCTGAATCAGAGGCACCGGATTTATCATTTTTTTTACCCTTTTTATCCTTTTCCCCTGAATTGTCATCTGCTGTTGCAATTGTTACTGTATCGTTCTCAGGGGCCAGAGGGGATCTAATTTTAGTTGTGAGTGGAACTGCAGCAACTTTCGTTGAATTTTCATAGATAAACGTATTGTCCATCTCACTATAGGAAGGGCTAAGATGACGGTTTGTAAGCAGATAGAGGTATTTTCCTTCAGCACCAAATACCGGTGAATGATCCTGATAGTACCCAGAGGTTACCTGGTGCCGTTGATTTTCCTCCGTATCATAGACAAAAACAGCATTAAAATGATCCGTGCCGCGGGAGTAAGCCACATACCGGCTATCTGGCGACCATGATATGCGAAAACTTTGTAGCCCCCCATGAAACATGGATATTCCCTGATCCATCCTGGTCACTTTATTGTCTTCGATATCATAATAATAAATGCGCATTGCCTGATCAATCCAGCTTAGTTTTTTACTGTCGGGCGACCAATAAATGGAATACCGGTAACCTGCTCCAAGGGAAGTCAGTTTCTTTTCCTGGCTTTTTTCCAAATCATACAGATACAATTCATATTCTCCTGATGCATCACTCCAGTATGCAATATGTTTACCATCAGGAGACCATGCGGGGAACCGTTGAGCTGTGCCAGAGCTTCGGCTTATATTCTTAACCACGCCCTTTTTGGCAGGCAACGAAAAGATGTCTCCGCGTGTTTCAACAAGCGCACGGTTACCATCCGGCGATAGCGACATGCTTTGAATATATTTGGACCCATTAACCACTTTGGGCAGAATCGTGCTTTTATCCGTAACCAACTGAATGGATACCGGGTCATAGGTTTCATCATCCAGGTTAAAAAGATATAACCTACCACCGGCCTCAAAAACAATATGATTAGGCCCTAAAGAGGGATAATGCACATCAAAATCTGTAAAATCAGTCAGTTGTTTATCTTCATTTGTATTCAAATCACGCACCCAGAGATTGAACCTGTTTTCATCCCCCTTATCACTCAGATAATAAATATTATCACCACTCCACATGGGCAGTTCTTCGTTAGAATCGGTATCAATCAACCGTTCTGCTGTTTGATCCTCAAAATCATATATGAAAATATCCGGCGCCGTACCCCCTTTATACCGTTTCCAGGTGCGATTTAGCCGGGATTTATCGGTAAAGGCAATTTTTTTACCATCAGGTGAGAAACTACCATATTCTGCGTATGCCATAGGAAGTTCTTCCGGAATACCCTGCCCCTTATTTACGGTAAAGAACCGACTGTATCGCTGCCGCCCGCTATACCTTGCTGAAGCAAACAAAACTGCATTATCGTTGGGATGCCAACCCAGCACCCGGTCAGGATGATCATGCCACGTAAGCCTTACAGGCATTCCACCCTTCGTGGAAACAACATATACATCCTGATTGCCATAGTAATTTCCTGTAAATGCAATGGATTTACCATCAGGAGAAAATTTAGGAAATGCTTCTTCACCAGGAGGAGAACTGAGTTTGCGGGCTTCACCGCCAGCAATGGGTGCAACCCAAATATCTCCGGCATACACAAAAGTAATGTGGTTTTCGGAAACATCCGGGAAACGAAACATACGCGCATCAACTTGCGCATGAACATCAAAAGATAACATGCAAATTATTCCAATTATCAGGGAGTAGAAAGGTTTCATATTCGTCTAATTTATGATTTATAAAGGTAAACTAATTTCTTATTAACCATGATTCAAGCATTATGTTCTGTAAAAACATCGGGTATATATCTACATACTTCCGGGCAGGTTTATTGGTTTCTACTACCCACAATAAATGACCCACCTGTTTATACATTACAGGAGTTTGAGCCCAGCGATTTTTGTTCTAAGTTATGAAATAGAGACACATAAAGCAATCTATCATGGTCGAAATTGTGCTGTAAAACATTTGACATATAACTAAAAAATTAATATATTTGTTTGTTCATTCATTGAATAAACTATCTATGGTTGAATTTACAGACATATTAAAAGACAGCAGCCAACGGGTCGTTTTAAACCTTATCAGGTTGCACAAAGAGCTCTCAGGAGCAGAACTTTCAAGGCTTACCGGATTGCAACCCTCAACCATTGTATATATCCTCAGGGCATTAAAAAACAAAAAACTCATTGAAAAAAAAGGGGTAGGTGCTTCTACAAATCGTGGAGGCAAAAAGCCAACACTGTGGCGCATCAGAGCGAAAAGCAGGTGGTGCCTCGGCCTGGAAATTCTGCCAACACAAATAAGAGTCATTGCAACATCCATCAACGATCAGGTTGGATTTAAAGAGTCCGTAATAATACAGAAAGGGATAAATAAAAAAAATATCATCCACCACGTGATTAAAATAGTTGAGCCCTTTTTAAAACAACAATCAAATAACCTGATTCTAACAGGGATAGGGATTGCAATTCCGGGAATCATAGAGACAGAAACAGGTAATATCTTATATTCATCAAGCCTGGACCTTAAAAACTTTGATTTGGTAACTCCTCTTGAAGCAGCGCTGGGTATTCCGGTAATAATCGGCAACGATGCCAATGCCGGTGCATTGGCCTTGCAATGGTATCCGGATTCCACAAAACACTTATACAACAACAAGGTTTTCATCATGTACAACCAGGAAGCTAAAAATCTTGGTAGCGGTCTGATCATCAATAACAGCCTGTTTATCGGAAGTTCGGGAACTGCTGGTGAAATTTTTTCTCCACTGCCAAACATACTGGACCTGATGAAAGAAGGAATACGCCAGTCCGATGAAAAATCAATTTTAAAACAAGAAGACACAGAAGATACGCAGGACCTGACCTGTTTAAGTGAATTAGCAGAAAAAGGTTGTCCTGCTTCATATTACGTATTAACAGCCGTATGCAACTGCATTGCCCGGGAAATGATAAACATTACAGGATTGATTAACCCTGATTTAATCGTACTGGGCGGCGACCTACCAAAACCGGATTATTGGATAAAAAAAGCAATTCTTCCGGTTGTCAGGAAGGAAATGGACTCAAAACTCAAACGAGGATATCTTATACCTGAAATTCGGGCATCCGAATTAAAGGAATATGCAGTTGCCATGGGAGCCAATGCACTCATTTTAAGCACATGGCTGGATCCGAAGAGGTAATGGATAAATTTTTAAACAAATACAACAATGAAATACAACACAGCATCAAAAGTCGAAGCGCTTTTTGAGAAGCGGACTATCCAAAATGGGATTGATAAAACACAGTTAAAACTTCCTGTGTTATTAACCGATAATTATGTAGAACTTGGTCAGTTAACAGCCCTTAGGTTTCTGGAATGGGTAGCCCTGAACCCCGGAGGGGTAGTAGCTTTGCCTACAGGTAAAACTCCGGAATTTTTCATTAAATGGGTAGAACATTACCTGAAAAACTGGGATTATGAATTAAATAAAGGCATCCTTGGAAAAATTGGTTTTGACCCGGATATAAAGCCCAGAATGGACACCTTGCATTTTTTTCAGCTTGATGAATTTTTTCCTATCTCGGATGATCATGAACGATCATTCACCTACTTTGTAAAAAACTTTTATGTAGAAAAATTTGGGTTCGATCCGGCCAAAGTAAATTTAATCAATACCTACGATTTAACCCCTGAACAACAAAAAATGCTTGGAAATGCCAAAAATCTGAATGATATTTTTCCCGATGGTATCATTGATTTAGGTTTACGGACCCGAAAACCCATTACTGAAGTCGATGAAAAAAAATATAAGACCATAAAACTCTTTGATTCATTCTGTCAACAGTATGAAGAAAAAATCCGGAAAAAGGGTGGAATTGGCTTTTTCCTTGGCGGTATAGGACCTGATGGGCACATTGCCTTTAATGTTAAGGGTTCCAGCCATTTTTCACACACCCGTTTAACAAACATCAACTATGAAACCCAGGCAACAGCTGCCACAGACCTGGGGGGTATTGAACTGGTGCGTAAAAAGGCCGTTATAACTATTGGCCTTGAAACCATCACCTTCAACCCTGATGCCACAGCGGTAATCATTGCAGCCGGCGAGTCAAAATCCGGCGTGGTTGCCGATGCTGTTGAGCAGGAACCGGCACTCAGTTACCCGGCTACTGCCTTGCAAAAACTTAAAAACAGCAGGTTTTATATTACCCTTAGTGCTGCAAAAAAGATATGTCCAAACGAGGCTCATCTTGATGCCCTTAAAATGAAGAAAGTGTTGGATCCTGTTTATGCTGAAAAGCTGGTTATTCGCGGAGCCCTTTCCCAAAACATGTCCCTGATGGAAGCCACACGGGTATCAAAAAAAGCTTTAAATGATAATCCCGACTGGAAACTGGCAGCCAAGCTGAGCGACCTACCCTTTGCAGAGCTGGCTGAAAAGACCTACAACAATCTTGTCAACAAGGTTATTGAAGGCGTCAAAATTCCTTCGAACCAGCGCATCCTGCATACAGCACCCCATCACGATGATATTGAACTGGCTTATTTCCCGTTGCTGCATCACCTGGTCCGCTCACCTAACAACGAAAACCATTTTGTATATTGCACGAGTGGTTTTACGGCCGTGACTAATGTATATGTGTTGGAGGCCCTTTCATCCTTGCTGGAATTAATAAAATCCGGGCAGCTGACCAGAATCTTCCCTGTTGAAGAATTAGGCAGAATAGATCTGGCGCAGGATGATATTACCGGTTACTTACAAGGTATCGCCACCCAAAGCTCAGAAAGGCAGGAAATCTATAAATCCACCCGCCTTGCCAGACTTTTTCTAAATCATTTAAATACAAAATCCACCAGCAAGCTGCAGCAATTCGTTGAGGAGTTGATTGGTATGTTGCAGTCCATTGAAGCAGGGCGAAAGGAGCCGGATATTATTCACCTGATAAAAGGGTGGCTGCGCGAATTTGAAGCAGAATTGGTATGGGCCCATTTCGGAATCGACATGGATCATGTGTACCACCTTCGCTTGCATTTTTACAGCGATAATATTTTTCCGGACTATCCGGATCATGATCTGGATGTGGTCCCCATCCTTAACCTTCTGGAGAAAACAAAACCCAACATCATATCACTGGCCTTGGATCCGGAAGGCAGCGGTCCGGACACCCACTACAAGACGCTGATTGCGCTGGCCGAAGCCATTGACATTTATGCTGACAATCATCCGGAAATGAACATCCACATCTGGGGATACCGCAACATCTGGTCGGTTTACGAGCCGCAGGAGATCAACAAAATCATTCCGGTTTCACTAAACTCTTTTGCTGTTTTGCACAATATGTTCAATAGCTGCTTCCTGAGCCAGCGCTCTGCCTCATTCCCCAGTTATCAGCATGATGGGCCCTTCAGCGAACTGGCCCAGAAAATATGGGTACAACAACACCAGGAACTGGTCAAACTCCTTGGTGATGAGTTTTTCTATTCCAGTCCAAATCCAATGCTCAGACGATCCTACGGAGCGATTTATTTAAAAGACATGAGTTATGCTGAATTTAAAAATGAAATGAAGGACGTCAGAAGACTTCTTAAAGCAAAAGAACAATTAAATATTAACAAGGATAAAAAATAATCTGGTAATGGAATATCTTATTGGGATTGATTTAGGTGGAACTACCATAAATATTGGTGCGGTATCAACACAAGGAAAAGTACTTGAAGAACACATATTGAATACAGCACCACAACAAGGGCCTGAGAAAGCCATTGCACAAATCGCTGAAGCCATTCGCACCATTGAAACTTCGCTGAATAAAAAGAAACAAAATAAGATGGTGGGTGTGGGTCTTCCGGGTATTTTTAACCATAAGGAGGGCAAAATTGTTCAAGCCTCCAATCTTCCGGGATGGGAAGACTACCCTTTTACCAAAGCAGTGAGCACAGCCCTTGATATGGATGTTTTGGTGAAAAACGATGCCGATCTTGCTGCTCTTGGAGAATGTTGGATAGGCTCGGGAAAAGCCTTCGAAGATGTGTTTGTCATTACCCTGGGCAGTGGCATCGGTGGAGCGAGAATTCGGGATAATAACATTGTTGAAAAAAATAATTTCTCAGGAGAATTTGGCCACATGGTTATAAATCTTGATGGTGACACGTGCACCTGCGGCCGTAAAGGATGCGTTGAAACCTATTTTAGCAAGCATGGCATCATCCAACGGACTAAAAACCATCTGACTAATGGGAAAGATACTCTGCTAAAGAATTACACCGAAGACAAGTTCAGCCCACTTCTGGTGGCAACCCTCGCGAAACATGGTGACGAGGTAGCCCGTGCCATTATCGACGAGGCAGTGCTTGGACTGGCCACGGCCATGGCTAACATTACCAACACCCACGGCATCACCAACTTCATCCTGGGCGGTGGAATATCCAATGCATGGGATATTTTTGAAGCACCCCTGCATAAATATTTATCTGATTTGGTTTTTGATATTCCGGATACATCCATTAATATTGTGAAAGCAAGTCTGGGTGAAAAAGCCGGAATCATTGGAGCAGCAAAATATGCCCTTAGTGTAAACGGCATAAGCAACATAAGCTAAAGGGGCACACTGGCTTGCAGGAGCGTGGTAATGGTAGTCAGGAACATGAAGATTGGAGGGTTATGAAATTAGAAAACATTACTAAAAGCGAAAGGCTGGAATCCCTGGATGCCTTGCGGGGTTTTGATATGCTTTGGATTTCGGGGGGTGGTGGTTTAATTTTCGCCCTGCAAAAAGCATCTGAATGGAAATTTTTTGACTGGGCAGCCCATCACATGGAACATGTGGAATGGCATGGTTTTGCATTTTATGATATGATTTTCCCGTTATTCCTTTTCATAGCAGGAGTATCTATGCCCTTTTCCATCCAGAAACGCTTATCAAGAGGAGGTAGCCGGCGTTCCATTTACAATCATGCCTTTCGCAGGCTTTTTCTTTTAATTCTGCTTGGTCTGTTATATAACGGGCTCCTGCAATTCGACTGGGAAAACATGCGTTATGCCAGCGTGCTGGGCCGCATTGGTATCGCCTGGTTTTTTGCTACCATCATTGTAATGAATGCAAACCTGAAATGGCAAATTATTTGGTTTTGGGGTATTCTTATTGTATACTGGTTGCTTATGATGTTTGTACCTGTACCGGGTTATGGTGCAGGAGTGCTAACCGTTGAAGGCAGTCTGGCCGGATACATCGATCGGATACTTGTTCCTGGCAGATTATACCTCGAGGTACACGACCCCGAAGGATTATTCTCATCCATTCCGGCAATATCTACTGCTTTGATGGGGGCTTTAACTGGTTCCTTTCTGAAACATACTTCCAAACAGTTTACCAAATTCAGGAAGGGAATCACCCTTGCACTGGCCGGTTTGGCAGCTGTCGGACTTGGAATGCTTTGGGATTTGCATTTTCCCATCAATAAAAACCTGTGGACAAGTTCCTTTGTCCTCTTCGCCGGTGGGTGGAGCCTTATTCTCCTAAGTATATTTTATCTTATCATTGATGTATGGGGTTTCCGGAAATGGGCCTTCTTTTTTAAAGTGATTGGGCTAAATTCCATTACCATTTATATGGTGCAATGGAACCTGATCAATTTTCAAACAGCCAACAACTTTCTTTTTGGTGGGCTTATCGATGCTTTTAATCCCCCTTTGAGGGCTGTTATTGCCAGTTTAGGGTACATTACTTGTATGTGGCTATTTTTATACATCCTGTATAAGAAAAAAATCTTTCTGAAAGTGTAGGATAACCAACAGGGGCAACCATCTTAATTATGCCATCAAAACTTAAATTTAAATGGATAAATCCCGCGAGCGAGGTAAATTTTTAAAACTCTAACCCCAAGGGATACGGGGCACGCAGGTAGCCTCTTTTTTTATTTTTAGTAAAACCATTATATTAGATGACTTAACTACAAACATAACTATGTATTGGATTTCAAATAAAAAAGTGTTCTATAAAGACATAAAAATTCCCGGCAGAAAAAATCAGGTGTTATTTTTTATCCTTATCTTTCTTTTACCCAACACCGGGATTGTTCTGGGACAATCCAAACCAGCAGAAGATGAAATTAAAAGACTTAATAACCCGGTTACCGTAACCTATCTCCAAAAACACTTAAAAAAACGTGGTCCACGGTTGGTATTAACCCAAAAGATTATCCGTCACCTAAAAAAAGATATAAAAAAGGATCCGGTTGTCAGCAACGTTTACCAGGCCATTAAACTAAATGCAAACGATATCATGTCCAAACCTTTGCTGGAGCGAGAGGTTATCGGTCGCCGACTGCTTGCTACTTCACGTGAAATGCTTTACCGGATGAATATGCTCGGGATGGTGTATGTGATTGAAAATGATCCGAAAATCCTTGAAAGAATAAACAGGGAGGTCGCTGCTGTTTGTCATTTCAGCGACTGGAATCCATCCCATTTTCTGGATGTAGCAGAAATGTCACTGGCGGTTTCACTGGCTATTGACTGGACTGCAGGTGAATTACCGGATACTACCATCCAACTGGCGAAAAAATCGCTTATTGAAAAAGGCCTCGAACCCAGTTTTACCAGACAAGAAGGCAGCCCTATCTGGGTAAACAGCCACCATAACTGGAACCAGGTTTGCCACGGTGGTATGATTGCTGCAGCACTTACCATAGCAGAAAACGACTGGAATCTGGCAGTAAAGACGCTGAGCCGCGCCCTGGATAACATTCCTTATGCCCTGGAGGCTTATGGTCCGGATGGGGTTTACCCGGAAGGATCAACATACTGGAGTTATGGTACCAGTTTTACAATCATTACTTCTTCCATGTTTAAAACAGCCCTGGGGACTGATTTTGGAATTTCAGATTATCCGTCCTTTAAGGAAAGTGCGGTTTTCAGAGTATTGAGCGTTGCTCCATCGGGATGGTACTACAATTTTGCTGATTGTGGAGATGAGCGCAGTAAAAACGGAGATTTCACACTGGCATGGTTTGCCGCCCAAACAGGAAAAAAATTATTTTATGAAAAACAACGCTTCCTTCACTCACCAGAAGCCATGGGTACCTTACACAGATTAGCCGGAACCGGTCTGGTGTATTTGTCAAAATTCGAAGAAAAAGAACCTGGAAACCTTCCTGAAGCATGGAAGGGAGAAGGCATTAATCCTGTAGTTATTATTCAAAGTCAGGAAGGCGAAAACACCGGTTTTTATCTCGGAGCTAAAGGCGGACGTGCCACGTCAAACCATGGAAACATGGATGCCGGTTCGTTCATTTTTGAACTTCAGGGAGTACGGTGGATTGTTGACCCGGGAAATCAACCCTACCATGAGCTCGAAAAAATCGGATTTAACCTCTGGGAGACTTGTCAGGAATGCGATAGATGGAAACTGCTGACTAAAAATAATTTTGGACACAGTACCTTAACGGTAAACAATGCACTTTATTTAACCGATGGATTTGCATCATTAACCCACTTTGAGCAGTCACCTAAACCTTCGGCAACCTTCGAACTTACACCGGTTTTTGATGGGCTCCTTGAACAAGCGCAACGGACGTTTTTAAAAGAAAGCAAGAGGGTGCTATTGATTACTGACTCACTTGTCCTGAACGGGCAGACTCAAATGCTTACCTGGCAGGCCTTAACTACTGCTGAGGTTGAGACTTTTAAAGGTGGCGCTATCCTGCGCAAAGATGGAAAAGAGATAAAGCTCGAAGTCTTGTCGCACCCTCACATCCTTCCATCAATAATATCCCTGGACCCCCCACCACTTTCCATTGATCGCAGGATTGAAGGTTTAAAGCGAATTGAAATACAGTTACCTTCTTACCTGTTTAAAGACAATAATGGGATTATTCAGGTGCGGATAGCTGGAGAATAATGTTGTACTTTTAAAATAAACTTTAATGATTTTAACGAAGTTGTATTCACGTCATGTCTTATTATTAAAGCTTTTAACTGTTGTGTTGATTTTTGGCTGCAAGTCAACCAACACCTCCGATGAAGCTAAGACGAAAACTAAAAAACCGAATATCATCTTCATCATCGCAGATGACATGTATCCCGAGATGTTTAACTGTCTGCCACAGGGAGAAGGCAAAAATCTGACTCCCTCAATTGATCGGCTGGCCGAAGAAGGTACAGTAATGCTTAACCAATATGTGGTATCACCAGTATGCACACCCAGCCGGTATAACGTACTCACAGGTAATTATGCGAGCCGGGCTACCAACCAGCAGTTTTTAAACAAAACCAAACGTGAAGAAGGACAGACGGTAATCCAATGGAACACCTTCATTACCGGCGATCAAAAAATCCTGCCTCATTACCTGAAAGAGGAAGGATATGCAACCGGCATGGTTGGGAAAAACCATGTTATAGAGGTTAACGGCCTTGAAGTATTTGAAAATTTTAATGCCGATGCCCGGGATCCTGAGGTTAAGCGTAAAATTGAAGAAAATTATAAAAAAGTAAAAGAAACCATTATAAACAGCGGGTTTGATTATGCCGGTGCCATTTATCACAATAACCCCAATTTTATTGGTGTAAAGGAATTGGCCGTGCAAAACATGGACTGGATAGCCCAGGCCGGGGTTGATTTTATTGACAAACATCACAATGAACCCTTTTTTCTGTATTTTGCTACAACAATCCCACATGGGCCAACCGAACCGGAACGCTCCTGGAAGGCTGATCCCAGGATTACAGCGAAGGGTTATCTTGATGAAGTTCCAAATGTTCTGCCACCCCGTGAGACCCTCCCTGAACGCATTAAGGAAGCCGGTCTGGAAGGACAGAACAAAGAACTGGTACTTTGGCTGGATGATGCCGTAGGTGCTTTACTGGATAAGCTCGAAGAGAAAGATATTCTGGAAAACACCATCATCTTCTTTTTTAATGATCACGGACAAAAGGCTAAAGGCACGCTTTATCAGGGCGGGGTGCATAATCCGAGCATCGTTTGGCAGCAGGACGGTTTTTCCGTAGGAGGCGAAAGCCTTTCCAGCGTACAAAACATTGATTTTGCACCTACCATTTTGGAATATGCCGGTATCGACAGTGTAAACCAGCATATTGACGGCAAAAGTTTCAAACCAGTATTAGAAGCAAAAAAAGATAAAATTCATCAATCCTTATACTTTGAGCTGGGTTACGCCCGGGCTGTTATCAAAGGAAAATACAAATACATCGCCATCCGGTATCCTGAATATGCTGAGAACATGCCTGCGGAAGATCGAGCAGAAAAACTTGAACGGTATAACGAAGGTCGCCGGTTTCGCAACATGCGTGTAGTTAACGAAGACCCTGCTGCACCATTCAGTCACTTGGATGTCCTGCCAGGCGGTGGAGAAGCTGAACATGCATCCTACGGTAAAAACCCGAATTATTTTGACAGGAATCAGCTATATAACCTGGATGTGGATCCCAACGAAAAAAATAACCTGGCCAATGATCCTGAATACCAGGATGTGCTAAAGGAAATGCAAGAGGAATTAAAACAGTATTTGGAAAATTTGCCGGGAGAATTTGAGTTGTAATCTAACTGAAATTGTTTATGTAGATACCCATACAATTAATTGAATTGACCGGCTACCAAACGGCGCTATTCCGAAAATGGCACCTGGGCAGTGATCCCACCGGTTCTGATATCTGGAAAGTACTTCCCGGCCAGGGAAATTATTACAATCCCGATTTCATTTCACCTGAAGGCACAGAACAAATTGAAGGATATGTAACCGACGTGATAACGGATATGACCCTCGACTAGTTAAAAAACAAGCGCGACCCTGATAAGCCTTTTATGCTGATGTCGCAACACAAGGCCCCTCACAGAAAGTGGTTGCCCGCTCCTCGACATCTTAACTTATATGACGATAAAACCATTCCCGAACCTCCTACCCTGTTTGACAATTATGAAAAATACCATAAGTAAAATTTCGCTTATTTTTTTGATAATTTAATCAAAAATTATACTTTTATGTACTGATAATGAATAATATCTAACTTAATATTATTTTTATGTTTAAAACAGCCCCCATGAAAAACTTAATGCTTCTTACCCTGCTTTCTGCCATTTTCTCTTTAACTAATGCCCAACTGTATACTATTCCTACTTCAGGTGGGGATACCATCCAAACTTGTACGGGAACAATTACCGGGCAATTTATGCAAGACTCCGTTTATCCTAATGGTAATATTGCGATACTCCCTGCTAATGAAAACGCTACAATAGTTTTATCATTGGATACATTGTATTTCGGATCATGTTGTAATTATCTTGTTATATCGAATGGACCTTCCCCGGCAGATCCAAATATTATTAGCATTCAGAATAATTATAATCTGGTGGACAGTATATTTTCAACGGATGAAACAGGGGCCCTCAATATTAGATTCAGAAGTCAATCTTATCAATATGGCGATACATTCTCAATGAATGTAGGTTGTCTTTCAAAGGATGATTTACCCGGGTCGGATGTTGAAATAACTTCGTTCAGTTTTTCAAAGGAAGAATTTCGCGCAGGTCAAAGCTTTTATTCAATACCATATACTGTAAGAAACAACACTGTTTTATTTCAGGAATTTAGCGTCAATATCTATTTATCAAAAGATTCAGTGTTTGATGAAAATGCAATTCAAATAAATGAATATGATAATGAACTGTTCCTGAAGCCTTTTGAAGAATATCAGCGATTTGAGCGGGTCACCATTCCTTCTTATATAGAACCGGGTGATTATTATGTAATGATCGTGGCAGATGACGAAAATGATTTGGATGAAACTAATGAAACAAATAACACAAAACACGTTTCTGTAAGCGTGCTCGAACCGGATATTGAATTGAAAATAGAATATCACGGTGATGCAACTGTCCTAACCCCTGGAGTCTACACCAAGATTCCAATACAAATCAGTAATGAGGGTGAATCAATTGCTGACAGTGTAATAATTGATATGTATTTATCTGAAAATACACTGCTGGATGCCAGTGATTCGTTGATTCATAGCTATACATTGAACCGGTTCTATAATTCCCAGAGCTATGAGTCAAATCCAATAATTGTTATTGATACAGCCTCAAACTGGCCTGCCGGAGCGTATTTTTTAATTACAACAATTGATTCTGATAATAAATATGCTGAGGAAAACGAAGAGGATAATCTTATTATCAAATCCGTAATCCTCGACAAGAAAACCGTGGACTTCCAGCTTCAAAAAATGGAACAACCCCATCCAGGCACCATTGGAAAAACAAGCGTTGTTAATATCTGGCATAAGATAACCCGAGCCCCTTATAGAAATACGCTTGGCTTTTATCTTTCAGAGGACAGTATCTTTGATGCAGCGTCAGACAGTATGCTTACTCAGTTTCCGGTTAATAATTTTTCAGGCTCAGAAAAAAATCTAAGGGGTCAATTTCAGATTGATATCCCCGATAACATGGCTGAGGGAACCTATACCTTATTTGTGCAAACATTAGATGACAACTTATATAACGAATTAACCCCTGAAAACAACTTAATAACAAGTACATTCGAAATAACATCGGCCACTTGTGATATCTGGGTAAATTCAATTGGTTTCAATCAAAAAAAAGTCGAACAGGGTAAAGATTATTTAATTTTCCCCGAATTTGGTAGTTATGGACTGCAAACAACGGATACCATACTAACCACATGTGTCCTGTCTCAAGATACCCTTATCGATGATACTGATATTGAATTTGTAAGTTATGAAGGCCCCATTGGCTCTCGTGATTATTTCATGCAACCTATATCAATACCTGCTGATATTGAGCCTGGTGAATACTACATCATCGAAAAAATAAAACTAAAAAAAGAATCCGAAGAGTATAGCTATATCAACAATACCATTTACAGAAGCATAACAATTGTCGATAAGGATAGTATACTTAAAACCGACTATAAATTCGATGCTTTTGATTGTCCTGACACAATTTCCGATAATTTTATAGAAGTAAACTATTCAGTTATAAATGAAGGGGCAAGCTGGCAAAACCCAATTAAAACCGGATTCATTTTATCAAAGGATACCGTATTGGATCCCGGTGATCAAATTCTGTTTATCGGTGACGAGCTATACCTAGATTTTGGCCAATCATTGACAAGAGTTGAAAATGTTTACTTTCCTGATGGTATTTCTCCGGGAGATTATACCTTATTCGCAAAAACTGATGTTGCAAATCAGGTCAATGAGCTATTTGAATCCAATAACATCGAAAAACAAGCAATACACCTTTCTCAAGCAATAAAAAGAGACTGGAATTGCCGGGGTACTTCCATTAAACCAATAATAACACCAGGAGAATTTATAAACCAGGAGTATCAAATATCGGATTTTTATCTATCAGATACCCAAAAAAAAGGTAAAATTAATTATTATCTAACAACTGAACCGGAATTGACATTTGAGGCTGAACCGATTTACTCAGACACCCTATATGATTATTTTAATGGTTATTATGCAAGAACCAGGTGTTACATTCCTGACACAACTACTCATGGCAAATACTATTTATGGGCACAATTCCATCCACCAGCAAATATACCCGATGCAGATACCACCAATAATACGTATATGCATGATGTCTGGATTATTAACCGGGAGTCCGATTTAGCCATTGATTCATTGAAAACAGACAAAACATACTCAATGACCAATCAATGCAACATAAGTCTTTCCTTCTCAAATAAATCTGATCGACCTTTTAATAATATGGAGATTGACATTTATATCTCAGCCGATCGAGAACTCAATAAAACAACCGATAACCTCGTCACTACCTTGACACTGGATAACTCCAGTCCCGGCGAAATAAAAAAACTTCAGAAAACAATATCGCTTGGTGGTATTCATCAGGATGGTGAATATTATATTTTTGCTCATATTGATCCTGAAAAATTTGCCGGAGATACAAACCTTTTAAATAATACAGATACCACAAGTATATATTTCATTACCCCAGATATTGATTATAAAATACACTCAGTAGAAAGCAGCGACACATTATCTTTTTACAATAACCATGTTTCCTCCTTAATCGCCAGCAACGTTGGCACAGAAACCAGCAATACTCCAATCACTGTTGAATTTTATCTATCAGAGGATTCAATATTGGATTCCAGAGATAAATTAATCTCATCCAGAGATCGTTATATCTATAGTTATCAACAAGTGATTTATTTAAATAATTATTTTGACACAACATTTTGTGAGGGTGGAAAATGGTATTACTTAATATTTAAAGTTGATTCCAAGGATATTGTAAGAGAATTGTCAGAGCTAAACAACACGTTGTATAAAAAAGTATTTATTCAAAAGCCGGAGAGAGACCTCAGCATTAATATTTCTGATGTAGTTTCTTCGGCAACACCGGGCAAAAGGATAAATTTAAAAATGAATATAACTAATACTGGAACCATTGATACCAGAACACATGAACAGATTGCTTTTCTTTCTACAGACAGTATTCTGGACATAACCGAGGATGTATGGCTTGAAACGAATTATTATAATTATCATTTGGGCACAAATGCAAGTCAAGAAATTAATTATTCTCCTGTAATACCAGCCACAATGCCCTATGGAGACTATTATTTGTTTACAATGGTTGATGCCTTTAATAAACTACCGGAAACAAACGAGGCTAATAATATTTTCATGAACACTATTACCCTTGAAAACCCTTTCCTTGACCTGGCACTACCTTCGCGCTTACCTCACAAAACAATGACGACAGGTGGCAGTACAAGCGGGTACATTTCCATTACCAATAAAGGAAACTACACTGTTGAAGATCCAATACTTAATATATGGCTATCCCAAGATACCATTGTTAATGATCAAGATACCTTATTAACAACAGAAAATCCATATTATTTTATAGAAACAGGTGAAACAAAAAGCGAACATTACTATTTCACCCTGCCTGGAGGTTATGATTCTGGTGAATATTATATTCTGTTTAACATTGGAAACCGCAACGACACTATTCTTGATGCTGTTCCCACCAACAATACCTGTGTACAGCCACTTACGCTAAATTATTCAAACACCGATCTTTCTTTGGATTCATGTGCTCTAAGTTCACATTATCTAAATAGCGGAAGCCACCTTATGGTGAATAGTGTAATAAGAAATGTGGGTACGGAAGATCTTAATTCATCTGTTATTGGTTATCTCTTATCAGAAGATACCATTGCAGATGCATCAGACTATTTGCTTTCAACCGATTATGTTGATGATATCTCCGTTGGCTACCCAAGTTACGTTTCAAGCTATTTCCATATACCGTATGGATATTATGGTAACTATTACTTATTGGCTGTTGCAGATTACAATAATGTTATTCAGGAAAGTAATGAAAACAACAATATGCTATTCAGAGAAATATATATTGAAAGTGATAACAATTTCTACGATACAGTTGATTATTCATTTACAGAAGCATCGTTGAGATTCACGAGTTATCCTGATGCAGACGATAGTGTTCATGTTCAGTATACCATTGAAAGAGATCGGATTTTTACAGATATCATTGCAGTTGAATACTGGTTAACAAACAGCTACGATTTTGATATGTATAGAGATGGTTTTCTGTTGCACCTGGATACACTCCACCTGGAATCCAATGAGGAACCTGTCCTCGTCAATAATACTTTCCGCCTTCCAAACAATTATGAGCAGTTTACCTCAATTACCCTGGTAATAAACAGCAGCATCGATTATAATATATCCAATAACATTTACTCCATTGATTATAACTCGAGATACGATTTACTGAGTTCTGATGCGCTGCTATACAATTCCATGGCTACCCCCGGTGGCATTGTTAGTACAGTTTTTAAAGCACTGAACAATGGTATAGAAACCATCAATAATCCGGAATACGGATTTTATTTATCCCCGGATGAAAACTGGAGTTCCGATGATATTTTCCTGGGCAACTATGTCCTGCAAAAAATTAATGGAAACGATACGATTGATTGCTCAAAATCAATGCTCATCCCTGAAGTCATAGAAACCGGTGATTACTATTTCTTAATTGTCAGTGACTATGCTAAAAAAGTCAGTGAAGACAATGAATCAAATAACATCGAAGCATTGCCGCTGCAGATAACCAATAATGTAGAACATGATCTGAGCATTACCGTTAACATCGATGAATCAGACATACTCAATGATACCATGTATTTTAACGGTTACCTGGCAAATACCGGTGATTTGCATTGCAATAACATAGCAGTCACAATCTATTTCTCATTTGACGAATATATTGACAACCTTGACATTAAGCTGGACACACTTTATTTCCAGCAGCTTGGCTTAAACGATACCATTAGATTCTCTGATATGGTCGTGTTACCTAAAGGCATAAGTGAGGGCAGCTATTATTTAATATTTAAAACCATTTCGAAAACAGAATCTTATGACAGTAACTCTGAAAATGACTCCAGCCCGGTACAATTCAAAATAGGCGAGCAAACTTCAATTTATGAACCTGTTTTATCCGAAGTAAAGATATACCCAAATCCTGTTGACGATAAATTAATCATTATTCAGGATAACGGATCTTCTATGCTATATATCTATGATATTCATGGAAAGTTAATGATGGCTCAGAATGTTGCTGAGAAAAAACATGAATTGGATTTAAGTGTTTTACCAGCCGGGACCTATATCATAAAAATGCTGTGGAACGAAAAAGTGAGTATTCAAAAAATCATTAAAAAGTAATGCCTCATTTCTGATTTCTTTGGAAATATTGCATTTCTGAAAATGTAAAACCAATAATGTTATTTCCGCAGATATGTTTACCGGCTGCTTTCCAGCGGAATGATTTTTCTTTTTTCGAAGCGGCCTGACATTCCTCATACTCGCCCTTAATGGCATTCACCTGTAATTTTGTATTTTTACAAGACAAACTAAGAATTTATTATGATGAAAAAATACGCGGCGATAGCTTTATTTTTAGTATTCACATTAACATTAAATGCACAACAGATTTCAACCCATCATCAACGGTTGACAGACAAATGGGAGCATATTCGCCAGGATGTTGGAGGGATATGGGAAGTACTGCGTCCGGCCCGGCAGGGACGACCTGAGTATGTGCCCATCTGGGAAAAGGTAACCATGCCCCACTGTTTTAATGCGGAAGATGCCGTGGATCCGGATAAACACTATTACCAGGGCCCCGGTTGGTACCGTACAGCGCTGAAAATACAAAACCCCTATAAAAATGGACGCACCATCCTACATTTCGAAGGGGCCGGACAGAAAACATCGGTCTGGGTAGGCACTGAAAAAGCCGGTGAGCATGTGGGTGGTTATGATGAATGGTCAGTGGATATTACTGAATACCTTGAATCGGCCAGAAACAACCCACATCTTACTGAAATCTTTGAAGATAAAGTACCCATATCCATCCGCTGCGATAACTCCCGCGACCTGGAGATGATTCCTTCAGACCTTTCCGACTTTAATATCTATGGTGGTTTGTACCGCTATGTTAACCTCATATACCTTCCAGAAGCATATATCAGCCAGTTGCATGTCACCCCCGAACTCTCAGGGAAACGGAATGGAACCGCTGAAATCGATATTAATCTCCACAATCCTGATCAAAAACCTGTGGATGTTAAGGCAACGGTATTTGAACCGGAAGGAAAAGTGGTATATGAATATGAAAAATCAACCACGGACAATACACTTAAGTTTGATGTTCCGGTAAAACGTGTAAAGCGCTGGTCTACTGACAACCCAGCCTTATATCAAATTAAGGTATCAGCTACTTCGGCTTCCGGAGAACAGGTTTATACTGATCAGTTTGGATTCCGGGATTTCCATTTTGAAGAACACGGACCATTCTATCTTAACGGTGAACGGCTCTTACTGAAAGGGACACACAGACACGAAGATCATGCCGGTGTGGCTGCGGCAATGACCGAAAATATGATTCGTGAAGAAATGCTTCTTATAAAAGAAATGGGAGCCAATTTTATTCGCCTTGGCCATTATCAGCAATCACGCATTGTATTGAATTTATGTGACAGCCTGGGTATTTTGGTTTGGGAAGAGATTCCCTGGTGCCGTGGCGGACTGGGTGGAAAAATATACAAAGAACAGGCCCGGAACATGCTCGCCAATATGATAAACCAGCATTACAACCATCCTTCGGTTATCATCTGGGGACTGGGCAACGAAAACGACTGGCCTGGCGATTTTACAGAATTTGATAAAAAAGCCATTCAGGAATTCATGGCAGAATTGAATGACCTTTCCCACGCGCTCGATCCTTCCAGAAAAACAGGAATCCGTCGTTGTGATTTCTGCAAACACATTGTGGATGTATACTCCCCATCGATATGGGCAGGGTGGTACCGCGGCAAATATACGGAATACAAAGAAGTTTCCCATGAAAACATGATGGAAGTTGATCATTTCTTCCACATGGAATGGGGTGGCAGCAGCCATGCCGGTCGCCACGACGAAGACCCGGACAAGGGTCTGCAAAACATTGTCACCGGACAGGGCGCAGATGAACGCCTTGGAGACGCTTCACTCGTTGGTGGGCAGGCCAGGGTATCCCGCGATGGAAACTGGTCGGAAACATACATTTGTAACCTCTTCGACTGGCACCTGAAAGAACAGGAAACCATGCCCTGGCTGACCGGTGCTGCTCAATGGGCATTCAAAGATTTTTCTACGCCCATTCGTCCCAATAATCCCATACCTTACATGAACCAGAAAGGATTGGTTCAACGCGACTGGACTAAGAAAGAAGCATTTTATGTGTTTCAATCGTATTGGACAGAAGAACCCATGGTGCATATCTTTGGCCATTCCTGGCCAATCCGGTGGGGTGAACCCGGAGAAGAAAAGCTTATTAAGGTGTATTCCAACTGCGAGGAAGCAGAGCTATTTGTAAATGGCAAGAGCCAGGGAATAAAAAAACGCAACAGCCAAAACTATCCGGCAGCAGGTTTGCGGTGGAACGTGCCCTTGGATGAAGGAACCTATGAACTTAAGGCTGTTGGCTATAAAAATGGAATTACTGTTGAAGATACCATTTCTTTTGCATATCAGACTAAAGACTGGACTGAACCAGTAAAGCTTGTCATTAAAGATGTTACGCAAAAAGATAATATTGCCCGCATAGTGGTTGAGGCCCGGGATGAAACCAGTACCCTCTGCCTTGATGCCAATGAGTTTGTACGTTTTTCCTTTGTCGGTGACGGTGAACTCATTGACAACCTGGGTATTGTTGATGGAAGTAAAAAAGTACAACTGACTAATGGAACGGCTTGCATTGAGGTAAAAATTGGAGAAAATGGGGGGTATTTTTGGGTTTCTTCAGAGAATATGACACCTGCAAGTAAGCAAATACGCTTGAAATAATGCTAAATGATGGTTGACTTTAATTTTCAAATCGTTAAATTATGCGGAATCTTCTGATTTTATTTATGTTTCCTTATTTATTGGCACTTACAGCTTGTGATCCTCCATCAACAATAAATGATAAAAAACCCAATGTGGTGTTGATTCTTGCCGATGATTTGGGCTGGTCAGATATTGGCTGCTATGGCAGCGAAATATCCACGCCAAACATCGATGCCCTTGCTTCTGAAGGTGTTCGTTTTCGCCAGGCTTACAATACGGCAAAATGCTTCCCATCAAGAGCCACGTTACTAACAGGATTATACGCCCAGCAGTGCGGTTATGGTGAAACCCATATCCATCCGATTAAAAATGCCATTACGCTGGGAGAAATGTTCCAAATGGCTGGTTATCGAACATATTGGAGCGGTAAACACCACGGTGTTGAAAATCCGGTTACCAGAGGTTTCGACCATTATTATGGATTAAAAGACGGGGCATGCAATTTTTTCAATCCCGGACATCAGCGCCCGGGTGAAGGCAAACCTGCCAGGAAACGAGATGACAGGGCCTGGTGTATTGATTCTGTTATTTACAGGCCTTACACCCCGGAAGATGAGGATTTCTATACTACGGATTATTTTACCAACTATGCCCTAAAATGGCTTGATGAACATCAGCAATACGACCAACCTTTTTTCCTTTACCTTGCATATACGGCCCCGCATGATCCGCTGATGGCCTGGCCTGAAGATATTGAAAAATACCAGGGGAAATACCTGATTGGTTATGAAAAAATCAGGCAGGCAAGGTTCGGGAAGCAAAAGAAACTAGGCTTAATTGACGATACTTATCGGTTGTCCGAACCCTGGCATACGGCTTGGGATTCGCTTACTGCCCAAGAAAAAGATGAAGAAGACCTTAAAATGGCCGTATATGCGGCTATGATCGATCGAATGGACCAAAACATTGGCCGGGTAATGCAGAAACTGAAAGAAATGGGTGTGGAAGACAACACCATGGTTATTTTTGCATCCGATAACGGAGCCTCCGCTGAAGTCGTAAATATCGAAGGATCCGGAGAAATAGGCTCCCTAACGCGATGGACATCCCTTGGAGGTAACTGGGCAAATGTGGGGAACACTCCGCTTCGATTATTTAAAAACTACAGTCACGAAGGTGGTATCAGGTCACCACTGGTAGTGAAATGGCCGAACGGCAACTTTAAAAATAACACATTCTCCGACCATCCCATGCATTTTATTGACTTTATGCCCACATTTGTGGAGGTGGCCGGAACGGAATATCCTGAAGAATACAACAACGAAAAAATAATTCCCATGCAAGGCACCAGCTTTTTGCCAGCGCTTCAAGGAAAGGAAGTCAAACGTTCAAAACCCTTATTCTGGCATTGGCGCAACGGAAGTGCTGTGCGTGACACTGACTGGAAACTGGTATCCTGGAAGGGTGAATGGGCACTGTTCAACCTAAAAGATGATCCGGCTGAAACAAATAATCTGATTGAGACTTATCCAGATAAGGCTGATGAACTTAAAAACATGTATCATACCTGGTATAAGCGTGTTTCTGACGTTTGTTCAAATTAAGATAGTTAAACGGTATTAGTTAAATCTTCTCAGATGCCTGATCAAAAATCTTCGAAAGATACATATAAAAGCAAATGGACTGGTATCGTCAGTGGCTCTATTCTGGCTGGGCTGATCGTTACCTATTTTGCCATTCCCGAAGTAAAATCAACCCTGAATGAAGCATTTAATGTGCTGCTTAGCCAGGATGAGCAGCGCATATCAATCTGGGTAAGTAATTTTGGAATCTGGGGACCGGTGTTTATTGTTCTGGCCATGATTATACAAATGTTTTTGATTATTATTCCCTCTCCGGTTTTAATGGTGGTGGCAGTGCTGGCGTATGGTCCGGTCTGGGGTGCTGTAATTTCAATCTCAGCCATATTTGCAGCTTCATCTGTTGGATTTTTTGTGGGTCGCTATTTTGGAAAAATAACAGTCGACAAGCTTATTGGACAACAAAAGAAACAAAAAATTGAATTTTACATTCACAAATATGGAATGTGGGCCGTTGTCATTATCCGATTGGTTCCGGCATTATCCAACGATGCCATCAGCTTTGTCGGGGGTATTCTACGCATGGGGTATAAACGTTTTATTATTGCAACCCTCATTGGAACAACACCCCTTGCTGTCCTTATTGCTTATTTTGGTGAGAATAACGAGCGATTGCGCACCGGACTTATTTGGCTTTCAGCCATTAGCCTGCTCATCTTTATAAGCTATTTAGTTAATGAATGGAAACGTAACAAAGAGTCCGGAAAATAATGTTATCGATATTCTATAATCCCTGGAAATTATCAAATAAGGGATTTGAAAGGATTGTTTTTGCTTCTGGTTCCAGGTAAAAAACTTTATGGTTTATTTAGTTTAGTTTTTCCCAAATAATCCTTTAATTTTATGTCGAATTAATTCGGATAAATTATGAAGACAATAACTGCCGGCTTATTTACTTTGCTATTTGCAATCGCTGCATACACACAGAATCTCCCGTATCAATGTGAAGATCTGACAGCTCCTGAATTTATTAAAGCCGTGGAAAAAAGCCCAAAAACCTGCATCATACCAATTGATGTGTTTGAAAAGCATGGTGCGCATCTTCCTTTAGAAAAACTGTAATGGATCAAAATAAGTGAGAGTTTCCCTTAAAGTAAAACTTAAAATGAAATCATTGAAATTTATCTTCCTTGTTATTACAGGAATTATTATGGTAAGTTGCAGTACAAATAAGCAACAAAATATTACTAACCTTCAATCCTTCCATCTGAGGGATGTTAATATTCTGGATGGCCCTTTTCAGGAGGGTCAACAAGCTGATTTGGATTATATCCTTGCCCTTAGTCCCGACAGACTACTGGCCCCATACCTGAAAGATGCCGGTTTTGAACCTGTAGAAGATAATTACCCAAACTGGGAAAGTGGCGGACTGGACGGGCACATCGGCGGACATTACCTGTCGGCTTTGGCGTTAATGCATGCTGCTACAGGCAACGATGAACTACAAAAGCGGTTGGACTATATGCTCGAATGGCTTGAAAAATGCCAGGAAAAAAACGGAAATGGCTACGTTGGTGGCATCCCCAATGCTAAAAAGATGTGGGAAGACATCAGCAAAGGAAACATTGATGCCGGAAGCTTTTCACTAAATCAACACTGGGTTCCACTTTATAACATTCACAAGCTTTTTGCCGGATTGAATGATGTGTACACCATCACGGGCAATGAAAAAGCTTTAAAC
>CAZZBU010000014.1:25439-41864 GCA_964652315.1 uncultured Bacteroidales bacterium
TTTTGCCGGATTGAATGATGTGTACACCATCACGGGCAATGAAAAAGCTTTAAACATCCTGATTAAACTCACCGACTGGTTTTACAACACTACTACCGGACTCTCTGATGAACAGGTACAAGATATGTTACGTAGCGAGCACGGCGGCTTGAATGAAGTTTTTGTGGAAGTATACCGCCACACTGGGGAGGAGAAATACCTCAATATGGCCAACCGGTTTTCGCACCGGGCCATTTTGGATCCCTTGCTAAACGAAAAAAATGAACTTACCGGTCTGCATGCCAACACTCAAATACCAAAAGTCATTGGCTATAAGCAATATGCTGATGCAGCAGATTCAGCGACGTGGTCTGAGGCAGCAGATTATTTCTGGAATACAGTAGTTGATGAATGGACTGTTTCCATCGGCGGCAACAGTGTACGTGAACATTTTCACCCAACAGATGATTTCACCTCCATGGTCGAATCAAATCAAGGACCTGAAACCTGTAACACATACAATATGCTGCGGTTGACCAAATTACTGTTTTTAACTGATCCCAAAGCTGAATACCTGGATTATTATGAACGAGCCTTGTTCAATCATATCCTTTCCTCAAAACACAGGAGCAAAGGAGGATTTGTTTATTTCACCCCTATGCGGCCAAGGCATTACCGGGTCTACTCGCAGCCTCAAACCTGCTTTTGGTGTTGCGTTGGTTCCGGACTTGAAAACCCGGGGCGTTACGGTGAACTGATTTACGCACACAATGAGGAAAACATATACATTAATATGTTTATGGCTTCAGAAGTTTCCTGGAAAGAAAAAGGCCTTGTTCTGACACAACGTACAGAATTCCCCTACAATGAAACATCGGAAATCAAAATTCAACTGGATTCTCCTCAAACATTTGGCTTAAACATTCGCAAGCCCAATTGGGTTAAAGACGGCTCTTTCATACTAAAAGTGAACGGAGAAGAACAACCTGCCAAGGGCTCTCCTTATGCATTGCTTCAACGGGAATGGAACACGGGAGATGTGGTAGAAATAACATTTAGCATGGACACCCGTGCCGAATACCTCCCGGATAATTCGCCCTGGGTATCTTTTGTGCATGGCCCCATCGTACTGGGCGCAATTAGCGATTCAAGCAACCTTGAAGGCTTATGGGCCGATGACAGCCGAATGGGCCATGTTGCAAGTGGTAAATATTATCCGATTACCAAAGCACCTATGCTGGTAACTGAAAAAACTGATCTTTCAGACATCCTGAAACCAGTCGATAATAAACCCCTGCATTTTACTTTTTCTGAAACTGTTTACGCACCGGAAAATGAATCACTGGTATTAAAACCTTTCTTTGACATTCATGAGGCAAGATACATTATTTACTGGCCGGTAGTAGATTCGGTGGGCCTGGAAGAAAAACTTGAAGCAATGAAAATCCGGGAAGAAGCTATCCTCGCCCTGGAGGGTAAAACTGTTGATAAAGTTGCGACCGGTGAACAACAACCGGAATCCGATCATTTTTTCAAAGGTGAGCACACTACCTCAGGTTATTTTAAAGACATGTACTGGCGCAATACACGGTCATGGTTTAGCTATGAATTAAAAAACCCGGACAACACAGGCAAAACCCTGAACCTTACATTTTATGGGGAGGATACCGGCAGTGATATTGCCATAACAATTAACGATATTGTAATTGATACGCTGAGCTTAGACGGCACAAAAGGCGAAACCTTCTTCTATGTGAATTACAAACTGGAGGACAACGTGTTGCAGAGTGGTAAAAATGATGTGTTAACCCTGAAATTTGAATCCACAGGTGATGGCTATACACCAAGAATATTTGATGTGCGGTTATTAAAGGAAGACGAATAATTGATTAGCATGAATAATTTAACTAATAAATAATTACTATTTAAATCTCTCAATTATGAAGAAAACGTTTTTATATTTAATTGCATTGTTATTGGTGATGCCGGCAATGGCCCAGGATAACCAGACAGAAATGGATAATGAAACCCTCATTAAACTCTACAAAGGCCTTCGTGTAGCCGATGTATGCGATGGCATGGATATGGTGGGATTGATGGATGTGGGGCTTATGGATCCTAAAATTGCGCCACTATGGAAAGACATTGAAGAGTTTAAACATCAGTTTGTAGGCATAGCCTTTACCGTACGTTATGTGCCTACCCAACGTGTACCTCATCCGGAAAGCACATCCATCGAAGATTACAAAAACTGGCGCGACCAGTGGTATACCCATCTCTCCGGTGAACCTTTTATTGAAGACATCCGCCCCGGTCATGTTGTTATCATTGATAACGAAGACGATGGTGATACCGGGACAACCGGTTCAAACAACAGCATGTTATGGACCAGGGCAGGCGCAGTAGGTATCATTTCAGCAGGTGGTGTGCGCGATACCGATGAGATCATCAAACAGGAAATACCGCTTTATATGGATTACGATAAACGTGGTCGCGGCATCCGGCCCGGTCGCAATGAGCTTGAATCATACAACGAACCAATCGTGGTAGGTGGTGTATATATCCGTCCTGGAGATGTTATCGTAGCCGATGGAGATGGAGTTATTGTTGTTCCACGCAAAAAAGCAGTGGCTGTAGCCGATGCTGCACGCGAAGAGCTTACCCTGGATAAGGCTGCCCGTAAAAAACTTTATGAAGAACTGGGAATTCCGATGGACTTCACTGTTGAAGATTAAAAAATCCCCGGTTTGTTAGAGAACTAAAAACAGATTAACTGCTAGTAAAATGGTTATAGCCTGGTCATAATAATCATTAATGATTGTCCGCGAATATACCTAAAGCATATTAGCCACGAATGCACGAATAAAATGAATAAAATTGAGTCAACGTACTTTTGTAATTTCACCTAACAACAAAAATGTCCGAAAACGTCGTAATAAGACGTGATATATGCACACAAATTTCGAATGACTTTGTCATTCGTGCATTCGTGGCCATTTATTTTCATAGGTATGTGGCATTCAAAGCATTATTCATAATTAGGTGTTTTTACGGACAACCATATAATCATTAATTGTTATGACCGGGCTTTTTAAAGATAAATGTAGCCGTAAAATAGAGTCGTTACACATTAATCAAACCAATTTCAAGTGTTGGTCAAATAAGATCTAAAAAGTAAACAATTTTGTTTACTTTTTTTTTGTAATTTTGTGTATGCGAAATAATCTCGACATACTAAAAGGTATTCATCCAGGCATCATTCTTGGACGCGAATTAAAAAAAAGAAAATTGCGCAAAAATGAATTTGCTTCCATGATAGATGAGCATCCTCAAACCCTTGGATCAATCATTAAAGAACAAAGAAAAATGAATACTCCATTGTCATTAAAAATCGAAAATGCTTTAAATCTTAAAGAAGGTTTTCTAATGACACTGCAGGTTTTTTATGATATTAAAAAAATAAAACAAGAGCAGGTAGAAAGTTTTCATCCCGATCTAAAAAAGATACGCCCTGTTGTTTTTTGGGATACAGACATTAATAAGATTGACTGGTTATATCAGAAGAATGCGGTTATCCAAAGAATTTTTGAACGTGGTAATGAAAATGAGATCAATGAAATCATTCGTTTTTATGGAAGAGAAATTGTAATGAATGTAATCAATAAAAAACAAAAATTATCTCGGGCAGTGAAAAAGAATAAAAGGAAATATCTCCTGATAAACTGATTATACTAATGAACCCAACCCTTTTTTATAACACGGTCACTCCAGCATTATTGAAAATTTTGAAATTGTTAATGAGTAATGATCTTTTTAGACCTTTCAGACTGGTAGGAGGCACATCACTAAGCCTACAATTCGGACACCGAAAATCTGTTGATATTGATTTGTTTACCCGGAACGAATATGATTCAATCGATCTTTATTAATTTTTATACCTTTATCACCTGCTATTAATTTCTAACCTTTCTAATATGCGAAACAAAATCATTCTTTTCTCATTAGCAGTAACTATTGCTATGCTTCTAAATTCTTGTGAACAGGAACTGCCAACTGATTTAACTCAAACAGGATTCATTCCCAGGCCTGTATCAGTTACTGCAGGTGGTGAGTCATTTAGTTTAAATAATAAAACCACCATTTCATATAATTTATCTGAGTCAAATCTTGAGGCTCATGCTACTTATCTGGCTAATAAAATATTTCAAATATCCGGATTTAATCCTGATTTAACGGAAAGTTACAATCAGCCCCGCAAAGGGATATATTTAACCATGGCTGAAGATGAAGAACTGGGCGAAGAAGGATATGAACTTATCATCGAAAAACGGCGCATTATCATAAAGGCAAACACTCCGGCTGGTGTTTTTTATGGCATCCAGTCACTTTTGCAGACCATGCCAGTAAAGGTGGGCAATGAAAGCGAAATCAAAATTGCTACAGGCACGATTCGTGATTACCCTGATTATGCCTACCGGGGAGCCATGCTTGATGTATCCCGTCATTTTTTTGGTGTGGAAGATGTAAAACGGGTTATTGACTTTCTGGCCATGTATAAAATGAATACGCTGCACCTTCACCTCTCTGACGATCAGGGTTGGCGCATTGAAATAAAATCCTGGCCAAAGCTTACCGAAATTGGTGGCAGCACAGAGGTAGGTGGTGGTGAAGGGGGATTTTACACCCAGGATCAATTTAAAGAAATCGTTAATTATGCCATGGAACGGGAAATCACCATTGTGCCTGAGATTGATATGCCCGGACATACCAATGCGGCCCTGGCATCTTATGCCGAACTTAACTGTGACGGCAAAGCCCGCGAATTATATACCGGCATGAAGGTTGGCTTCAGCACATTATGTACAGATAACGAAATCACTTACGAATTTGTGGATGATGTTGTCCGTGAAATATCTGCCATTAGTCCGGGCCCCTATTTCCATATTGGCGGTGACGAATCACATGTGACTGCGCATGATGATTATGTATATTTTGTCAACCGGGTGCAGGACATTGTAACCAAATATGGGAAAAAAATCATTGGATGGGACGAGATTGCCAATGCCTCACTTGTTGATGGTGCCACCGTGCAGTTCTGGGCCGACCTGGAAAACACCAACATGGCCCTTGACCAGGGAGCTAAAGTTATCATGTCACCTGCCATAAAGGCCTATCTTGACATGAAATACGACTCCACAACGCAGCTTGGATTGAATTGGGCGGGTTATATAGAAGTAGACACCGCTTATGCCTGGAATCCTGTTGACATGGTTCCCGGCATCACAAAAGAATCCATCCTGGGCGTTGAATCGCCACTTTGGACAGAGACAATAGAAACCATGAACGATATTGAATATATGATGTTTCCTCGCCTGCCTGGTTATGCTGAAATCGGATGGACGGCAGCAGAAAAAAGAAGCTGGGATGAATACAAAAACCGCCTGGCAATGCATGGCCCCCGGTTCGAAGCGATGAACATTGACTTTTATCGTTCAGCATTAGTCCCCTGGGTAGGCAAACAGGAATAACTTTCATCCATTCTCTGAACAATTTTTTAAATGAATTATTAAATAGTACATATTCACAAAATAAATAGCACTCATGGCGAAGGAGAAGAAAAACGGGTTTTTTAAAAGAATGCTTGACAGAGTAGAGGTCATTGGAAATAAACTACCACAACCAGTAACACTTTTCGTCATGTTGATGGGCATTGTCCTGCTTTTATCATGGATATTTGGCATGATGGGGTTAAGCGCAAAACACCCGGGGACCGGTGAAGACATTATTGCAGTAAACCTGCTCAGCAAAGAAGGTGTACAGCGCATTTTTACCAACATGGTAGAGGTGTTTGCTGATTTCCCTCCCCTGGGCCTTGTGCTTGTGGTTATGCTCGGAATTGGTGTAGCTGAAAGAAGCGGACTGATAGCCGTTGGATTAAAAGCTTTTGTGAGCCGGGTGCCTAAATCCCTAATCACATTCTCCATTGTGGTAGCAGGTATGCTTAGTTCTGTTGCTGCAGATGCCGGTTATGTGGTACTTATCCCATTAGGTGCGGCCATCTTTCACGGCATGGGAAGGCACCCCATTGCCGGACTGGCAGCTGCTTTTGCCGGTGTTTCCGGTGGTTTTGGGGCCAACTTTCTTCCCACAGGCCTGGATCCATTAATTGCCTCTTTTACCCAGCCGGCAGCACAAATTATACAGGATGGCTATACGGTCAACCCATTATCAAATTATTACCTTATGGCAGCATCGGTTCCCATCGTCGGAATTGCAGGCACCTGGGTAACTGAGCGGATCATTATCCCAAGACTGGGAGAATATAAAGGCACGGAAAAAGTTGAAATGTCATCCACCAGTCCAAAAGAAAAAAAAGGAATGAAATGGGCGCTCTTTTCGGCATTTGTAATCCTGGTGCTAATCGCCATAGCAGCCATACCAAAAAATGGAATTTTCAGAGATGAAACAGGCGATCTGAACCCACTTTACCAGTCTATTGTGCCACTCATGTTTATCATATTCTTTATCACAGGGCTTATATATGGAATCATAACAGGCTCCATTAAAGGTGATAAGGACGTAGCTAATATGACCAGCGAATCCATGGCTACAATGGGTGGGTACATTGTACTGGCCTTTGCTGCAGCACAGTTTGTGGCATATTTCAACTGGTCGAACCTGGGCCTAATCGTTGCTGTTAGTGGCGCTGACGGACTCAAAAACATTGGTTTCACTGGGATTCCTCTGATTGTAGCATTTATTATTATTTCTTCATTGATAAACCTTTTTATTGGAAGTGCATCGGCTAAATGGGCCATAATGGCACCCATTTTTGTGCCCATGCTCATGCTTATGGGATATTCTCCCGAAACAACCCAGGCAGCTTACAGGATAGGTGACTCTTATTCCAATATCCTGACTCCCCTGCTACCCTATTTTCCTTTGGTAATCACCTTTGCACAAAAATATGTAAAAAACATTGGGCTCGGCACCATCATTTCCACCATGCTACCTTTTGCAGTTGTGTTTGCTGTTGTCAGAATACCCATGTTTATAGTTTGGATATGGTTGAATATTCCCTTGGGTATCGAAGGGCCCATTTATTTTCAACCATAGCAATGCTATTTGCCATATTTTTCTGAAATTCTTTACCAGATAAGAATTTCCGTTTGTTCCTTTATAACCTGCAGGGGATGCCATGGTCATTCCTGAAATTATAACATAACAACTTCATTGAAGTTAATGTTATATCTAATATGCGACTGAGCGAGGCAATAAAAAACAGGCATTTTAAGCACTTAACGTTATTTTTACGCTTACTTTGTTACGAATTAATTACCTCAAAAAAACAGAGGAAGTAGGTTTATTTATTAAAGCAGGATCTAAAAGATGTTGCATGTTAAAAATCAAGGCTATGGTTGCATCAAAGCGTTTAAAACTCATTTTTATAAATGTTTTACTGACATTAGTTACGGTTTCAACTGCTTTTCCTCAGGAAATTCCTCTGGTATATGAAGTGGAAAACACAGGAACTGACTGCCCCCAACCGCCTTTACCATCAATAGATGAGTTGCCCGTTATTGATCCACTTCCTGATCCCTTTGCATGGTCAGATGGCAGTGGTCGCGATACTACGTTTGAGAGTTGGCAATGCCGGCGTGCTGAGATCATGGCAGAGATTGAGCATTATGAAATTGGCAAAATACCAGGCAAAACGGATACCATCATAGCAAGTTTTTCAGATGGTGTCCTTTCAATTATACTAATTGAAAACGATGACACCCTTACATTGACTTCAGAGATTACCTTACCCGAAGGTGAAGGACCGTTCCCGGCAGTCATTGGTATTGGGTTGCCTACCGGTAGCCTGCCTGGTAATCTTTTTACCAGCCGCAACATCATTACTATCCAATTCAATTATGGGCAAGTAATGGCGCACACCCAGACCCGGGGCAGTGAACCCATCAATAAATTATTTCCCAATCAGACTTCCATGGGAGCATACAGTGCCTGGTCGTGGGGTGTCAGTCGTCTCATCGATGGACTGGAACTGGTTGCAAACGACCTACCCATTGATCTTAAACATCTGGGCATCACAGGCTGTTCTTTTGCCGGTAAAATGGCACTTTTTGCCGGTGCCTTTGATGAACGCATCGCCCTTACCATTGCCCAGGAACCAGGCGGTGGTGGTGCAGCAGCCTGGAGAGTTTCCGAAACACTGGGCAATGTTGAAACCCTGGGAAGAACAAGCCATGCGTGGTTCAAGGAAAGCATGTTTCAATTTTCCAATAAAGTATCCAAACTGCCCCACGATCATCATGAACTCATGGCTTTGGTGGCACCCCGTGCTTTGCTTGTCCTGGGTAACCCCGACTATGAATGGCTGGCTGAAGAATCAGGCTACGTTTCGTGCCGGGCAGCGCATAATGTATGGAAAACATTTGGCATCGAAGACCGTTTTGGATTCTCCATCGTCGCAGGGCATGGACATTGTCAGCTACCGGACAATCAATACCCAGAGGTAGAAGCTTTTATTGAAAAATTCCTGTTGGGCAATGAACGGGTAAATACCAATGTCACCAGAAGTCCTTATGAGGCTGTGGATTATGAACGTTGGAAAGCCTGGTGGGGAACCGGCAATCCGGTATTTCCGGAGGCTCCGGTTGAGCCGGTTAAATGATTGATAAGGTCAGCCTGAAGGCAGCATGTAGATCTGTTTGAAAAAGAAGGGCATACCCTGGCCATAGAATACCAAGAGAATGGCGCTAAACCCGATAAAATCAGCATCTCAAACTCACCTTATTCATAAGAAGGCAAAGGAGCAGAAACAGAAAACATCTGTGAACCGGAAAATCCTGTGGCCGGTATGAATTTTAAGGATGGCATGAAAGGTTATACATTAGAGAAAATATAGCCTAATTACCATTCCCGAATTCATCTAAATAATATTACCTGTATATATTCAAAAAAACTAAACGATGCCCATTTAAAAAAATGCGATAAACCGGGTAATTTCATATCCCTTCTCAACACATATACACATCAACATAATTTGTTTTTAACAAATAGTTTATAAACAACGAATCCAAGGAATTTCAACCAGGTAATTCCATACCTTTATATCTGAAATTAGGCTGTTCTTTTATACTACTACTTTATAAGTGTTCAGATAATTTCTGCTTGTTATCCCTAACCGTTGCAAAAATGAAAAAAACATCTACCCTCGCCTTCTTTTATAAATCCATCATTGGATTTGTAGCTTTCTCCTTTATATTTAGTGCATCAGAAGCCCAGTTTGCCGAGGATCCGGAACCTCGCGGATATGGCATAGAAGAAGACTCACTTGGCAGGATACTCAAGGGTACATCTGGTATGACCTGGAATGCCCTGTCCAATGGTAGTGACTATTACATCTACTATACCTGGTCTGGCGCAACGGTGGGTTGTGATTGCGACAGGCGCATCGATTTTGATTTTAAAAATAACGGAAACGCAGCTGGTTCATGGAACAATGTTCCTACTACGTACTCCGGTTCAAATTACCGGTATGGGTTAGGCCCATCACAAACAGGTAAATTTACATTTAATGCTCCTTATTCCGGACATGATTATTTTATCGTTTGTGAGGTAAACTGCAGCGGTCGCTGGTATAGCACAGGCTCATTAACACGTTCAACATACCCCATCAAATCGCCTAAAAATGTAGTTGCCCATGAAAAAGAATCTGACTCCAAAATAAGAGTAACCTGGGAAAGTCAAACACATATCCCTCAACAATATCATGGATACCGGATTTACCGTAACGGGGTGTTGGTTTATGATAAATACAACTCCTCTGAACGGACTTTTTACGATGAAGGGGTTAATCCCAACGAAACACATTATTATACGGTACAAACATACACCAATTCCTGGGGTGGCCACCAGTCCAATACCCCGGGTGATTATGGCAGCACATTTTTCCTGGAACCCGAAGCCACACCCAACAGAACAAATGTAAATATATCCTGGGCCAGTCCTAAAGATATTGACGCGGATCAGGTTAAAATTGAACGATTTGACGGAACCACCACCATCTCCCTCGATGTGGTTGACGTGAATCAAACCAACTACCTTGACGATACGGGCATACCTGGTTATAAATACACCTATATCATCACCCCACTAGCTGATGGTGAGACTTATGTGCCGGCAGAAATCCAAGGTTATATCCTACCGAATGGGCGCATTTCGGGTGAAATAAAAACCGTGTCAGGTACTGGGGTACCAGATGTTATTGTACGTGCCACACCACAGGATGATATCCCTCAAGGCACACAGGAGGTTTATATTGACACCACCGATGCCACAGGGTATTATGAAATCCGCGAAATATATTATTATACCGAGGCTGAGTTTGAAATTGTTCCCGAGAAAGAAGAACATGGGTTTGACCCTGCATCGGCCCGCAGAACGCTGGATGAAACAAACTCAACCTACAATGTAAACTTCACAGACACTTCTTCATTCACCTTAACCGGTAACATCTCACAGGTTTATGAAGGGGATACCTGTTATCTCGAAGGCGTTGAAATCCTGGTGAACGATATATACAAAGGCACAACTACGGATGCTGATGGAAACTTCTCCCTTACCGTTGATCGCATGGGAAACTATACTGTGAAACCGCGCATGGAAAATCATGCTTTTAATCCCGCATCCCGTAATTTTGATGTAACTTATGATGTGCATGATATTAATTTTGAGGATACTACTATGTATTTACTCTCCGGGTATATGAGAGGAAGTTGTGAAATCTACATTGGCCAGGCAGACCTCCGCATTTTCAGCAAAGGGGCTTCTGCCGGATGTTTTGATAAAACCATCACTACAGAAGAAGGTACAGGCTATTATGAAATTAGACTGCCCTCACGTGAATACTTTATCTCACTGGAAAAATTCTATCCTGACGATCCGGATGTTACCAATGCCATTGATGTGGAAGAATATTTTAACACCGAGGACGTTGATCTTTCCATGGGAGATGCACAGAAAAACCTGATATACCGCAAAGCACCTACCATTGAAATAAGTGGGTTCACAGAAACCGGCTGTGGTGCGTATGATGGTATTCCTATAGTACAACAGGGCCAAATACATCCCCTGATCATTGAAGTGGTTGAATCCTTCGGTGAGGAGACCTGCCTGACCGACACTGGATATGTTGTCATAAAAAATGGTCTGGTTAACGGCCCCACCCTAGTTGACAGCCTCACACTGATTGATGGCTCAATAACTTACAACCTGGAACCAGGGGATCCGAATATCATCCCTCCCCACCTGAAATTGTTTGAGGTGACTGCCAACGTGGAAGGTCAGATAGACCAGTATTCAACCGAGGCCCTGATTACAGGTAACCGTCCCCGTGAAAAAACATTTGTGAGTGTGTCCCCTGAAATACCTTTTGTAATCTTGCGTGACCCACCGGGTGATGCCAGCTACAGCTTTATGAACAAAGGAACAACAAACGAAACAACAATGAGCTTCATGTCCCAGACAAGTGGTTCTGTTAAAGTTTGGAGTGAACTCAAAGCCGGTGTGAAATATGAAGCCGGACTGGGTGTTTCTGTGGAAACTTCTATCTGGGGCAGTATCAGGGCCAGCATGGAGGTAGGAGCTTCGGTACTGAATCAAAATGAGTTCAGATTATCAATCACCAATCTGGAAGATTTCTCCACCTCAGATAATGAGAACATCACAGGTCAGGAAGGTGATGTGTTTGTCGGAGCTTCCATGAACCTCATTTATGCCCTGACAGACATCATCGATTATGATCCCAATGGCTGTGGTGTTAACCAATCAGTAGATATCATCATGGGCAATGACGGGTTCAATACAACTTTCATGTATACGGATCATCACATAAGGCATGTACTTATTCCACAATTGGAACAATTACGCGATCTTTATATTGCTGAGCAATCCGATTCCGCAAAAATCTATGCCAACCAGATAAAAGTATGGCAGCAAACCCTCAATATCAATGAGGAACAAAAGAAAAAAGCCACATTTATTGAAAACAGATCCTTTAGTGCCGGGGCGCAGTACCAGTCCTCCCAGGAAGTCACAAAAAGCCGAATAGGTTCTGTTGAATTTAATATGTTTGTTGACGACCAGGTGGCCCTTGAAGCAGGACTTGAGGTTGGTGGTGTTGGATTCAGCGGAGGTGTAGAAGCCAACTTCCGGGTGGACATCGGAAGCTCAAAAACTGATGCGGTTACAACATCCACTAAAACAGGATATGTGCTGAACGACGATGATGTAGGTGACTTTTTTAGTGTGGATATTCTGGCTGACGAGATTTATGGCACACCAATCTTCAAACTGGTGAGCGGTAGAAGCAAATGTCCTTGGGAACCAGGCACGCAGCCCCGCGAAGGTGTTCAGTTATTGTCTGATGCCTTTACCCGTTTTGTAGATGACCCCGAGGGAGAAGCTGTATTCAGATTAAACATGGGCAATACCAGCCAGAGTGAAGAGGATTTCATGTATAACCTGGTATTTCTGCAGGAATCCAATCCGGACGGCGCTGTTGTCACTTTGGGAGGCAGCCCGGTACAAGGAGGGATTCTTACCCCCTACTCCATCAGTGCGGGTGGATCCAGGGAAGCCACCATTACCGTGAAACGCGGACCCGAAGCCAACGATTACAATGATCTACAATTTGCCCTGTTGTCAAGTTGCGGTGACAATCGCATTGCTGATACCATCGGTGTGTCAGCTCATTTCGCCAGCAATTGTTCGGATATTATCTTTACAAGGCCTTACCAGGGCTGGTTAGCGAACACCCTTGCCAATGACATCCTTTTTATGCGCATGGAAGAATATGATTTGGATGCGATGGAGGTCCTTAGTTTACAATACAGCCCGGCCGGCACAAATAGTTGGGTAACTGACGTGGTTTTTGATAAAGAGAACATGGATGCGAATTATACTGAATACGAATGGGCCCTTCCTCTGATTCCTGACGGTTTGTATGACATCAGGCTTAAAGTGGAATGCGAAGGCGGATACAGCTATTCAGATGTACTCAGCGGAAAAGTAGATCGCTCCTTCCCGCAACTGTTTGGTGTGCCTGAACCGGCTGATGGCTACATGGATGAAGGCGATTTATTGTCCGCACGCTTTAATGAGTCCATTAATTGTGACGCTGTAAGTGCTTCTTCAGTAATACTGACCAATCTTACCAAATCTAAAACCTATGATGTTTCCTTAGGATGTAGTGACGATAAGTTGATTATCATTCCTGACATTGGAGAAGATAATGTTGCCAATGATTCTTTTGCCATTGAAATTGTGGGTGTGACTGACCAGTATCAAAACATGCGGCCCGATACCATATCCTGGACATTTATTGTTCGTGGCGAAGAAAGCTTCATTATTGATGCCGAGGCCGATACGGATGACGACGGTATACCCGATTCAGAAGATAACTGTCCGTACGCCTACAATCCTGACCAGGAAGACCTCGATGGGGATGGCATTGGTGATGTGTGTGATGATGACATTGATGGTGATGAAATTCCCAACCTAACCGATAACTGCCGGTACATCTATAATCCTGATCAGGCCGATGCTGACACCAACATGATAGGTGACGCCTGTGAAGCTACTGCTGATGGTGATGGTGATGGAATTGTAAATGGTGAGGACAACTGTCCGTTTGTAGCCAATGCCGATCAGTCAGATATGGATAAAGACGGCATCGGCGATGTATGCGACAATGATATTGATGGTGACGGAGTTATCAACACGCAAGACAACTGTCCGGTTACTCCGAATCCGGATCAGGACGATGATAATTCCGATGGTACAGGCAACGCTTGCCAGTCAACCGGTGTAGAGCCTATCAGCATGAGTAATTTCCAGTTGTTGCAAAACCATCCCAATCCATTTAGTGAGTATACCACTATTCAGTATATGGTGCCAATAGCCAGCGAAGTGACGCTAAAGATATATTCCATCATAGGAGAAGAGCTCTATGTGGTAAAGAAAAATTTATCACAAGGTTTTTATGAAGAAATATGGAATGTGCGTGAACAAAAAGACGGTATATACTTTTATTCAATAACAGCCAAAACTGCTAATGGCAAAACCCTTTTCTTTGATACAAAGAAAATGGTCTTGCAGCGTTAGTAGTAGTATATGTGCTGTTTACGGCCCCGCCTGAAAAGGTGGGGTTTCTTTTTTATAAAAGTATAGAAACTACGAATAAAACATACAAAAGAAACCAATCCAGCCACCAACCTTGCCTGCCGGGAGGCAGTGTCCCAAGACACGGAGACTCACCAGGCAGATTATCGGATCTTTTACCCTTATAAAATAGAATTTTGTATATTTAAGCCGTATTAAACTAACCCTTTAACTTGATACAATGAAAATTAATACTACTATTCAGAATTAACATTTTTTTATACTAGTACAGAAATCACAAATGAACCGTCATGAAAAACCTTATCAAACTACTGATGCTAAACGCATTAATTGCTCTTGTATCCTGTAGTCCAAAAGTCACATCCACCCTTCATCACAGGTACAATCCCATTGATTACAAACAGGATATAGTAGTCATTAACCTGGATGAATCAGCACCTGAAGATGCTGTAACCATGGGTGAAGTTAAGGTTGGTGATTCTGGGTTTACCACCAAGTGTACCTACAGCATTGTAGTCAACGAAGCAAAAATGGCTGCAAGAAAGGCCGGCGGCAATGCCATTAAAATAACTGAACACCGCCCGCCATCATCCATGGGCAGTTCCTGCCACCGGATAAAAGCTAAAATATTACGAGTTGAAAATCTACAAGCACTGCAAGAATATGAAGAAGAGGAATTATTAGATATAGATTATGCCATCCTTTATGTTTACAGGCCGGGTAGCTATGGATTTTTGGTCAACTATGACCTTTTTCTGGACGATAGCATCATCTGCCGGGTAACAAGCAACTTCCGGGAAAAAATTAAGATTCACAAAAACGGATACCACACCCTGTGGGCAAAGACAGAGTCGAAGACTGAAGTTCCTGTTAATATACAACCAGGTAAAGAATACTACGTCCGATGTGGTTTGTCCATGGGCTTACTGGTGGGCCGCCCAACCCTCGAGCTGATTGACAAATCCGTAGCTAAAAGTGAATATTTGTCGGTTAAAGCCAAAGGAACCAAAAAAGATCAAATTGTAAGGACGAATGGCGAAGTCATTGAATGTATCATTCTAAATGAGGATAATGCTACTGTCTATTTTTCTATGGAGCATGAAGGCAGCAAAATTGAAACCCAACTGGATAAAAACAAGATAAAAAAAATAAACTATGCTATCGATAATTATTAACTGTAAATAATCACCCAATGAAAAAATCATCAATTATTCTAAGTATTCTGTTTCTGAATGTATTGATAAGCCAGGCCCAGGACTTAATTGTGACCGACGACAGCGACTCCCTGAATTGTGAAATCACGGAAATCACACCTGAAAATATCTATTTTACATTTGAGTTTGAAGGCAGGAATATAAATACATTATTACCCCGAAACAAAATCCTAACCTACAAAAAAAATTATTTTCAGATAGAAACTGAAACAATAACCCAGCCGATAAATAGCTCATTTTACCATGAGTTCAGGATTGCCCTCGAAGGTGGTTTCAGCCGCCGCACAGCCAAAATTCCGGATAATATCCCAAATGACTACGAGGACTACATAAACGAGCTAAAATCGGGGTACAACTTTGAAGCAGGTTTAACCTATTATTTCTCAGAAATGATTGGTTTGGGAATATGCTATTCTCAATTTGGCGCTTCAAATGAAATGGAAAATGTTTGGTTGCAGGACATTTATGGCAACCGGACTTATGGTCTCATGCGGGATGATATATTTGTTCATTTTTTCGGACCGGTGCTTTCAACCCGGTTTTATAACTACAATAAAAAAAGTGCCTTTTTCGCAGATTTTGGACTGGGATATCTGGGTTATGACAACGATGCCATATTTGTAAACGACATTCACATTACCGGAAAAACCGTTGGTGTAAGCATGGACCTGGGCTACGATATTGGCCTCTCCGATAATATTGCTATGGGTTTTGAGATATCAGTTGTAAGCGGTACCCTTACAGAATTGGAAGTTTCCAGCGGATCGTATTCCGAAACCCGGGAACTGGAAAAAGATGAGTACGAAAACCTGGGCAGGTTTGATTTTTCAATTGGCCTGCGGTTTCATTTATAAATAAGAAATTCTCTATTAACAACTTGTTTTTTTTGACAGGTTAAATAAAAATATAACGTGCCACCAGGACTCCAGGACACGGAGATTCACCAAAGCAAAACATCTATTCTTCGTGAGTCTTGGTGCCTTAGTGCCTACTATATAACTTTTTTTAAGTAGCACGCACACAAATAGTTTCAAGCCAC
>CAZZBU010000015.1:0-39362 GCA_964652315.1 uncultured Bacteroidales bacterium
ACCATTGATTTTAAAAAACATGTTCTTGGAGAAAGAATAGGCATAACAGAACTTAATTCGGAATATATCGTAAATAATAACCTTTCAGGATCAGTATTAGCTTCAGGATTCATGAGAAAAGTTGAAAACAAAGAGGTGACTTTTGAAATGCTGGATGAAGAAAGCCAGGAGAACATAAAACATTTTATTAAAAAACTTACTTCTTTATTGGTATAAATTTTGAATTGGAGTTTCAAGGGATTAAGTATAAATATGAAAAATTTAATATTATTAGCAGGTTTAGTTTTGTCGATAGGAATCAATGCACAAATTCCGGAAGGCTTGAACCTTACTTTTTCATCATCGGATGTGAAAAAGCTGGAACGTAGTCTTGAAGATTTTAATGAAGCTAAGGGTGGATATGATAAGGCTGTCAGTGCATATGAATCAGTACCTAAACTCGATACAGCACAATCCTTTGATCTGGAAGGATATTACAAAAAAATGCAGGAAGCCCTTGATATTCTGTTGTCTGCTTCAGAAGATTACCATGAGGCAAGCAAAACGGTTTATGCTGTGTATAAAGACGGGGCAGATGCTTTCTGGAAAGAGCAGGAAGAGGCCGGACATGTTGCTCTGGGCCTTGAAAAAGCAAAATATCTTGAGGTTTTATCCAAGAAAAACATTTCCGATGCTACCATGAAAAGGGCGCTGGCACAAGACAGCCCTGAATTTCAGGAAGCATTGAGTTACATAAACGAAGCAAACACACTGGAAGCATTGGCACTTCGCGATCAGGCCAGGGCACTTCAAATTTATCAGGATTTTCCGGTGGAATACGAATATGGCTGGGACGACGACATTGATATTGAGAAAATTCTGGCCGAACAGGAAGCAGCACGTCAGGAACGGAATGAAAAACTTTTTGGAAAACATAAAGTTATCACTAAGGAAAAAGAAGACGATCAAGCCACTGTTGACAGAAGCGTGGTTGAAGAAGAACCTGCCTTTGAAGGAGAAATCATCTATCGAATACAGATAGCTGCACATACCACTCCCCTGGAAATGGATTACCTAAAAGGAATTTACACCGGTGGCAAAGAAATACAGGAAGTGATAGAGGATAACTGGTATAAATATCATCTGATTGACGAATACAGAAGTTTTAAATCAGCTGCTAATGAACTGAAAAAAACCAAGGTGAAAACAGCATTTATTGTGGCGTACCATGATGGCAACCGCATCAATGTGAAGGAGGCAAGAAAATGGGCTCCTTAATTCAACCCATTTAACTTCTTTCTCTTTTCAGTCAGTTTTTCTACTGTTTTCTTTTGGAACAAACTTCAGCGCTGCTGAGTTAATGCAGTATCTTAAACCTGTTGGTTTTGGCCCATCATTAAATACATGTCCCAGATGTGATTCACACCGGGCACAGATAACTTCGGTCCGAATCATGCCATGGCTTTTATCCAGCCTTTCGATGATGTTGTTTTCTTTTGTTTTATCATAAAAACTTGGCCATCCACAGCCTGAATGATATTTTGTGGATGATTCAAAGAGTTTTTCACCACAGGCTACACATTCATAATGTCCTTCTTCGAAAAGATCGGTATATTCACCGGTAAAAGCCGGTTCAGTACCCTGCTTGCGGGTAATCCTGAATTGAAGCGGTGTCAATTGCTTTTTCCATTCTTCTTCGGTTTTTATCACTTTTGAAGTATCATTCATAGCTTTAGTTTTTTTATTTTCAGAAGTTTGCGCATAACCGCAGGATACAATCATCAATAAAAATGCAATGCTGAAAAGCACTGTAGAAATAACATGTCGCATACCATATTCAAATTATTATCATCACTATTTTCATGTCAAGACAAACAATGTCGCTTAGCTACCATCAGGGTCGTTCACCACTGACAGGCATACCTCAACTAAGGTTGAAAACCCTGGCAGTGGATCAACCGCAAAAGTAAAAATGACATGGCACTATTACAAATACACAAAAAAGGGCACTTTATTGTATAACAAGTGAGAAAGGATATGGTTGACGTTACCGGCTCTGGTGCATATGGTCAGTGCTATCAAAATATTCTGATCCATAAGTTATTCCTCTGAAATCCGATCACTCACGGTACGAATTACCCCTACGAGTGCAGGCACATTATAACGGAATATTGCCGTGCTTTTTCATAGGATTTGATTCGTTTTTACTTTTGGTCATATCCAGGGCTTGAATGAGTTTAAACCGCGTTTGTTTTGGGAAGATAATTTCATCCAGATACCCCAATTCAGCAGCTTTATAAGGATTTGCAAATGCTTCTTTGTACTCTTCAACAACTTTTTCTTTTTCTTCGTTGGTTCTCAGTTTGTTTCTGTAAATAATATTCACAGCGCCTTCAGATCCCATCACGGCAATTTCGGCTGTGGGAAAGGCATAATTTACATCGGCTCCAATATGTTTACTGGACATAACATCATAAGCGCCACCATAAGCCTTGCGTGTTATCACAGTAATCTTTGGCACTGTGGCTTCTGAAAAAGCATAAAGCAACTTAGCACCATGTTTTATAATGCCGCCATATTCCTGCACAGTGCCAGGTAGAAATCCTGGCACATCCACAAATGTAATGAGTGGAATATTAAAGGCATCACAAAAGCGTACAAACCTGGCCGCTTTTGTTGATGAATCGATATCAAGCACACCGGCCAGATGAGCAGGCTGGTTTGCAACAATACCTACTGATTTTCCATTCAACCTGGCAAAACCGACAATAATATTTTTAGCATAATGTGCCTGCACTTCAAAAAAGTTATGATCATCCACTACAGTAGTAATGAGTTCTTTCATATCATAAGGCTTGTTCGGATCGGCCGGAATCAGTTCCTGCAGCTCTTCATCCTCACGCTTTATGTCATCCGTACATGGAACCTGAGGAGTATCATGCATGTTGTTCGACGGAAGAAACCCAATCAATTCCCTGACCATCATTAATACCTGTTCGTCGTCTTCGGCCATGAAATGGGCTACTCCGCTTTTTGAATTATGCGAAAGTGCCCCTCCCAGGTCTTCCTTGGTTACCTCCTCATGAGTAACAGTTTTGATAACATCCGGACCTGTGACAAACATGTAGCTGGTTTCTTTAACCATGAAGATAAAATCAGTTAATGCTGGAGAGTATACAGCTCCACCAGCACAAGGTCCCATAATGGCACTGATTTGAGGCACTACCCCGGAGCTTTTTACATTTAACAGGAAGATATCAGCGTATCCTGCAAGGCTTTGAACACCTTCCTGTATACGGGCTCCCCCGGAATCGTTCAGGCCTATGACAGGGGCCCCCATTTTGAGGGCTTGCTTCATTACTTTTACAATTTTATCGGCATTTGCCCGTGATAACGTACCACCAAAAACAGTAAAATCCTGTGCAAAAACAAAAACAAGCCGACCATCAATTTTCCCATACCCTGAGACAACGCCATCACCTGCAATTTTTCTTTTTTCCATACCAAAATCGGTACATCGGTGTGTCATCAACCGGTCAAACTCAACGAAGGAGCCTGGATCGAGCAGATCATTGATGCGTTCGCGGGCACTTTTTTTTCCGGCTGCATGTTGTTTTTCAATGCGTTCTTTGCCACCAGCTATTAAGGCTGCTGCTTTTTTTTCTTCAAAAATCCTGAATTTGTTTTCTAATTCGGACATAAACAGAGTATTAGTAGTTTTTTTGTTTCTTATTATTCAATTATAATAAGGGGTTGATTGCTTTCAATGGTCTGACTTTCTTTAACATTAATTTTTTTTATTATACCACTTTTGCCGGCTTTATAATCGCTCTCCATTTTCATGGCAGAGATAACAATTACATTTTGCCCGGATTCAACCTCGTCCCCTTCCTTTACCAGTAATTTAACTACTTTACCCGGCATAGGCGATGAAATAATATTGCCACTTTCCAAATCAGCACTTTTATTCCTGCTTTCAATATATTTGCTTTGAGCATCAATTATTTCAACATCCATGCTGTGGTAACCATTATTAACATGATAATGCCTGGCAGATTTTCCTTCAATAAGCTCCACATTAAAAGATTTATTTTTATGAAGAATGGAATAAACCCCGTTTTCAACAAGCTTAATGTCGAGATCATAGGTTCTGTTATCAATGGAAAGGGTTATTTTATCACCCTCTTGTTTCAAAAGCTTTACTTCTGAAATTCGATCTCCGATTTTTACTTCCAGCATAGGTTTATTTTTTTATAAGTGTATTACACTGATTTTCCGTCCAAACTCTTTCCATTTGTCTGCTTCACCATTGAGCTTTTGGGAATTTTCCTGGGCAGATTTTGCCAGGCGCATTTTATAATCAAAAAAAGCAGCTATGGCAGCAATATCCTCACAAACACGATTGCACCCCTTATGGGGTTTCATGAGTTTATTGAAGTTTTTATCAATAAAATGTGTATCGTAATTTCCCTCAATAAAATCTTTAGAAGACATCACCTTCTCTAGAAAGCTTATGGAGGTTTTTACACCGGTGATTTTATATTCATACAAGGCACGGCTCATCCTTTTGATGGCATCCTTACGGCTGTTAGACCACACAATCAGTTTACTGATCATGGGATCGTAAAAGATTGGTATTTCGTAACCTTTATAAACATATCCGTCGGTCCGAATCCCCAGCCCATTTGGTTCTGAAATGTGCTTTACAAAACCGGGACTGGGCATGAAGTTATTGTCCGGATCTTCAGCGTAGATACGACATTCAATAGCGTGACCTGATTGCTTGATATCTTTTTGTTTGTAGGACAGTTCTTCACCATTGGCAATTTTTATCTGTTCGTGCACAAGATCAATTCCTACAACCCTTTCTGTTATGGGATGTTCGACCTGCAAACGGGTGTTCATCTCCAAAAAGTAATAATTGTGATTATTATCCACCAAAAATTCAACAGTTCCAGCCCCCTCATAGCTAACGGCTTTGGCAGCGGCTACGGCATCGGCCCCCATTTTGGCCCTTAATTCCGGAGTCATCAATGGTGAAGGGGTTTCTTCAATGACTTTTTGATGTCTCCGCTGAATAGAACACTCACGTTCACATAAATGAATGGTATTGCCGTATCTGTCGGCCAATATCTGGAATTCAATATGATGGGGCGACTCAATATATTTTTCAACATAAACTGAGTCGTCTCCAAAAGAGGCCAAAGCTTCTGATTTGGCAGCACGAACAGCACTGATGAGATCATTTTTGTTTTTTATCAGGCGCATGCCCTTGCCACCTCCACCAGCCGAAGCTTTTATCATTACCGGCAGGCCTATTTCATCAACAACCCCCATAATCTCCTCATCATTGCGCAACTTCTGTTTTGTCCCCGGAACCACAGGTACACCACTATTAATCATAGTCTGGCGGGCTGTGATTTTATCGCCCATAGTTGAAATTGCCTGAGCCGAAGGACCTATGAAAATAACATTTTCCTTTCGGCATCGCTTTGCAAATTCAGGATTTTCCGATAAAAACCCATACCCCGGGTGTATGGCATCTGCTCCGGACTTTTTTGCAACTTTAAGAATATTTGTGATGGAAAGATAGCTTTCATTGGAAGGGGCTGGTCCAATGTAATATGCTTCATCAGCATATCTGACATGTAGTGATTTCCTGTCGGCTTCAGAAAAAACTGCAACAGTTTCAATCCCCATTTCCCTGCAAGAACGCATAATCCGGACGGCTATTTCGCCACGGTTAGCAACTAAAACCTTTTTTATCATGCAAAAATTTTTAGTTGATTTAAAACAAAGATATAATAAAAAATCATCTAGTTGTAAAATTATGACTGCAGATAACAACAATTATGTATAATAAGACTAAATTAATTTATAGTGTTTATTACCTTTAACAGAAACAAAAAGTTATCAACAGCCAAATCCTATCGTTTAATTTGGTGTGAAACCTATTTTCAAAACGTTCATGGATTGGTTGGGCAAAGTATTGCAAAACAAAATATTTTGATAAGTTGCAATTTTTATCATATGAATGGAAGCATTCATTTCACTAACCCCTTATATCATTTGATTCTTAAAACATGTATGGTCTGATTTTTGGATAGTATTATGAACAATACTTTTTAACGTGTGTTTTATTCGTTGAATTCAGGGATTATAAAACATATAAATTCTAGTGCAATAAGAAGTCAGATGTTAATAAAACATTTGTAATAACTTAAACTGAAAGAAACTAAATGTAGTAAATTTGTCCATTATTAATATTAAATAAAATATTATAAGACACTAATATATAAGTAAATACCGGGACCAAATCAAAATAATCACCATTTAAGCTATGAAAACTAAATTTCTTATCTCAATAATATTATTGTTATTTTTCTTTTTTGCTGAGATTATATTCAGTTATTCCAATATCAAAGGCGATTCGCAGGAAAATCCGGTTGAAATGGATGTAATTCCGATTTCACACCGTCTGGTAAATGAAATATCCGATTATTCCCAAACAGAAAGCCTGGATCAAAGCATTGCCAACTTTCTGATTAACAATCGTATAAATGGCGCTTCTGTTGCTATTGCGCATGAGGGAAAACTGGTATATGCCAAAGGCTTTGGATACGCCAATATTGAAGAAGAATCACCGGTTGAGCCAAAACATATGTTTCGCATAGCCAGTGTTTCAAAACTAATCACTGGAGTTGCTGTGATGAAGCTTTTTGAAGAAGGAAAACTTTCATTGGACGATAAGGTTTTTGGAGAAAACGGCCTTCTCAACGATTCCATGTATTTGAATATAAAGGATGAATCGGTCAAAGATATTACTGTACACCACTTATTAGTACATACTGCAGGTTGGTCCAGAAAGAAAGGCGATCCGGTATTTATGCCCTTATCTGTGGCCAGATATCTCAAGGTTGAACCTCCTGTGGATGAAACACACTTAATTCAATATACATTGCAGCAAAAGCTGGATTACAAGCCTGGTAAGCGTTATAGTTATTCAAATCTGGGGTATATTGTCCTTGGAAAGGTTATTGAGAAAATATCGGGTATGCCTTATGAAGATTATGTAAAATTTGCACTTCTTGAACCTCTGGGTATATATGATATGCGAATTGGTAAAAATTTTGCAAATGAGAAGTTCAGCAATGAAGTGTCGTATTACGATAAATCAACCAATGCCGATGTATATTCATTTAATGGTTCAGGTGAAATTGTACCTCAGGCTTATGGTGGAAATAACATTGAATTGCTTGGTGCTGCGGGAGGATGGATTGCTTCGGCAGTAGAATTAATGAAATTCATGGTAGCCATTGATGGTTTTAATGAAAAAGCTGATATCCTTAAGCCCGAAACCATTAAATTGATGACCGATATTTCACTTAATGGGTCTACATTAATCGGGTGGAAAGGAACCGATGGACATGGCAACTGGTGGCGTACCGGTACTCTTAGCGGTACAACAGCATTAATTTTACGACAAAGAAACAACATCAACTGGGTAATGCTGTTAAATACAACCACTAAAAGACGATCAAGGATCCATAGTGATATGTCACGTTTGATGTTTACATCTGTATCAGGGGTGTCTGAATGGCCTTCTGAAGATCTGTTCAATTTCTATGAACCACAGGTATTTCATGCACAGGTGACAGCGCAAAAGGGCAAAACAAGGGCACTTTTGGATAATTTAAATTAATTATTGAGCTGATTTAACAGATATTGGTTTATATCTTTTACAAAAGAAGGGCCTTGATAAATAAACCCTGTGTAAACCTGTATAAGATCCGCGCCTGCTTCAAGCTTCTCAAAAGCATCTTCAGTTGTCATAATGCCTCCAACGCCAATTATCGGAATTGATCCCCGGGTTTTTTCCCTGATATAACGAATCATTTCAGTGCTTCTTTTTCGAAGAGGTTGGCCGCTTAAACCACCTTTGCCTATATTTGTAATCCGTTCAGGCTTTGACTTTAATCCATCACGTTTTGTGGTTGTATTGGTAGCTACAATGCCATCTATTTGCGTTTTACGAATAATATCAAGGGTTTCATCCAGTTGTTGAAATGTAAGATCAGGTGAAATTTTCAAAAATATGGGTTTTTTGATTCGTTTCTTCTGGCGCAGATCACCTAGCCGGGTAAGAATGCGTTGCAAGGATGCCTGATCCTGCAATTCCACAAGATTAGCAATATTAGGACAACTTACATTAACAACAAAATAGTCAACATATGGATACAATGATTCAAATCCATAAACATAATCATGAAGGGCCTCCTCATTTGGCGTGGCAGTATTTTTACCGATGTTTCCGCCAATAATCACATTGGTATGCCGTTTCTTTAAATTATTAATGGCCTTGTCAATCCCAACATTATTAAATCCCATGCGGTTAATTAGCGCTGAATCTTTAACCAGGCGAAATAGTCGTGGACGGGGATTTCCAGGTTGACCTTTAGGTGTTAGGGTACCAATTTCTATAAAGGAAAAACCAAAACCTGCCAATTGATTAAACATCTGTGCGTCTTTATCAAATCCTGCAGCAAGTCCTACAGGATTATCAAAGGTAAGACCGGCAACAGTGCGCTTCAACTTGGGATGCCTGACCAAATATATCCTGCGTAAAAAGTGAGTCAGCCCAGGTATAAATATAAGAAGGGTAAAAAGCTTTTTTATTATATGATGAATGGTCTCAGGGGGGAATAAAAATAAAACCGGCCTGATAAAATGTTTATACATAAAGATAATTTTTAACAAATATAATACTTGCCTCTGTATTATTCCGGGGTATATTCTTTAAATGTACCATTGCTGTAAAAAATTACAACCCGTTCAATGTTGTTTACGTTTGTAAACTCTTTATGCTTACCCAAATCTGGTGTAGATTTATTATCCTGATTAAAAGGCATTTGAATTCCTTCAGAACCCGTTTTATCCTCTGTTTTTTGTTTATACATAGCCCCTCTTCCAGTGATTAACCAATCGATGTTAACCTGAGAATAGCGCAAACTAAATTTGTAAATAAAATCATATCCTGGTTTATTGCGTCCGGATAAAAGGTGGCTTATGCTGGAACGTTGAACCCCTATTTCATCAGCAAACTTAGCCGGAGACAGCCCTTCTGAAGTTAAAAAACGTTGTAGCCTATCTTTCATTAGAATAAAATTTAATTAGAGACCTGTTTTTCAAATATTTATAATTGCCAAAAAATGACGATTGTAATTTCAATGCCATGGAACCTGTCTGCCACAGGCAGACCCTCGTGTTTTATTGGCTTCGCCGAGCTCACCGCCAACTGGCTGTTCGGTTCATGTCCTTTTGTGAACTTTTGTAGATGAGGGTTTCATCATTTAAACAATTATAATATACAAATGTAAACTAAATCGATTAAATTTACAAGTTTAATCTTGTAATTATTGTATACATTTGTAATCTAAAATATATTGGTTCGCGGAATGAAGTTATATTACACAATAAAATCGATGTTAAACATTCAAATTTACGCCACAGATATACAGCAATTGTCGTTGGAAACACTGTCAGCATCAAAAAATAGAGGCAATAGATACCCTTAATTCTTTTTATGAAGGACAGGGACTCACCCAGGTTAATTATTAAAACCTTCATTTTATACAACCTTTATAACGCATTACGCAACAAAAACACGTTAAAACAGCTACAATTGCAATAAATCAAGGTAAATAATCCATGGTACAAATTCATATCACCTAGTAGCCCGAATACTTCATACATAAGGAACCGATGATAAGACTAAAGCTGCTCTATGTGCATGTTGCATTAAAGTGCAGTGGTTAAAAGAAATAAGCTGCTTTTATTTAAATATTTGAACTTTTTATTTATGTAAAATTTATAACATATTGGTTAATAATGGTTTAAAATGTATTTATAACCCTGTTTTTACATATCTATATCAATATCCAATGATTAATTGAATTAATAGTACACTTAAATCGATATAATATATGATTATCAGATAATTATAACTTATTATGGTATTGGAACAACTGTCTAAATATTTTTATATACTATTGTATACGTTTGTGTATAATTATGTGAATTCAACACATGACGTACTTGAATTATTGTTACAATTGTAAACATATAATGTTATAAACTTGATTGATTAATCTCGAACCAATGAAAAAAGTAAAGGTCTCGTCCTGTTTATCTTTATTTAATAAATTAACCATGGAAAGCATTAATACCACATTCCAAAATCAAAAATCAATTGTTCAACAATTATATCTTCATGTGATAAATGGATTTGAAAGAAAATAGTAAACCAAAATTGGTCAGTCCATGCCTATTAAAATTTTCAAATAATCAATATTTTCTATTTAACATAATTATACCACTTAAAAGGCAATATTTTTATGGTAATTAACAAGTTGACAATGAAACTTAAAAAATTTATCATTTGAAATTATCACTCTATATATTAATTAGTTAGCTCATAAAATGTACAAAATCTTCATAATTGGATCTATAATTAAAGAAACATGCCAGGAATTTTATATTTTGGCGAAAATTTTAATCAATGAAAAAATTAGAATTGCATTGGCAGATATTAATCGCAATGGTATTGGCAATTCCTGCCGGATTACTTTTGAAGGAAAATGTGGGTTATGTTTCCTGGGTTGGTGAAGTATTTCTCCGGGCACTAAAAATGTTAGTCATTCCACTTATTATTACCTCCATTATCTCTGGGATAGTAAATATTGGCGAAGGGGAAAACCTGGGTCGTTTGGGATTCAAAACAATTCTTTATTATATCGCTACCAGCTCACTTGCTATTTTGGTTGGTTTGGGATTTGTCAATGTTATCAAACCCGGAACAAACATGGATATTAACATTGACCAAACCCTTGATACCCTGGATGTGCAACAAAAAAACCTTTCAGAGACTTTAATTGAAATAGTTCCTGACAACATATTTGCTGCATTAACCAACAATGATCTACTATCCGTTATATTCTTTGCAATCGTAATGGGGATATTTATAACTAAAATATCCAGGTCACATAGAAAAACACTGACCAACCTGATCAACTCATTTTTTGAACTTTTTATGAAAATTACCCTGTTTGTTATTAAACTGGCTCCCATTGGAATTTTCGGTTTAATCGCCCAGGTAGTTGCTGATCAGGAAGATTTTTTCGGTCTTCTTCTAAATCTTGGTAGTTTTATCCTAACAGTGCTTGGGGCCATTCTTTTTCATTCCTTTGTAATACTACCACTAATTCTATTTGTTTTTGGTAGAAATAATCCACTAAAACATTTTCAAAACATGTCTACTGCATTGCTTACTGCTTTTTCAACTGCATCATCGGCCGCAGTTCTGCCACTTACCATGGACAGCGTAAAGAACAAATCCGGTGTATCTGACAAAATCACAAACTTTACCCTTCCAATTGGAACCACAGTAAACATGGATGGCACAGCCATCTATATCTGCTCTGTTGTAATGTTTATTGCTCAGGGACAAGGACTTAATATGGGTATTAAGGAACAGTTCATTATTTTGCTGACCGGTTTATTGGCATCCATTGGCACCGCAGCTATCCCAATGGCTAGCCTGGTGGTTATCACCATTATTCTGGACGTATTTCAATTGCCTTTTGCATTGGTTGCATTGGTGTTGCCAGTTGACCGGATTCTGGATATGTTTCGTACAGCCACCAATGTATGGAGCGACAGCTGTGGTGCTGTTGTTATTGCAAAATCAGAAGGAGAAAAACTAAACGTCTGACAAAACACTGCTTACACGTTAAGTGCCTCAAAAAGCACTTCTGCCGGATGCAAGGCTTCGCGTTGTGTACCGTCTTTTATCTGATGTCGGCAACTTGTTCCGGGGGCTACCAAAATCGTAGCTTCATCTGTGGCACGTATTGCAGGAAAAAGAACCAGCTCTCCTACCTTCATCGATAAGTCGTAATGTTCTTTTTCATAACCAAAGGACCCGGCCATACCACAACATCCTGACTTTATTTCTTCAACCTTGTAGTTCTCCGGTATGGATAAGATTTTTCGTGTAACCTCAGTCGAAGCAATGGCTTTTTGCTGACAATGCCCGTGAAACTTCAGATTACGCGGTTCTTTCGTAAACTGATCAGATGTAATCCTTCCCTTATCAAATTCCTTGCAAAGAAATTCATCGATTGTTAACGCATGATTGGATAATTCCCTGGATTTTTCAAGGAGCTCATCCGAAACCAAATCAGGGTATTCATCCCGAAAAGCGAAAATTGCAGATGGCTCTATACCCACAAGAGGCTCATCTTCTGAAATAATATTTTTAAAGATATTCACATTATTGTTTGCAATTTTTTTTGCTTTTTTTAGCAGTCCCTTTGAGAGATAAGCCCTACCACTAACTAAATGATTGACATAGTGTATTTCATAGCCCAGTTTACTTAGTAGTTTTACTGTGGTAATTCCAATATCGGTATCATTATAATTTGTAAATTCATCAATAAACAAATATACCTTCCCTTTTTTATCGGTATTGGAATCGTTTAACCTCCGAAGATTCATTTTTAACCATTTTTTCAAGGTTTGTTTATGTAACGCCGGCATACTCCGTAACGCAGCAAACCCAATGGTCTTTTTAACCATGCCGGATAATACAGGATTGTTTATGGTTGCATTATACAAATCCGGAAAAACACTGGCCAAAGCATTTATCTTATGAATATTAGCTATTATTCTTGTGCGCAGTGGAATGTGGTTTGACTCATAATAATGCTGAAGGAATTCAGCCTTAAGCTTTGCCATATCCACATTCGACGGGCATTCAGATTTACATCCCTTGCACGAGAGGCAGAGATCAAGGATATCATAAATCTCCTTATGATCAAACGGATTCAATTTTTTGGAATTTGTAAGAAACTCCCTGAGCAGGTTTGCCCTTGCCCGTGTGGTTGTATCTTCATCTTTTGTAGCCTGATAGCTTGGGCACATAGTACCACCAATGACAGCCGACTTGCGACAGTCGCCGGAACCATTACATTTTTCAGCCATTCGCATCACGCCACCAGATTCATCGAATCTGAAATATGATTTTATTTCCCTGATTTCCTGACCTGGCTCATAACGCAAGGAAGTATTCATCCTGGGGGTATCCACAATTTTTCCAGGATTAAGTATACCGTCAGGGTCCCAGGTGTATTTAAGCTCACGCAGTTTTTCATATACTTTGTCGCCCAGCATCAGAGGAATAAACTCACCCCGCAACCGGCCATCTCCATGTTCTCCGCTGAGGGAACCTTTGTATTTTTTCACCAGTTTGGCTACCTCATACGCAATGGTATAGAACAACGCTATATCCCTGGGATCTTTGAGGTTAAGCACAGGTCTCAGATGCAGTTCTCCCGTACCTATATGAGCATAATACACGCAACTAAGATGATGCTTTTCAAGCACTGCATTAAATTCCTCGATATATTCGGGCAATACTTCCGGATTTACAGCCGTGTCCTCAATAACCGGAGCTGGTTTTGCATCCCCCGGAATATTTGATAACAAGCCAAGTCCAGCTTTACGCAAAGCCCATACCCGGTTAATGTCATCTCCAAATACTACCGGAAAATGATAGCCATAACCCGCTTTTTTAAAATCCTGGACGAGTTTATTGCGTATGTCCAGGATTTCATCTTTAGATTCACTTACAAACTCAATACACAAAATAGCTCCGGGATCGCCTTCTATAAAAAAACGATTCTTCCGTTGCTCGATATTTGCCTTAGTACAGTCAAGGATAATTTTATCCATGAGTTCAATAGCCACCGGTTGATGCTTCAGTGCTATAAGGTTGGCTTTGTAGGCTTCTTCCAGCGTTTCAAAGTGGGCACACACCAGTGCATTTTCAGGAGGCGGTAGGGGTTCAAGGCTTAACTTGATGGCTGTTATAAATACAAGGGTACCCTCTGACCCAGCAATTAGTTTACAAAAGTTGAAAGGATCCCCTTTAGCATTGAATGGCTGCATATCAGCCAAGATATCCAGGGCATAGCCTGTGTTTCTTCTTTTATTTCGTTTATCAGGATATTGTTTCTTAATTTCCTCGCGGAAGAAATTATCCGAAAGGGTATGGTGGATGTTCCTGTAAATTTCTCCTTCAAGGTTTTGAAGTTTTGTTTTCATAAAAAACTCCTCTGTACTTGTGGTTTTAAAAACAACCTCTGAACCGTCACTTAAAAAACCTTCAATTTCAAGGAGGTGATCCCTTGTGCTACCATAAACCAGCGAATGGGCCCCACATGAATTGTTACCCACCATCCCTCCTATCATACAGCGATTAGAAGTAGATGTTTCCGGAGCAAAAAGCAGGTCATGCGGTTTCAATAGCTTATTAAGCTCATCCAACACAACACCAGGCTCGAGTTTCACCCATCTTTCTTTGGGATTAACTTCAATCAGACGTGTAAAGTACTTTGAAACATCCACAATAATTCCACCCCCGACAACCTGCCCGGCCAGCGACGTTCCGGCTGTACGTGGTATCAGGCCCACCTTGTTTTCTGCAGCAAAAGATATTAACCGTTTTATATCGTTTTTCGTTTTCGGACGAACAACAGCTATGGGCAGTTCTTTATATGCCGATGCATCAGTTGAATAAATTTTCCTGTTAACATCATCGGTATACACATCCCCCTCAATTTCATTCCGGAGCAATCCAAAATCCATAAATTTTTTTTAAAAGAAGTGTAAAATTAGCAAGTAGCTTTGTTAATTAACCCTTTTATGTCATAAAAATTTTGCATCATGACTTATTCACCTGTTATAAATGATATATAAGCTACTAATTTTACCAAACCGGTTTTAGTTTATATTATAATTTAGAATTAATCTAAAATCATTCATAAATAATCTTCAAAATAGATACCCTGAAGGTTAACAATAAACCATTTAAGTGATTAATATCACTCTGCAGGAGAATCCATTTATTTTTTTTTTGACTAATTTTATGGCTGTTTTTTTAGAAAATTCATAACATATTGATTAACAATGAAATTGATTGAAGAAATAAAACAAAAAGCCAAAACACATCAGAAAACCATTGTGTTACCCGAAAGTTATGAGGAGAGAACCCTAAAGGCAGCCAACATTATTATTGAAGAAGGGATTGCCAGGATTATACTAATTGGTGATCCTAAGAAAATCCTTGAGAAAGCTTCTGCATTATCACTGAATCAGATTTCGAAAGCTGAAATCATTGACCCTGATAACTTAACAAAGAAAGAAGATTACATCTCCCTTATGCTTGATATACGCAAACACAAAGGGCTTACCAGAGAGAAGGCAATTGAATTACTGAAGAATCCGCTCTACCTTGCAACCATCATGATAAAAAATGGTGACGCTGATGGTGAAGTAGCTGGCGCTGAGAATGCTACAGGAGATGTACTCAGACCAGCTTTTCAGTTTGTGAAAACCAAGCCGGGGATAAGTGTAGTCTCGGGTGCGTTTTTAATGTTTCTTAAAGATAAAAGTTTTGGTGAGAATGGCCTAATGGTATTTGCTGATTGTGCGGTACATCCCAATCCAACTGCGAACGAACTGGCAGAGATTGCAGTTTCCACAGCTTCTACAACAAAAGCCATTGCAGGTTTTGAACCAAAGGTAGCAATGCTCAGTTTTTCTACTAAGGGAAGTGCAAAACATGAGATGGTTGATAAAGTAGTAGAAGCCACAAAAATAGCGAAGAATATGGCACCGGGATTAAAAATCGATGGCGAACTTCAGGCTGATGCTGCAATTGTTGAAGCTATTGGTAAATCAAAGGCACCCGGCAGTGAAATTGCAGGAAATGCCAATGTATTGGTTTTTCCAACACTTGAAACCGGAAACATAGCCTATAAATTGGTTCAACGCATGGCAGGGGCCGAAGCAGTGGGGCCTGTTTTGCAGGGTATGGCCGCTCCAATCAACGATTTATCCAGGGGATGCTCCGTTTCAGATATTGTAAATTTAGTAGCTATTACAGCAAACCAGGCAGCAGAATAATATTTAAAAAAACAAAAATATGGCAGAAAACATTGTTGAATCATTAGAGGAATATGGCCTGAGTAAAAAAGCCCGGCCAAAAACCCTTTTTTCAAAAGTGGGTATCGTTGGCTGCGGTTCAGTGGGCCAGGATATTGCACGGATGATAAGCACCTATGGCATTGAAGTGGTTTTTGTTGAGCTATCGGAAGCAAAAATACAACATGCTTATCAGGAAATTGAAAAAGAGCTTGACTCCATGATTGAAAACTGGGGCATGACCCCAAGCGAACAACGTGCAATCCTTTCAAGAATAAAGGGTTACATTGGATATGAAAACCTTAGGGGTTGCGATCTGGTTATTGAGTCAATTCGCTCATCAACCCGAGAAAAGCGCACGGAATGCAGGAAAGAAGTATTTAAAAACATTGAAAAAAATGTGGATCCGGATTGCATCATTGCCACTAATTCAACTACCATTGTGATAACGGAGCTATCATCAGAACTTGAACATAAGGAGAGGTGTGTCAGCCTTCATTTTCTTACAAATGCCCCCGGGGCAAAAATGGTTGAAGTAGTGCGTGGATTATATACTTCGGAAAAAACGTATGACAGGGTGAAAATCTTTGCAAAGATGATTCATAAAAGAATGATTCCTGTTGAAGAGTCTCCGGGACTAATAAGTGTCCGTCTGTTTGTAGCCCTTATGAACGAAGCATGCGAGGTACTTATGGAAGGTGTTGGAGCAATGGAAGATATAGATTCAACCATGAAAATTGGACTTGGACTCTCTTTAGGGCCATTTGAAATGGCTGATAAAATTGGACTTGACAAAGTACTGCGATGGATGGATAACCTTTACGCCGAATTTGGCGATATTAAGTACAAGGCCTCTCCCGTTTTGAAAAAGCTTGTCCGGGCTAATCAACTCGGAAGACGATCAGGAAAAGGATTTTATTCCTATGATGAGAATGGTAAAAAAGTAGAAATAACAAAAAATTATTAACCAGAGATGAAAGTATTAGTACTTAATTGTGGTAGTTCATCCATAAAATATCAACTCTTTAATATGACTGACGAATCAGTCTTGGCTAAGGGACTTGTTGACAAGGTTGGTATGCAGGGATCGATTATTAAACTTGAAAAAGCTGATGGTCAAAAAGTAAAATTCGAAGGAGAAGTGGTTGATCATCAAACCGGAATTGAATATGTCCTTGGAATATTAACAAGCGAAAAACATGGCTGCCTTAAGAGCCTGGATGAGATACAAGCATGTGGTCACCGGGTGGCACATGGAGGTGAAAAATTCAGTGCCAGTGCCTTTATCGATGAAAACGTGTTGTCGGAGATAGAAAAATGCATTGAACTGGCTCCATTGCACAATCCTGCAAACCTCAAAGGTATTCAGGCGATGAATTTGCTCATACCCGATATACCTCAGGTAGCAGTATTTGACACTGCCTTCCATCAAACCATGCCTGAGTATTCTTTTATGTATGCCATTCCTTATTCTTTATACAAAAAATACGGTATCCGCCGGTACGGTTTTCATGGTACAAGCCATAGCTTCATTGCCAAACGTGCCTGCGAAATACTGGGAGTAGATATCAATACCCAGAAAATCATTACCTGTCACCTTGGTAATGGTGCATCAATGTGTGCCATCAATGAAGGAAAATCAGTGGATACTTCCATGGGTTTTACACCGCTCGAGGGTTTAATCATGGGCACACGCTCCGGCGATCTTGATATTGGTGTGGTGACATACATTATGGACAAAGAGGAAATAGGGCAGTCAGCTATTAATACGGTCTTCAATAAACAAAGTGGTGTGCTTGGAATCACAGGCATCTCTTCAGATATGCGTGAAATTGAAGAAGAAGCCTGGGAAAAAGGGAACGAAAGAGCACAACTGGCATTAGACATGTACCATTATCGCATAAAAAAATATCTTGGCGCTTATGCTGCTGTTCTTGGCGGTGTTGACCTTGTTATTTTTGCCGGAGGTATTGGTGAGAACGGACCGGAAACCAGGGAAGAAATCTGCACCGGACTGGAATACATGGGCCTTGAGTTTGACAAATCAAAAAATGATGGCGTACGTTCCAAAGAAGTTACTATCAGTAAGGATACATCAAAAGTTAAGGTAATGGTAATACCAACTAATGAAGAACTTGTTATTGCCAGAGATACAAAACAAATAATTTCTGATAGATAAAGCTAATGTAAGTCATCGCAAAAAAAAATTAATTTAAATAACTTAACTCTGTCGCGAACAAAGTGGCAGAGTTTTTTTGTTTATAACCTAAAACGATATCCTATGATTAAAAAATTAGATGATTTATTAAAAACAAAAAAAGCACATGAACCGCGAAAATTGGTGGTTGCAGCCGCCGAAGACATACATGTACTCGAAGCTGTTAAGGAAGCAACTAAACTGAATCTGATTAAACCTACACTGATTGGTGAACGGAATGAAATTGCCCGTTTATGTAAAGAAATTGATTTTAATGCGGAATATTATCACCTTGTTAATGTACAGGAGGCAGACATTGCTGCAGAAAAGGCAGTAAGATTGGTTCATGAAGGAAAAGCGGATATCCTAATGAAAGGATACATTAGTACAGAGACTTTTCTTAAAGCGGTACTTCATAAAAATTTTGGACTACTTGATGAAGGATTACTCAGTCATATCGCTGTGTTTGAATCACCGTATTACCGAAAATTATTGGGAGTTACAGATGCTGCTATGAATATTAATCCGGACATCCCTGAAAAAGCTGTGCTGATCAATAATGCAGTTACATTGTTTACCAGACTTGGTGTAACTATTCCTAAGGTTGCTGTTCTCGCTGCCATTGAAAATGTCAATCCTAAGATGGAAGCAACACTGCATGCTGCCCAACTTTCAATAATGAATAAGCGAGGCCAGATAAAGAATTGTGTGGTTGACGGTCCGCTGGCTCTTGACAATGCGGTATCTAAAGAAGCAGCAAAACACAAATGCATTAAAGGTACAGTGGCCGGCCAGGCTGATATTCTGATTGCCCCTGATATAAATGCAGGCAATGTTTTATATAAATCATTAAATTTTCTTGGAGGAGCTTCGGTGGCTGCATTGGTTATGGGAGCAAAAGCACCTATTGTACTGACTTCCAGAGCAGATTCAAAAAAAAGTAAATTGCTTTCTATCGCTTTAGCTACTTTTATGGAGAACCCAGTTGATGAATGATAAGATTTGTCATTGGATGATACTGATAATAACATTAATTTAGGTTAAAACTCGTAACAACATTCACATGACACATAAAATTTTAGCGATTAATCCGGGATCCACTTCAACAAAAATTGCAATTTATCAAAATACAAAACCGGTTTTCCTTAAAAACATAAAACATCCTCATGAAGAATTAAAAAACTTCAACCAGATTGTGGATCAATTTCAATACCGGAAAGAAATCATACTTCAAGAACTGAAAGACAGCCATATAGATGTCACAAAAATTGAAACAGTTGTTGGCCGTGGTGGTTTAGTAAGGCCTATTCAGTCCGGGGTTTATAAAATAAACGAAGCCCTGAAAAACGACCTGCGAAATGGAGTTCTTGGAGAGCACGCCAGTAATTTGGGCGGACTAATAGCTGATGACCTGGCCAAATCAATTCCTGGTGCACAGGCCTTGATAGCCGACCCTGTAGTGGTGGATGAAATGCAAATTGTAGCCAGGGTAGCCGGACATCCGAAATTCCGGAGATATTCCATATTTCATGCCCTAAACCATAAATCCATTGCACGTGATTACGCCAGATTAATCAATCGTAAGTATGAAGAGCTTAACCTTATCCTCGCTCACCTGGGTGGTGGTGTTTCTGTGGGTGCTCACCAACACGGACGTGTAATTGATGTAAACCAGGCCCTTGATGGAAATGGGCCCATCTCCCCAGAGCGTTCCGGTACAATGCCAGCAGGTGATTTGGTGGATTACTGTTATAGTGGCAATTACACCAAAGAAGAAATCATGTCATGGATAAGTGGCAAAGGAGGATTGATAGCCTATCTCGGAACCAATAGTGCTTACGAGGTCGAGCTTATGGTCCGCGAAGGCAATGAAAAAGCCAAAATCATACAGGAAGCCATGTCATACCAGATTGGAAAAGAAATTGGTGCAATGTCGGTAGTTCTTCATGGCAAAGCAGATGCCATTATTCTCACAGGAGGTATGTCGCATAATACCATGATTGTTGAATACATAAAAAAAATGGTTTCCTTCATTGCCCCGGTAGTTATCTATCCTGGTGAAGACGAAATGTATGCATTAGCAATGAATGGTTTACGGGTACTTAAAGGTGAAATCGAAACCAAGGAATATGGCGAAGGCACATTTGTTCGCTGTCCTCTGGATGAGTTAGGAATTACTGAAAAACAATGTTATTAAGGCTGATTAAGGATTTGAAATGGTAACCGGTAATACGGCTCCATTGTATACCTTATGCCCATGCATAGAAAATCTGGCAATATACTCTCCCATTGTATCAGCATTTACAGGTGCATTTAATCCGGGAAATGCCTCTGAAAGCATCTCGGTCCGGGTTGCTCCCAGAGCGAGCCCATTAAACCGGATATTGCTGTCTTTAAATTCTGAAGCCAGGCATTCAGTAAGGCAGGTTAACGCTGCCTTGGAAGAACTGTAAACACTTAAACCGGGATATTTAGAGCTACCCTGAAATCCGGCCATACTGGTAATATTCACAACATGGGCCAGTTTGCTTAACCGGAGGAAAGGCAGGGTCAGCTGGATTAGTTCAAAGGGTTTAAAAAAATTCACGTCAAAAACATGGTGTGCTTCATCTTTTGTAACTGCCGCAAATGGCCTGTTAATTAACGCCCCGGCATTATTAATCAGGATGTCGAGGTGTGAAAAACACTCATTAATGGTTTCAAGCAACACTGAAATATCATCGTTTCGCAAATCAAAGGATTTTACCAGTACATTTTGATTGCCCAGTTTCTGGCATTCATCGCGCAGTTGGATTAAATTTGGCTCATTTCTTGATATAGCAAGAATAGCATTTGTTTTTTCTCTGGCCAGGTGGTGAACAGTGGCGTAACCTATTCCCCTGCTGGCTCCGGTGACAATAATATTCATTTCAGGTTATTAAAAATTTTTGATGACAAAGATGATAAATAATACAAGGAAAGCAACATCATTATCGCCAGGTCTGGCTTTATTGCCATTATTTTTCATGCTAACCCTATATCATGTACCAGGCATGAGTCAGCAAAAAGATGAAGGAAAGCCTCCATTTAAAGAACGGATTTATTTTGGTGGTAATATCGGTTTGCAGTTTGGAACCATTACCCTTATCGAAGCTGCTCCTCTTGTCGGGTATAGGATAACTCCTCGTTTGTCATCGGGTGTAGGAATTTCCTACCTGTATTACAAAGATAAATTCACTAATTTCGACACCCACATATACGGTGGTGGCGTATTTACACGATACAATCTGGTTCAAAACCTGAATAAGATTATTCCATTGGGGCTAAATAACTCAGTCATAGCTCATTTGGAGTATGAAGGATTAAGCCTGGAAAGCCGCTATTTTGACAACCTCAGAATTTCTCAGAATCAGCAACGGTTTATCACACACAATGTATGGGTTGGTGGCGGATTAGGCTTCCCCCTGGGGGAACGCTCATCCTTCAATTTGTTTGTGTTGTGGAATATCAATGAAAACCTGAATTCTTATCCGGACAGCCCTGTAGTAAGAATGGGCATAAACTTTTAACAAACAAATTTTGACATTGAAGTGTTGGGTAGTAAATCAAGTAAGGGTACCATAAGAGTATAAGAACTCCTCTCCGAAACAACCCCGGATTTTGTTGTTTTACCTATTTGCTCAATTTTTAACCAATAAAGCCTGCCGAATCTCTTCGACAGGCCTTAAAAATATTCTGTTAAAAATATATTATCTGAAACTAATACCCAGCCCGGCAGTTGCCATACTGTAATTGGCATAGGTATAATCAAAATGCAGGGTTACCACTGCAAATTTTAACCTCATGCCTGCAGTAAACCTCGGCTTTGTTACACCGCCATCCTGGTTTTTAATGCTGATGGATATCGGATCCTCAAGAGAATTTATTTCTTCATCATTTACATCAAAGATAGGATAATTACCCAGAAGGCTTAATTCTGTGTTAGTTGTTGCAAATCCGGCCGAACCATAAAAACATATAACCGGAAGGTTGGCAGATACCAATACATTACCAGTAAAACTTTTAACAATAATGTCCATCGACTGGTCATCCCAATGAGATTCTGAAACCCAGCCCTCACCGGAAGCAACAGGGTAAGACTCAACTCCGATTGTTGAAGGTGTTACAGTTAGTTGGGTGCTTGAATTAAGCTGGGTGTACCCTCCCATTACCGATAAATGAAATACTGGCATTTTTGAAAGAACTGGTATCCATTGCTTTACACTGTGTTTTAACCCTACTCCCCACATATCGAATGAAAGACCGCCGGATGAGAGTTCAGGAGTATACCGTCCAATAATTTCGGTTCCTTTAATAAGCCCGATACCAACCTGCAGCATAGGTGAAGGAACATACCGGTTGTTCACACCCTGGGGAAGTTGAAAGGCAGCAATATCCGGGGCACCTTCTGGAAGGTTATAATTCAGCTGAGGTCCCTTCTCACTTTCACCAGCTATAGTAGGTGCTATGTTTGATTCACCGGGAGCCAGTGCAAAAGTTTGCAAACCTAAAGCTTCCACATCAAAGGTTTTATATTGATCAGGTACAATGGCCACATTGCCTGTAACTGTAATGTCAAATCCACCCAACTTGTGAGGCTTTGCTGTATTAAACCATCCTCCTGTAAGGCTGGCTCCAAAACCGTTAATATAGGGTGACAGGTAAGCATCAAAAAGAGCTGAAGCATCTTCTACCCCTCCGGCCATAAAATTACCCAGGTCTTTAACCTGTGCTTTTGAGGGAATGAAACCGGCAAGCAGAATAACAATTGCCGCAATACGTAATGTTTTATTTTTCATAGTTCGTCGATTTTAACCTGAAATTAATAAATATTTTTACTGTATTTGATATTGTATAATTGAAAACAAGCAGCAAATTTCACCTAAAACAATCATTTTTTTAAGCATGATAAACAAACAATACTAGATCTTTTAACGGAAAAACTCAAGAATTGGTTTTATAAAACAAATAAATATAATCAAAAACAAATTTGTTAGCAGGAGGTTATAATTTTAGGTTCTAAAAATCTTGAATTTTCTTATAAAAAGATTTGAATGGTTAAAATAAGATATTATATTTGCAACCGCTTTTGAGCAACGCGGCTGATTCAGTAGCTCAGCTGGTAGAGCACATCCCTTTTAAGGATGGGGTCCTGGGTTCGAGCCCCAGCTGAATCACCAAAAAAACCCCTGTAGCAATACGGGGGTTTTTGTTTTATTAATCCAATTCTTCATCATCATCAGTCGCTTTCTTTTGCGAAACATCATATAAATCCAGCCTCCTGTCTTTCAGGTTACGTACACTTCCATAAGCATGTAGTTCAGCCAGCAAATCAATATCCACATCTGCCACCAGAATCATTTCGGTATTTGGCGTTGCTTCTGCCTTGATACCATTCGTAGGGAAGGAAAAATCGCAAGGCGTAAATACCACTGATTGAGCAAACTGTATATCCATGTTTGATACTTTTGGAAGGTTACCAACTGAGCCGGCAATAGCGACATAGCATTCATTTTCAATGGCCCGTGCCTGGGCACAATGCCTTACTCTTGAATATCCGTTCTGCGTATCTGTTAAAAATGGCACAAACAATATTTTCATGCCCTTTTGAGCCTGAATACGCGCCAATTCAGGAAATTCCACATCATAGCAGATCAACACACCTATTTTACCACAGTCGGTTTCAAATACGCGTATTTTATCTCCTCCTGCCATACCCCAGAATTTTGCCTCATCCGGGGTTACATGTATCTTCTCATACCGCTCTACAGTACCATTTCTCCGGCATAAGAACCCAACATTAAATAATCTGTCGTCGATCACATAAGGCATGCTGCCTGTGATTATATTGACGTTATACGAAATAGCGAGTGAAGAAAACCTGTCACGGATATCTTCGGTATACTCAGCAAGTTTTCTAATGGCATCCGGTTCATCGAGATCATTATATTCCGCCATAAGGGGGGCATTAAAAAATTCCGGAAACAGTACAAAATCACTTTTGTAGCCAGCCACAGCATCAATGAAAAACTCTATTTGTTCGAATAAGTCTTCTTTAGTCCTGTACGAACGCATTTGCCATTGGACCAGTCCCAGCCTTACCACCTGCTTATTTGTTGATAGCTTAGTCTTATCTTTTTGGTAAAGAATATTATCCCATTGAAGTAAAACAGCAAATTCCTTTGACTCCTTATCTCCCGGAAGATATCCTTTCAGGACTTTTTTCACATGAAAGTCATTTGATATCTGAAAAGTTAGGGTAGGATCATTTATTTCCTTAGTCTTTACTTTATTAATGTATTCCTTGGGTTTTATCTCTTTGGCGTATTTATAGTAATTTGGAATGCGCCCGCCAAAAATAATAGCTCTTAGGTTGAGTCGCTCGCACAATTCTTTACGGGCATCGTATAAACGCCTTCCGAGCCTGTGACCGCGGTACTCAGGTCTGACAAAGATATCAATACCGTATAAGACATCACCCCTTGGAGAATGTGTCTCAAAAGTATAATTACCGGTTATTTCATCGTACGTATGTTCATCACTAAAATGTTCATAATTAACAATAATTGATAAGGCGCAACCAACAATTTTATCGTTGATCAAAATCCCTAACTGTCCTTCAGGAAAAATCCGCAACAACTTGCGTATATGATGTTCCTTCCAATATACGCCGGGCCAGTTCTGATAAGAGTCAATCATCGTATCCTTAATTTCTTCATAGTCCTTAGCCTTAAGCGCCCGCAACTCTACCTTATCAATGTTATCCATGAATTAATTATTTTTTCGAAAATGAAATTTATAAAATAAGAATGATATCCAAACTGAAATTATTTTATATTTTATACAACTTTAGTATCAGTTTCCTGGTTAATACCATACAAAAAGAGAAAAAAGTCCGGAATACAACATTTAAAAGCATGATATATATCAGTTGTTGTGCCAAACTTTATTTTTATCCGGTGATTAAAATCACCTGTTATTAGTGTTATATGTCATTGAATATATATTGAAAATGATATAGATTCCGGCTAGATTTACCAAAAGTTATTTATCAAAACATCTACTACCATGGAAAAATATACTACTACTGGCAGATCTTTGGATTTAAAAAAAGGACAATGCTTAACTGAAAAAGAAATAAACAACCTGGGTATTAAACCAACTGATGTTGATTGTTTTCAATTTTCACACTTTTTACTTTATGCCAAAGATAACAAACGCATCATTGTACAACCTTTACCTCACAACCAGTATAAGATAATCCGCGTATATGATTATATTGAAGCCAACTCTTCCATCTGGATAGGTTAACAACAGGTTGTGGATTAATAATTACACTTAAAATTCAGAAGTGAAATAAAATTCAATTTCCGGGAATTTTTGTCTTGCCATTTCAAGCGCATACGCTGAATCAGCAAGATAAACATCCCGGTTATGTTTATCCAAAGCCATATACTGATATTTCCGTTTTTTAAAATCCTCCAGTTGAGCCTTATTATTGCTTTTTATCCAGCAAGCTTTATGCAGTTGGATAGGCTCATAACGGCAGGCAGCTCCATATTCGTGTTGCAACCGGTATTGAATCACGTCAAACTGTAAAGCCCCAACCGTACCTATTATTTTTCTTCCGTTTGCCGCTCCGATAAATAATTGCGCAAGGCCTTCATCCATGAGCTGATCCAAACCTTTTGCCAATTGTTTATATTTTAGAGGATCAGCATTCTCCACATACCGGAATAATTCAGGAGAGAAACTCGGCAACCCTTTAAACTCAATATGTTCGCCTTCTGTGAGGGAATCTCCTATTTTAAAGTTCCCTGTATCATGCAGTCCAATAATATCTCCCGGAAAGGCTTCATCGATAATGGATTTTTTTTGAGCCATAAAGGCCGTTGGATTTGAAAATTTTAGCTTTTTATTTTGCCGCACATGCAGATAAGGTGTATTCCGCTTAAAGGTTCCGCTACAAATCTTAATAAAGGCCAGACGATCCCGGTGATTAGGATCCATATTGGCATGTATCTTAAAAACAAATCCCGAAAACTTATCCTCAAAAGGATTAATCTCACGCTGAATGCTCGTACTTTTAGTTGGGTGGGGTGCAATCTGAGTGAAGCAATCGAGTAATTCGCGGACACCAAAATTATTCAAAGCGCTGCCAAAAAACACGGGTGCCAATTTACCTTTTCGGTATTCTTCATGCTCAAAGTGTGGATATACGCCTTCGATCAATTCAACATCCTCCCTGATTTTTCTGGCATAATCACCAACATAATCGGACAAAGTCGCATCCTGGATATCCGAAAACTCAATGCTCTCCCCTACCTCAAACTTTAATTCTGATGTAAACAGGTTCAATTTCTTCTCAAACAGGTTATAAACTCCTTTAAACCTGTCTCCCATGCCAATGGGCCAGCTAAGGGGCCTGACCGATATCTGCAATTCCTCCTCAATCTCATCCATTAGTTCAAACGGATCTTTTCCCAACCGGTCGAGCTTATTAACAAACACAATAACCGGTGTATTACGCATCCGGCATACTTCCATTAATCTACGTGTTTGTTTTTCAACCCCTTTTGCCACATCAATGACTATAATTGCACTATCAACAGCTGTAAGTGTTCTGTAAGTATCTTCCGCAAAATCTTCATGCCCGGGAGTATCCAGAATATTAATTTTAAAGCCTTTATATTGAAATCCCATCACAGATGTAGCAACAGATATGCCCCGCTGGCGTTCAATTTCCATAAAATCCGATGTGGCGGTTCGTTTTATTTTATTGGATTTTACAGCGCCGGCAACATGTATTGCCCCACCAAACAACAGAAGTTTTTCTGTCAGGGTAGTTTTGCCCGCATCCGGATGGCTAATTATACCAAATGTTCTTCTTCTTTTTATTTCTTGATGAAAATCCATGAAATATTTTTTAGGGCGCAAAAGTACTAATTTGAAATGGTTAATGGGTAATACCGGGTAAAAAATCATGATTGATTGAAACGCATTCTTTTGTAAGGTGTGGATTAAAATTAATTTTGCAGAAAAAACAAACCTGTGCTGATTAATTCTCCAGAATTTAGCAGTTAGCTTCTAATTACATACATGTGAATAAGAAATATTTCGGATTGAATTAATATAAGTTTCTAAAAAAATTTGATTATGACTGAAAAGAATAAAAAAGAAAAAAAATATGACAGGTTATTTACCCAAATTGAGGCACTGGTAACGGACATTAAATCGCCACTAAGCAGGATGGCTACAATTAATGCTGTCCTGCACCATAAAATGAAAGATTTTTTCTGGACAGGTTTTTACTTGTTGCATGATGGGGATTTACTTGTTGGCCCTTATCAGGGGCCCCTGGCATGCCTTAAGCTAAAAAAGAATACCGGTGTATGTTGGGCAGGCATCAACAGTCAAAAACCGGTAATTGTTGGCGATGTACATTCATTTCCCGGACATATTGCCTGTGATTCCCGCTCAAAGTCAGAATTGGTAGTTCCATTGTTTAATAACCAGAACCAAATTACTGGTGTAATTGATATTGACAGCGATTCACTGCAAAATTTTGATGAAACAGATGCTGCAGGGATTCAAAAGATTCTTGACTTGGTGTACAGGGATTTATAATCCCTTTCCGGGCCTATGTAAACAGTGATTTTATCACTTTTGTAATTTTTTCAATAGAATACGGTTTTGTTATCAAATCTGTAAACCCAACATCTTTAAAATCATCGAAAAACAGGTTGGGATTATGAGCTGTTAATGCAATAATAGGCATGTTACATTTAGGCTCAGGAAAAGTGTTGCGAATATGCCGTGTGGTTTCCAGACCATTCATAACCGGCATTTCAATATCCATTAGCACTACATCGATATCTTCTTTTCCAAGTATATCAATAGCTTCTTTACCGTTCTCCGCTTCCACATGCACGAAATCAAGATCGTTAAAGATCTCTGATAACAACAACCGGTTTGTAAAAATATCATCAACAATAAGTATCTTCAATGGTTTGGACATATTCCAGCTGAATTGAAAAATTATTTACTATCCTAATTGACTGAGTGTTTTAATAATTTTTAAACTTACGATTTCGACCTTTGATCCATCGAGTTTTATTATTTTATCATTTTTAAACTCTGTAAGCGTTCTTATAAAACTCTCTTTTGTAGTACCTGCCAGCTCAGCCAACTCACGACGGGTAAATGGAAAGGAGAAAACGTAACTTTCATAAATATCTTCAGAAAAATAAAGCAAAACATCTGCAATACGCCCGGGTAATTGCTTATGTGACTGACTCATCAGCCGATTGAAGATGTACAATCCTTCCTGACTTAATATTTGAACTAACCGCGTGGCATATTTACCGTTTTTCTGCAAAATAGAATTAAAAATATTCGAATCAATGTATCCTATTTCCGTTTCATCGATTGATGCCGCAGAATATTCATGAATCTGACTGCCAAAAATTGACATCAGGCCCAAAAAATTGCCAGGTTTTGAAACTTTTAATACAATATATTTATTATTCCGGCCTTCTTTAAAGATTTTTACGTATCCCGATTTAATAAACATCATGTGTGATGTTCGGGTTCCCTGCCGAAAAATAACTTCCTTTTTATGATAATTGACCGTATTGCTATTCTCCTCAATAAGTTTTAACTCATCCTCGGTCAATAGTTTAGCAAACGGAAGTGTTTCCTGTTCAGAAATATGATTATTTGACACACCTTTGATTTGGTTCACATTCAATTTCTTTTTCAATAAATATATAAAATTATTTTAATAATTTTAAATTACACATTCATTTCGATGATTTAAATCATCCTAATAAGGTAAGTAATCTCACTTAAATAAAGTTTGCGCAATAGTATCTTTCCGCGTAAATTTACGTTGAAACCTTATGTACAAGAATTAAATTATTTTTTTTCTATAAGTTTTTTTTTTATAACTTGTTTCTCAAATTGAATAGTCCTTATGAATAACGATACAGCCATGTTGAATAAAAATATTAAAACCACAAAAGAGGCTGATATACTGGTTATTGATGACTCAACTACCAATGTTGTACTCATTGAAGCCGTGTTGTCTGAAATGGGATATCACATTATTCCTACCCTTAATGCAAAGGAAGCTTATAAAGCCATTGAAAAAAAAGTACCTGATTTGATTCTGTTGGATTTATTAATGCCCAGAATCAGCGGCTATGATTTTCTGAAACAGATTAAAAGCAGTGAAGAAACAAAAAATATACCTGTTATTGTAATATCGGCAGTAACCGACCAACCCAACGTTCAGAAAATCATGAACATGGGGGCAGACGAGTTTATTAACAAACCACTGGATATCGAGGAATTAGTCGAAAAAGTAGAAAAAATACTGGGGTAATTTAATTCATTCATTTTTATTGAAAAAAAAAATAACAAAGCACATGTTTTGTTAAGTGGATGAAGTACATCCTGTTGTATGATGAAGAAAGATAGAGAAACAAAGAAAATTTTAAGCCTCTTATTAGAGACCTATTCAATTGAAGAAATTAAAGACATCTTCAAAAGAATAGATAATCGAATCATCGATCTTATGGAATTCTCTTCCAAAGATTTTATTGAGATCAATAAGGTTTTAAAACATTCCTATAACGATATCAAATCACTGGAAACCATATCCAATGATATTTTTAACCCTAAAATTAGTGAACTTACCCAAAAAGCATTATCAGATCTGGAAAGGACAAATCAGGATCTAAAATCAATTGATAAAACTTATAGGTCTATAATCATTGGATTAACAAACCTAAAACAAAGTATTGCACATGTTGAACCGCTGCTTATCATTTGCATAAAAAATTTAAAGCAAAATATCGTTTCCTTAAAACTGTGGGTTACCAATAATATAATGGAGCTGGAGAAAATTGATTCCGCTATAAAAGAATGGTATAATAAACAGTTAACTGATGTGTTGCAGGTACTCGAGGTTACTCTGCGCAATTATCATTGCATGGAACAACATCTTCAGTCAATAATTGATCAGCTCACTATTGACTGGAATTACAACTTTGAACGGGCCGTTGTTACTCCAATATGCGAACCTCCACAGGATACCATTAATAATGTAAAGGAATGGTTGGAGGAGAATAATCAGGCTGTTTCCAATATCGTTACCAAATTGCAGTATCATGATATCGTCAGGCAAAAAGTTGAACATATCCAGCAGATACACAACGAAATAATTCAGGAACTTGATTTAATAAAGGATCAACCAGAAAACGATGATATACATAAGAGCGTAAAATATTTTTATCAAATAAGGGATATCTCAGGTTTACAGGCAGCACAGCTATTTCATGTAAACAATGATTATCAAAAAGCCATTAAAACCATAACTACCAGTCTGCTTACCATCTCGGACAACATTGATAAGATCAGCACGGGTTGTAAAGAATATGCCCGGGTATCAGAAAACTGTCCCAAAGAATTAAGTAAAATCTATCAATTCTATTATAAGGTTGTTGAAAAATGGCAACAACTTGACTTCAGCACTGCATTTGGAGTTTTTACTGAATCTTCTGAGTCATTAAGCAAAATGAATCAGATGTTTACCAACATCAGCCAATTCAATTCCAATCTTGAATTATTTGCTGATGACAGGCTTAGTCCTGAAACATTGAAGGAACTAAAAGATATCCTGGTTTCTATCGAAACAAACATCAATGACTGCCTGGGTTTTGCCCCAGGGTATGAGAATTTTCTAAATATCCTGAATAACCTGTCTGATACGGCACAAAGATTTAACAATGAAAGAAATGCAATAATACTGAACAAACCACTTGCAAACCAGCTGCATGTTTATGCTTCTGAACTTACCACAAAAATAAATGAGCTAAGAAGCAATGCACGCGGACTTTCAAAAACCCTGAATGAGGTGGTTGATAATATCGCATACTATGAATATTTTGATCAGGTAATTGAGCAGGTGATTGACGAATTAAACACAATCAACATTAGCTTGCTTGAAGAGGACGTGTCCAATGATCCGGTATATAAAAGAAAGAACCTGGAATTCATCAAACAAAAATATACCATGCAAAGTGAATATGATGTGCATGAGAATACATTGAATAAAACTATATCGGATGACAACACGGAAGAAAACGAGGATGACAATGATGTAGAGTTCTTTTAAAACACAGATAAGATGCGAGAATTCATAAAAATTAAAGAAAATAAAAAAGGGAAACACAAAAAACTCTCTGTTGAAATCAGTCAGTATCTGACCATAGAAGACGTTTCTGAGCTTAAAAACAGCATTCTGGAACGGATAAATTCATGCAATTCGGTTGCTGTCAACATGAAAAAAATGGAAAATATTGATGTAAGCGGATTACAGTTGCTGTTTGCCACAGAGCGTAAGGCACATGAGCTGGGCATTGAATACTCACTCACACTTGAAGCAAATGATGAGTTGAAATCATTGCTTTCGCGTTCAGGGTTTGGAAAATTATTAACAGAAATTCAAAATATTAATCAAGTAAATTAAGTATCATGGCTAAGTCAATTCTAATTGTTGATGATTCGGAAAGTATCCGGGAGGTTGTAAATTTTACTTTACAAAACGAGGGATATGAAGTACTTGTCGGCATTGACGGAAAAGATGCGTTAAAATTCTTTGACGGCCGGACCATCGACCTCATTATTACCGATTTACACATGCCCGAAATGGATGGCATCGGACTAATAAAAGAAGTCAGGAAAATGGAAAACTACCAACGTGTACCCATTCTTTTTCTTACAACAGAATCGCAGGCCGCAAAAAAAATGGAGGCCAAGGAAGCCGGTGCCACAGGATGGATTATTAAACCTTTTGTTCCAGCAAAACTTATCGCTGCAATTAATAAAGTACTAAGGTAATATGGATAATTTTCAGAAAAAATTCCTTGAAGAGGCTTATGATCATGTAAATGATCTCGAAGAGTCTTTGTTAGAGCTTGAAAACAATCCGGCAAACAAAGCTATCATCGAAAAAGTATTTAGGGCGATGCATTCCCTCAAAGGTGGATCGGCCATGTTTGGATTCGAAAAAATAAGCGAATTTACCCACGATCTTGAAAACATTTACGATCTGGTTAGAAACGACAAACTTGCCATTAGCAGTGAATTGCTTACCCTTACACTCGAATCAGTAGACCACCTGAAAGATTTGATGAATGCCGACAATCTGGATGAAAATGAGCTCAATGCCAAACAAAGTTTTTTGTTGGTTGAAATTCAAAAAATTGTAAGAAAAGTACCCCTCGTTTCTGACAATATAGTAGTAGAATCAGAAACCCAGGAGGACGAAAAAACAACTACCTACTATATTCTTTTCCAACCTCACGAAGACATTTTCAATAATGGAACCAACCCTCTTTATTTGGTTGATGAGCTGCATGGATTGGGTGAAGCCCTTATTTTTCCCCATTTAAATAATTTGCCGGTACTTCAGGAGTTAAACCCTGAAAAATCATACGTCTACTGGGAGATAATCCTCAGCACGGATAAAACCCTGAATGACATCACTGATGTATTTATCTTTGTTGAAGACAACTGTACACTTGATATTCAATTGCTATCCGATAAAAACCTGGTAATAAATAAAACCTTTGTAAAAAAAATAAAAAAAGCATTTGACAAAGGTGAAGATATTGGCTTTGACAGCATCAAGGAAATTGCCGACAACCTAAAACCCTCCATGGCCAGCAAAGTTAAAAAAGCCATTCAGGCAAAAACCAACCTTACCAGTAAAGAAAGTACCATATCCAGCATCAGGGTTTCTTCAGATAAACTGGATAACCTTATGAACCTGGTAAGTGAACTGGTTACAACACAGGCAAGGCTGGCATTATTTTCCAATGAAAAAGATATGCCCGAATTAAGCGCCATCTCAGAAAATGTTCAAAAACTCTCCAGGCAATTAAGAGACATTGCTTTTAGCATTGTGCTGATACCCATTGAAAATATGATTACCCGTTTTCACAGGTTAATTCGTGATCTATCGGGTGAACTAAAAAAAGAAGTGCAATTCATTGCTGAAGGAACCGATACTGAACTTGATAAGACCATTATAGAGAGCCTGACTGATCCGTTGTTGCACATTATTCGCAACAGCATGGACCATGGGATTGAAACACCCGAAATTCGTGAAAAACGCGGGAAAAACAGAACCGGCACCATAAAATTAAGTGCATATTATTCAGGAGCCAATGTGCATATTCAAATTTCAGACGATGGAAACGGTATTGATCCTGAAATGATAAGGAACAAAGCCATTAGTAAAGGGATTATTACTGCAGAAACACCACTTACTCCCAAAGAAACGCTTGATCTGATTTTTCTTCCGGGTTTTTCCACAGCAACTTCTGTTACAGATGTTTCTGGCCGGGGTGTGGGCATGGATGTTGTGAAACGGAAAATAGCAGATATCCGTGGTGAAGTTGAAGTAGATTCAGTTTTGGGCGAAGGAACAACACTTACTATTAAACTGCCTTTAACACTTTCAATTATCGACGGCCTGCTGGTAAAGATAGACGGCACACATTACGTATTACCTCTTACCGCCGTTGACAAGATTTATGCTGCTGAACACGATAAAGTTGTGAATACATTTAATCATGTAGTTGTCCTTGAGGGTGTACAGTTTCCTTTTTTCAATTTAAGAGAGGAATTTAAACTATCGGAGAGCACCAATAGATTAGAAGAAGTAGTAGTGGTGCATTATGAAGATAAAAAGGTAGGGTTGGTTGTCGATAATGTGGTTGGTGAATATCAGGCGGTGCTAAAACCTTTGGGTAAATATTATAAAAACCAGGATATAATCTCCGGCGCCACTATACTGGGCGATGGGACCATTGCTCTGGTGCTGGATACCAACAAGGCAATTAAACAATTCTCAAACAACAACAAATTATTGGAGGAAACTATTTAAGCACGGTACTATTTTGTTTATGTATTAATAAAACTAGATGACTAAGAATACTGTTCTAGGAGAGATTTACCAGGCTAAACTCTCTGATAAAGAATTCGACAAACTGAGCAATTTTATTTATACCCAATACGGGATAAAAATGCCACCGGTAAAAAAAACAATGCTCCAAAGCCGGCTGCAAAAACGCCTAAAAGCACTTGAAATCAGTTGTTTTTCCGATTACATCGATTTTGTTTTCGATAAAAAAGGGCAGTCTGACGAAATCATCCACATGATGGATGTGGTGAGCACCAATAAAACTGATTTCTTTCGTGAACCGGTGCATTTTGAGTTTATGACAAACCACCTTATTCCCAGTCTTTTGCCTGACAAATACAGCCGAAAACTATTGAAAATTTGGAGTGCCGGTTGCTCTAGCGGAGAAGAACCCTATACTATTGCCATTACCATGGAGGAATTAAAACAAAAATTTCCCGGATTGGATTATGCCATAACAGGCACCGATATTTCATCGCGTATGCTTCAGGCTGCTGTTAACGCCATTTATAAAGAGCAGCGGGCAGAAATGATTCCCCTTTCTCTTAAAAAGAAGTATTTTCTCAAAAGCAAGAACCGTGAAAATCCAACTGTAAGAGTGATTCCCCAGTTAAGAAAAAAAATGGCCTTTCAACGATTAAATTTTATGGACAGTTCCTATGCTGTGAATGACACCTTTGATGTTATTTTTTGTCGCAATGTACTCATCTACTTTGACAGGGAAACACAGGAAAAAGTGATAAACAAATTATGTACAAAATTAAAACCCGGTGGTATATTCTTTTTGGGCCATTCAGAATCCATAACTAATCTTGATGTGCCACTGAAACAAATTCGCCCTACAATTTTTTCACGAACCTGATTTTTATATTATGAAGAGAATTTCGGATAAAGAATTGCTGGAAGAGCTGCAGCGCCGCTTCGATGAAAACAAACAATCGATGAAAGAACTTCAGGCAGTAAACAAGAAACTGGAGGAGTCAGAGGCACTAAAAAGTCATTTTATTTCAAACATAACCAATGAAATTATCAATCCTTTTACTTCTATTCTGGCACTGTCAAAATCTATTTTATCAGTAAAGAAAGAAGATTGGAAAAAGGTGATCTCTATGGTTGCATTGATTCATTCTGAAGCATTCAACCTTGATTTTCAGCTAAGAAACATATTCATGGCTGCTAAAATTGAGGCCGGTGAACTCAATCCCGAGGTGATGGATGTTGATATCGTAAAGCTTATTGAAAATACCATGGATTCCTTCAGAATTGAAGCAAACAAAAAGAAGGTGCAAATCATGTTTTCACATAATGTACCAGAAAATGAAGGTGAGGTAAATACATTTAAAACTGATCCTGAAAAATTGCGAATTATACTTACCAATTTGTTAAGCAATGCTGTAAAATTCAGTTTTGAAGATAGCAACATCGAAGTGTCTGTAAATAATGCCGATGGCATTCTTGAACTTACGGTAAAAGATTATGGCTGCGGCTTGAGCAATAAAAACCAGCAGATCATCTACGACAGGTTTAAACGGCTGGATTCCGGCATTAATTCTCTCAACCGTGGCCATGGCCTGGGACTGTCAATAAGCAAAGCCCTGATTGATTTATTAAACGGGAAAATCCATGTTTCAAGCCAGATAAATAAAGGAACAACCTTCACCGTCTCCCTAACCGAATTTGAAACAATCTCTCAGGGATTCAGTTCTTCTGGAGATGAATTTATGTTTGATGATTCTGATATTTTTTAATGAACAACCCAGTTGACAATATTCCGGTACATTATTTATATCCGGCAGCTCTGTTTAATAGCAAGGAAGCATATTACATTCATACCATTCTGGGTTCATGCGTTGCTGTGTGTCTTTTTGATCCTGTATTGAAAATCGGTGGCATGAACCATTTTATGTTGCCGCTATGGAATGGTCAGGGCCTTGCATCGCCTAAATACGGTAACATAGCCATTGAAAAACTGATTGAACGAATGATTGGTATGGGCAGTCGCAGACAAAACCTGAAGGCAAAAGTATTTGGTGGCGGTGAAGTAATCGATGCCCATAGCGTAAGCTTTCAGATAGGATTACGCAATGCGAATCTGGCAATATCATTGCTGGAGGAATTAAAAATACCGGTTTTGAGCTCCAGTTTAGGAGGTAAGTTAGGCCGGAAAATTCAGTTTGCAACACATACCGGCGAAGTACGTATGAAATATGTGCAACGCACCGTGAATGCAAAATAAGAATTAAGTGTGGTTCATTTAAAACCATTATATTAAAAACCCATTGGAAATGAACAAAGACAAAATAAAAGTATTAATTGTAGACGATTCTGCAGTTGTACGGCAAACACTAAGGGATATTTTATCAACCGACCCGGGTATTACCATCATGGGAGTAGCTGCGGACCCATATTTTGCAGCAAAAAAAATCCTTCATGAAGTACCTGATGTAATCACCCTTGATGTGGAAATGCCACGGATGGACGGATTGACCTTTCTAAAAAAGATCATGAGTCAGCATCCCATTCCCGTGGTTATTATTTCAAGTCTTACATCCAAAGGTACAGAAACCGGGATTCGGGCCATGGAACTGGGGGCCATGGAAATTATTACCAAACCACAGATGAATACCAAACAATTTTTCGAAGAATCAAAAATAAGGATTATTGATGCCGTTAAAGCTGCTGCAAATGCCCGGGTAAAACGTAAGGCCATCAAGCCCGATCATAGCATCCAACCAAAATTTACCGCAGATGCCATTCTTCCTAAAGCAGCCAGTCACAGCATGCTAAAAACCACTGAGATGGTCGTTGTTGTGGGTGCATCCACCGGAGGTACCGATGCCCTTCAGGTATTTCTTCAGGCTATGCCCCTGGACACTCCCGGGATAGTCATCGTACAGCATATGCCAGAACATTTTACACGATCCTTTGCCAACCGGTTAAACGATTTATGCAAAATTACAGTGAAAGAAGCTGAAAATGGAGATTCCATTCTGCGTGGTCATGCGTTAATAGCACCAGGAAACCATCACATGCTCCTGAAGCGCAGTGGGGCAAGATATTATGTTGAGGTCAAACAAGGACCTCTTGTAAACCGGCACAGGCCTTCAGTGGATGTCTTGTTCCGTTCATCAGCCAAATATGCCGGAAGCAATGCCATTGGCATTATCATGACCGGTATGGGCGATGACGGTGCCCGCGGACTCCTTGAAATGAAAGAAGCCGGAGCCCACACCATCGCACAGGATGAAAAATCATGTGTGGTATTTGGTATGCCCAACGAGGCCATCAAACTGGGTGCTGCCAGTAAAATACTGCCACTCGATAAAATTGCACCACATATCCTTACACACTCGCATTAGACATGCTATCTGAAGGTTCCTTATTATGTTTACAATAACATTTATAATACTGATAATAAGCAACTTAAATCTGAAGCAACAACACTTTACCTCCCAATGTACTGTAACCGCTAAACCGAAAACCTTCATAATAATCAGTTTCTGAGTTAATGCTCAAACAGCACATTTAAGAAAAAAATATTCAGAGATACAGGGTCTTAAATAAAATCACCCCGGAAAGAATGCTGTATTTTAAAAATATTAACTATTTTTATTTTTGAAGGAACACAAATACACGTAATTATTTGAATATGCAAGAAACTGACAGCAGGGAACGATTTATAAAAAGAATTTTTGTGGCTGTTATCATCGGCCTTTCCATCCCGCTCATCGCCTTAATTTTTGATGTCATATACCAAGAGATACCATTTGCAGATTTCACGTCAGTATACCGGACCAATCCCATTCATTACCTCTTGCTTATAATCCCGATAACCTCTGGCATCATCACCTATTTATACGCTCATAAATTCAGAACAGGTCTTGAAGAAAAAGACAACATCATTAACAATGAAGCTGAGAAAAAGAACAGGATTATTAATATCATCAATGCTATTACACGTGAGGATGCTGAAATAACCATCAATATTGATGAGGCTGATGAAATTACCCAGTCCCTGAAAAACCTTAAAGATTATTTGCACGAGAATAAAAAAAGTGAAGAACAACGACGCAAGGAAGACCAGCAGAGAAACTGGATGTCTGAAGGCCTGGCAAAATTCAGTGAAATATTACGCAGCGATAATGACAATCTTGAAACATTATCATACAACATCATCAGCAACCTTGTAAACTATCTTAATGCCAACCAGGGTGGTTTTTTTATTTTGAATGATCAGGATAGTGAAAAATACCTGGAATTATCAGCCAGTTATGCTTATGAACGAAGAAAATACAGCGATAAACGTCTTGAATGGGGTGAAGGGCTGGTTGGTGCGGTAGTTCTCGAAAGAAAAACCAAGTACATGACTGATGTTCCGAATCAGTACCTTGATATAACCAGCGGACTTGGAAAAGCTACACCCAGGGTGCTAATCATTGTTCCATTGATATTCAACGAAGAAGTACACGGGGCTATGGAGATTGCATCCTTCAATGAATTTGAGCAATATCAGATTGACTTTCTTGAAAAGGTAGCTGAGAGCATTGCATCGACCATAGCCACAGTTAAAATTAACGTGCGCACCTCCAGACTGCTTGAAGCAACTCAGGAGCAAGCAGAAGCTTTATCTTCACAGGAAGAAGAGATGCGACAAAACATGGAGGAACTCCAAGCCACCCAGGAAGAAGCAGCCAGACAGGCCGAAAAATTTATCAGCTTTACCAATTCCGTGAATCATACCCTTATCCGGGCTGAATATGATACTGATGGTACCCTGTTATATGCCAATACAAAATTCTTACGAAAACTGGGTTACTCCTCTAACTCTGAGGTTGAAGGGCAACACATCAGCATGTTTATCAATGAAAAGGACAAGGAATGGTTTTTTAAAATTTGGGACGATCTTTCTAAAGGCGGTAAACATTTTGAAGGTGATATGAAGCATTTCACCAAACAGGGACAGGACCTGTGGACAATGGCTACATATACCTGTGTTAGAAAAGATGATGGTTCTGTGGAAAAAATTCTGTTTCTTGCCATTGACACTACTGACCAGAAAAAACAAAGCCTGGATTATGAGGGGCAAATCAAAGCCATTAATTTATCTACCATAAAAGTAGAATATAACCC
>CAZZBU010000015.1:39462-40952 GCA_964652315.1 uncultured Bacteroidales bacterium
AACAAATATAACAGTACAACCGAAAAACCGTTTATGACAAACGAAAACAACAAGGACTTTATCATAAATCTTTTTGAAAAAGAATTGCTGGTATCCTACTGGGAGTTATACCCACGGCAGCACCTTATATGGGGTTCGGAAAATGCTTTTTTCCTTCTTGGATTAAAAAGGCCTGAAAACGGAAAAATAGCCATTGAAAAACTAAAGGAAATTTGTCATACCGAAGACCGCAACAAACTAGAAGCATCCTTTATCCAACTGGCAAAAAAACATCAAAATTTTGACATCGTTTTCCGAATACAACGCGAAACTCAATCCGGCACCCGCGAAACAAGATATATCAGAGCAAAATCCATAACCCTTGAGCAATCAGAGGGGAAAATAAAATATATCGGCGTGATTCAGGATGTTTCCGAGCAGAAGAAAACGGAAAGGGAACTTTTAAGAGCCAGAGACAAGGCTGAAGAAAGCGATAAAATGAAAACAGCATTTCTGGCTAACATGAGCCATGAGATACGAACCCCTATGAATACCATCATTGGTTTTTCAGAACTTTTGAATATCGATACTATTACACCCAAACAAAAACGTGAATATTCCGAGATAATAAAAAATAAGGGAAACCTTTTGCTTACCCTGATTGATGATATCATTGAGATATCGAAATTTGAATCGGGCAAGCTTAATATTACCCGTACGCAAACAAACCTTCATGCAATTCTGAATGAATTGTATATTGGACTTAAGGAACAAAAATCGCGAATGGGTAAAGACAACCTTGAAATCTTCCTGATTAAGCCTGATGAAGGCCCAAACCATGTATATACTGATCCCGGGCGGCTTCAGCAGGTCTTAGACAACTTACTTAGCAATGCGCTTAAATTTACTGAAAAAGGAACCATCACATTTGGATATAAACCTGCAGAAGATAATACCATAACCTTCTTTGTAAAAGATACCGGCATTGGTCTAAGCAAGGAGCAGCACAGGGTAATTTTCAACCGGTTTAAGCAACTTGAGGAAACCCAGACTCGACAATATGGAGGTTCAGGACTGGGACTAACCATATCCAAAGGCATAATTGAATTGCTGGGTGGTAAAATCTGGGTTGAGTCCGAATCGCAAAAGGGAGCATCATTCTATTTCACCCTGCCTTTTGAAGAGGGCGATGAAACAGATATTCAACCACAGGATAAAACCGAATTCGATATCAGCAACTACAACTGGAAAAACAAGGTCATTCTGATTGCTGAAGACGAAGACGTCAACTTTAAATTCATTGAAACCCTTCTTAACGAAACCCAGGCCCAGGTGTTGCATGCTGAAAATGGGTTGCAGGTTATTGATTTGATTAAATCAATCAATAAAATTGATTTGATACTTATGGATATTAAAATGCCTGTAATGAATGGCTATGAAGCAACACGGGAGGTAAAAAAAATAAACCCAAATATACCCGTGATTGCACAAACTGCTTTTTCAATGCAGAA
>CAZZBU010000016.1:0-34494 GCA_964652315.1 uncultured Bacteroidales bacterium
GCCTACAGCCTTCTTTTTCCACAAAAATATTTCAATTAAAAACAGAGAATATATATCCCTAATGTTATATATGGATTTTTTATTAGCCTGACGGCTATGAGCTAAGGCAGCGATCTGCCTGACCTACGATAATGCACTGGATGGACACCTGGACAATGCCATTCCCCAGCTAAACAAAGCAGGATTAAATGGCACTTCAGGAGCTTTGAGCTTCACCCAGTATTGGCCTTTATTCCTTTTGTTTATTTCGCGGCATGGAAAACCCGTATTTCATGGCAACCCGAAAATTGCCGCGATGATATCTTCGATATCTTGTTAGCCGGGTTTCAACCCCGGGCTATTAATATTACGCCCCTACAGGGCTAAGTTTCACACCAGCCAGGTATTTTTTTAAAATCATGGCAGGTTCTATAAGACAAGAATTTATATACTGACGTTTCTCCTTCCTCCCTCCAATTGATCTTTTAGCTTTTAGCTTCCACCTTTTTAGGTCTCCAGCTTAAATTCTTACTCAATACTCAAGCTCCAATCTGCCCTCTGCTCCGGGTTTGTTTCTAAATTAATTATTGATGCTTGAATTTTGTTTGCTATTTGTCTTTTGCTATTTGGGATTTCACTCTGCATACTGGTTTGCGTTTACTATTACAGCTATCAGCCGAGAGCTAACAACCAAATGCTATTTTCCAGTATTGCTCACAAAGGAAACCTTGGTACCATCCGGTGACCAGCTTGGCACGTTAATGGTTCCCTGACCACCATATAGATAAGCTATCACCCTGGGTTCTCCGCCATCAACCGGCATCATCCGGAGGTATACATGCTTATAAAATGGATGATCGCCGGATTCAACATCTGTGCCATAAGATATAAATATCATTTGCTTCCCGTCAGGTGATATGTGTGGGAACCAATCATTGTATTTATCAAAGGTCAGTTGTTCCTGTTCGCTGCCATCTGGTTTCATGCGCCATATTTGCATGGTACCGGTCCGGTTGGAATTAAAATAGATGTACTTTCCATCGGGAGAATATTCGCTGCCATCATCAAGGCCTTCGGCTGTGGTTAGCCGTATTTCTTTTTGATCTTCAATTCCAATCTTGTAAATGTCATAATTGCCGTCGCGACCACCGGTAAACGTCAGGTATTTTGCATCGGGGGACCAACCATGGAGATAGGAAGGTGCTTTGGGTGTAATCCGTTTTGGAGTGCCTCCTTCAGAAGGAAGGATATAGATCACTGATTGTCCGTCATCTTCCTCAGTATGATGACTGATGCCGAGTTGCTTGCCATCAAAAGACAACACGTGGTCGTTGTTGTTATTTGTTGCAAAACCAGTATTCAGACGGCTGATTTTTCCTGACTCGAGATGGTAATTTAACAAGAGGCCTTCGCTGTTAATAATCAACCGTTTATTATCAGGCGTCCAGTTGGGTGCCTGAATGGATATGGGCGACTGAAAAATAACCTTTCTTTTGCCGGTAGCCACATCCATGATTTCAAGATTACTGCCAAGGTAATCCCGGTAAGGGACTAAGGTGTCCGGAGCAGGTTTTACAACTCTAACGTTTGAGAAAACAGCAGTCTCAGCATAATCATGAATATGTGAACAAACAAATAATCCGACATAAACCTGATCTTTTAACTCCGGACCATCCATCTCAATCTCCTGAAAAGGTTCCCCGGGAAAGGCAATAGACATAATGTATTTATCACCTCTGCGTTCCAGTTGCAGGGTTTTGGGCCCATTCGCTTCAAAAGATTTTTCTTCGGTTTCATTGCCAATGGCGGCACGGTATTGCAAGGATGTTAACCCGTCACCATGAATGACTGCATTTACATGCTCTGATTCAGGGGTAAGGTTATTTCGGATAATAATGCCCATTTTTCGATGAGCATGGTTGCCCTCTCCTACAAACTCCATATCGGCCCTTACAAGAAAATCGCCAGACAGCCTTTTCCAAACAAAATAAAACTCGTCGGTATCAAACCACATGTTTTCACCTGAGCCGGTGATAAGATAGGATTGATCACCCTCATTGTATTGAACAGAACCGGGTATGCCAGGATTACCAATATCTGTATGACTTTCAAATACACCATATTGACCCAGGTATTGAGGTTGGGAATAGATTTGTTGGTTGGAAAATACCATAAAAATGAAGATTAATAACGTATACATGCTATATTTCATAAAACAGTAAATTAATTGGTTTTAGTAAATGTAGCAAGAAAAATTAATGCGGGATTGTTCAATTTGCAAATTTCACTGTGCTGGTCTTGGAATTTTAAAACATCACCTTTGCCGGCCTAACATACCCCTGTATCCTGTTTTTCCATTTATTGCTAAAATTATTCCCCTGAAGATACAAGTATTCCAGATTATCAAGGTCATTTAGCTGTGGCGGCATCAGGTGCAGGTCATTATTGCTCAAATCAAGCTCACGTAGGCTCGTACACTGCCCTATGCTTTTTGAAAGGCTGTAAATGTTATTATCACCGGCATCGAACACTTCAATATTGGTTAAATAAGCCACTTCGGGGGTAATCTTTTTAATGTTATTCCGTGACACATTCAAAACAAGCAATGAGGTGAGCTTATATACCGACTCAGGAATATGCGGCAGGGAATTGAATTCCAAATCAAGGGTTGTTAAGCTGCTCAGTTTTTCCGGATTTACATCAAAGTGATTAATTTTATTGATGCTCAGGTTCAACGTATGCAGAACTGGTAATTCTGTAGATGCCATTTTGAATGATACAATGTTGTTATTAAACAGAAGCAGTTCCTGAAGTTCATTTAACCCTGTCAGATCCGGTATGCTTTGCAGCTGATTCTGAGACAAATCAAGGTGTTTCAGATGCATCAATTTATTGATTTCAGCAGGCAGGGAGGTAAGGCTGTTCTTGCTCAAATTCAGCTCATTGATCCCGGAAAGTGCTCCAAAAGATGCAGGAAGACTATCCAACCTGTTCTGAAACAACTTTATTTCTTCAAGCTGTGTTAAATTCCCAATCTTTTCAGGTAGTGAGGATAATTTATTTTTATCCAGATACAATCGCTTAAGGTTTGTAAGATTGGTAATCTCATCCGGCAGGATAATCACACTGTTCCAGTTTAAATCAAGATGTTCAAGATTTTTAAGGGCTCCGATTTCAGGGGGAAGATGTGTTATTTTATTCGAAAATAAATCCAGTACAGTGAGGCTTTTTAAATTTGCTATTTCCGGTGGAAGATTTACCAAATCATTTTCGGCAAAATTGAGTTTTTGCAGATTTGGAAGGCTAAAAATCACCTCAGGTATTTCAGTGAAATTATTATTTGACAGGGTAAGTTCCTGCAGCCTTATAAATTTATTCATCTTATCCGGCAGGGAGTTCAACTCCTGTCCTGTAAGATTGAGCCGGTACACCCGTCGTTTTTGCATCATGGCTTCGTCAAGTGAACGATAAACCATTTCCTTCTGAAGTTCTTCTTCCGAAAGCAGAGGTTTTTTACGCTGCGCTTGGAGGTTGGCATGGTTGGTCCCAAAAAATATAATAATCAGTACAATACGGGTAAATGAATTCATGTGTCTATTTCCTTTCAATCAATTTTTATAAAATGTAATTAGATGGTTGATGATTATTGAGGTTTTAACGGTCATTTTACTAAAATGTTATATTTTTCCCTGGTTTCATGCATGCATACAGAGAATCACAATGCCATACCGCTATTTGTAAACAACTCTTTAGCAGCAGCTAATTGATCAGGCCTGCCAAGGATGTAAATAATATCATCTTTCTGGAAAATAATACTCGCCTGCGGATGTTCAATAATGCTGTCACCTCTTTTAAGGGCAAGCAGGGTTGCCCCGGTAACATTTCTTAATTGAATGTCTCTCAAGGATTTTCCTACTGCCATAGCGCCTTCTTCCACACGGAAGGAGGATATATCCACTTCAGCAAGTTCATCAAAGATGGTCGGCCTGTTTTTAACATCTTTTTCCCTGAAAATGCCAAAATAATCGTTTCTGATATCGATAAGAATCTGATTGATCTGCTTTTTATGAATCAGCTTTTTGGCCAGGATCCTTGTAAACAAATCAATGGCTATTTCTAGCTTTTCAGGGAACACCTGATCAGCCCCCAGTTTATATAGCTGTTCCATATCCTGGATTTGCTTCGACCGCACAATAACATACGCTGATTTAGTCTTCATCCTGATTTTTTCGATGATGGCCATGGCTGGAATAATATCCCCCACCGACACCACCACAATATCAGCGTTAGCGATATGGGCCTTTTCCAGAATGGGCATATTTACAGCATCCCCGTATATCACATTTTCTCCAAGCTTCTGTCGTTCACGGACCAGGGCAGGATCAAAAATCACAGAAATATACGGTAATTGAATGTATTTGGCCATTGCGGTGAGTTTGATAGCGCTTGTGTCTTTCCCTATGATAACCAAGTGCTTATGCATCTCCGGGATATCAATTTCCTGTAAAGGAAATAATCCTTCACGCCAGAATCTGGGCAGGGGAAGCTTTAATAACCTGTTTGAAAGGGGCCCTGCCACATGAATAAGCATGGGTGTTACAGACATGGTAATCACAGCAACAGCCAAAAATAACTGATAATGAAAATCTGAAATAATCTCATAAGACAATCCGAGTTTGGCAAGAATAAAGGAGAATTCTCCTACCTGGCTCAGGGCAAGTCCAATCATTACTGTTCCACGAAAAGTATGTCCGAGCAAAAAACCCGTACCTCCGGCAATAATGGTTTTCAAACCTATCACCATGAAGATACTAAACAGAACAAGCTTATAGTTTTCAAAAACAAAGTTTAAATTAAGGAGCATGCCAATGGACACAAAAAAGAAGCTGGTAAAGGTATCTTTAAATGGAACCAGGTTGCCAAAAGCATTGTGGCTGTATTCTGATTCGGATATCATCAGTCCGGCAAGAAAAGCACCAAAAGCCAGAGAAAGGCCAAGTTCCGAAGTAATAAGTGCAATTCCAAGGCAAATCACAAGGATGCTCATCATAAACAACTCCTGGTTACGAACCATGGCTATAAGATGGAGCAATTTGGGCAGCAGCCATTTGTTGCCAACATACACAAAGGCAAGAATAAGTACCATTTTTAGTACAAGGATCAAAACTTCGCCCGAAAGATCCGATGTTCCTTCTCCAAGCAAATTAGCAAATAATATGAGGGGAACTAGCATCAAATCCTGGAAAATAAGGATGCCCAACACCGTACGTCCGTAATTGGAGGATATTTCAGAACGTTCTTGCAGAAGCTTTAACACAATGGCAGAACTGCTCAAAGCAGCTAAAAAACCAATGAAAAGTCCACCTTTCCACGATAATTCATAAAAGTATGATACCCCATAAAAAACTGCTGCAGTAACAAAAACCTGGAACATCCCTCCAAAAAATACTACTTTCCGGATCCGGTAAAGTTGTTTCATGGAAAATTCCATACCAATGCTAAAAAGCAGCAATACAACACCAATCTCGGCCATAAGCTCAATCTCATGAGCAGATTCAATTAAACCCAACAAATGAGGGCCTGCAACAATGCCGGTTAACATGTATCCGATAATGGTAGGAAAATTTATCTTGGTAAAGAAAAAATTCACTACCGTGGACAATGCAAAAATTATAACGATGTCTTTTAACAGGGTCAATTCCATGTTTATCTTCTATTCAAATTTTCAGTTGAAATATACCGGATTGCCTTTCTGATATGTAAACACAAAAATACATGTTTTTGTCAGAATATCCTGCATCGATTCAAATTGCCGGGTACATCCTCCAACAGAACAAGATATTTTGTTTAACTTGATTTATTGCTTATCAAACAAAAACCACAAGAATATGTTATCTGTTAAATGTTTTATATGATTCATTTTAAATATCATTCAGGACTTTATACGTTAACAGTTGAGCAGGAATTGAATACTACACTTGATAATGCCTGGGCCTTTTTTTCAAATCCGGCTAACCTGGCTAAGATAACGCCAAAAAAAATGGGGTTTGAAATTTCCTCTGCCAAAACAGAGTCTATGTATCCCGGACAAATAATAGCTTATAGGGTTGGCATTTTCCCCTTTATTAAATCCAGTTGGGTTACTGAAATCACCCATGTGAATAAAAAAGTGTATTTTGTTGATGAACAGCGATTTGGCCCCTATTCCATGTGGCATCATGAACACCACTTTTTACCAAAGGATGATGGCATGGTAGTGCAGGATAAAGTGAGTTACAAAATACCCTGTGGAATTTTAGGACGATTTGCACACTGGTTATTCATAAGGAACCAGCTAAACAGCATCTTCAAGCACAGGTTTATTGTATTAAACAAACATTTCAACAAGTATAATCATCCCGCAACTTAATGTTAAACATAAAACTTATAAATCATGTTTGGACTGTTGAGATCATCAAAGGAAAATAAATTAAGAAAAAGGTACCGTCGGTTATTAAAAGAGGCATATTCCCTCTCGCATGTCAACAGAAAATTATCAGATGCAAAATATGCCGAAGCAGAAGAAGTAATGACTGAGCTTGATAAAATAAGGGAAACGGCATATGTTCAATAAGACGAAGCTTTTATGAAATTTCCAGGAATTCTTATCATGTTCATTCTGTTGTTTTTTTCAGCATCGGGTCAGCAAGGCTATCAGGTATTTTATGAAAAAAGCCTGAACAACAATACACATGCCATGATGTTTCTGGGTGGATGGGCTGTTGCAAACATTGTTACCGGAAGCATTGGTTGGAATAACCAGCAGGGCCATACCATGCGCTACCATCAGATGAATGTGATGTGGAATGTCGTTAACCTGTCCATTGCAGGTGTGGCTCTTTACAGTAACTTTACCCAGGACATTGCCATCCTTTCTGACGAAGAAATGCTGAATAAACATATAAGGCTTGAAAACATTTTACTCATTAATGCAGGCCTTGATGTTTTATATATGGGTAGTGGTTACTGGCTCACCCAACGTGCTAAAAATGGCACAAAACGGGCTGACATGTACAAAGGATACGGTCAGTCCATGATGCTTCAAGGGGCGTTTTTATTTGCCTTTGATCTTGTATTCTTTGCCATCAAACACAAACACCGCACAAATTTTTTGGATAACGTTCAACCTGCGGCCGAAGGACTGGGCTTTCGGCTTGTATTCTGATTTAATCCCTGCTCATTTTAATGTGCTCACCGCTACCTTCAAAAAAATCATCTTCCTCCATGCGCATCAACCGGTTGCGGACTACTTCCGTATAGGGGTTATTCATCAGTGCCGAATCGTTCGCTATTAAATCAAGATAACGCGTATAATATTCACGGGCTTTCGCCTTATTATTCTTTACATGATCATAATGAAACCCTATGCGTAGAAACCAAATGGTATTTTTAGGTTCAAGCTCTGAAAGAATGAAATATTGCTGGAGCGCTTCTTCAGGCCTTTTTAGATAAAAATATGCCTCTGCTATTCCCGAATGGATGTCCACCAGGGTTTCCTTTGGGGGTTTTAGCTTTTCCAGCAAATGCTCAAATTCATTTACCGCTTCGTTTTTATACAGCGCGTGGCTCAGTGAAGCAGCATAATAAAAATGAGCTTCTAAATCGGTGCTGTCTTTACTTAGCGATTGTTTCAGAGATTTCCATGCCCCATCAAAATTCTCAAACTGGTAATGACTCAAACCATGATATTTATGAACAAAAGCAGAAGAATCACCCAGAGCTAATACTTTTTCAAACTGAATCAAAGCAGAATCTGTGCGATTGGTTAACATGTTCAGGTAAGCATTAAGTTTTAAAACCGGAAGGTAAGCAGAATCCTTCTTCAGGGCAAGGCCTGTCAAGTGCAGGCCTGCTTCATATTCCCCGCTTTTTATCCAAAAGTTTGCAAGGCGTGTAACTACCTCCAAATCATCAGGATTTAGTTCATGGGCTTTTTGATAATGGCGGATTGCCAGGTGGGGATAGTTCATTTTGCTATAGCAGTCGCCCAGGCGTTTTTGATAATAGTAATTACCGGGATAATCATCTGCCAGGTACAGGTAATGTTGCAAGGCATCTGACTTGTTACCAGATTTATAAAGCAGGGTAGCCAGTTTATTCCGCACCAGAAAACTTGCAGAATCTGTTTTTATTATGCTACAATACAAAGCCATGGCCTTGGTTTGCTGACCGGTTTTCTGATACAAATCGGCAAGCCCTTCTGCATAGGTTAAGTTAAACGAATCAAGGAAATGAGCCCGGTCATAGCATTCAATAGCATGGATGTATTCATACCGTTGTGCATGGATCAACCCTTTCTTATAACACAAATCAGCTGATGCTTCCTCATGTAGCAGGATTGAATCAATGTGTACCAAAGCTTCATCATATTGCTTATTAAAAATCAACAAATCATATTGAGGAATTACAGGGTATTCCTGGGCAGGACCAGGTACCAAACTACAGATTAAACCTGTAATAAGAAATATAATTCGTTGGTTCATGTTTTGACTAAAATAATGTGTTGTTAAAAACCGGTAAAATCATCAATTGCCCTGGCAGCCATATAGTCATCTTCTCCTATGGTCCCGCCCTCATTGGAATCATAATCCATACGTATTTTCCAGACACCGTTTTCTTTTTGTAAGATGACATGAAATTTACCGTAAAATACCACCTCTTCTGTTCCGGGAGCACGCATGCTGAATTTATAAATACCCCTTTCCGATGCAGTCAGATTATTATTTATGCGCTCAAAAAAACGGAATTCAATGTTCAGTTGCCTGTTATCTTTCAGGTTTTGCGCAAACCAGTTTTCCAAACCGGATATGTATTCAGAATATGTCTCAATGGTTTTATTATCCGCAGGGATTCGAAAAATTGCCGTATCATGAAGGCTGGCAAATAATTCAGCGTCAAGGGTTTCATAAGCTTTGTAAAAAGGATACCATACCTGACGGTTGATCTCGGCCATGTTTTCCTGATTGTTTTGAGCTAAAACACCGGAACATCCTACAGAAAGAAAAATGGAAAATAGCAGCATTTGAAATTTTGTTCGAAACATTTGATTTAAAATTTAATGGAACATTATAGTTATTCTATTGTAAAGAAAACATTATTGGAAATGTAAATTTCACAGGTACATTTTTGCCGTGTTGTTTACCCGGCCCCCATGCTGGAGATGATTGAACTACACGGATGGCTTCTTTATCCAGTGCAGGGCTAACACCACGGACAACTTTTACGTTTGTGACACTGCCTGTTGCATCCACAATAAATTCAACGAATACCTGCCCCTCCTCCTTTTTTGCCTTAGCTTCCTGAGGATAAACTACATTTTTCATGATAAAAGATCTGAAATTACCTGCTTCTCCACCTTGAAAAGTAGGCATCTCCTCAACGATGTAAAACACCTGGTCTTCAACTTTAGATTCCCTGGTCCTTTTATTTTCAAGTTCACCAATTACGGCCACTCCTTCCGGAGCTGCTTCCCCTTGTTTTTTAAATATCAAAACTGAATCCCCTTCCTCAGTCACTACCTTAACCAGGCCTTCTTTTTCTGTATGAGTGTCAACCGGTTTTTCAGATGACTCTTTTGAACAAGCAAAAACAATTACAACTCCGAGTATAAATGGAATTAATAATACGGGAATAAATCGTTCCATTTTTCTGATTTTCTTTTTTGTCATCATGGCTATTCGTTTTTTTATTAATGAATGGTTAAAATTATTTACAATCGAAATATTGTAGGCAAATAAAGTATTGTTTATAAGCTGATTGAGGTATTCAAAGCTGCGTTGAGGTTCTTTTTTCAAGGCATATTTATCTGCCAGGTATTCATGATTTTCAACCATGCAGGGTTTAATTAGCCAGATAAATGGATTGAACCACAGCAAAGTTTTCAGGAGTTCCAGTAAAAGAATATCCATGCTGTGCCTTTGGTTTACATGCACCTGCTCGTGAGCAACGATATAATCCAGCTCCTCAGGTTTGTTGATAATCCTCTTGTTCAGGTAAATGGTATTGAAGAATGAAAAATGCGGGTACCGGCCTTCAAACAGGCGTACCTTTTTGGAGTCTTGTTCAAATACATCACTTGTCTGGTGCAGCCTGATTAACTGGTAAAGCTGAGTCCCCAGTACCGCCAGTAACACAAAGGATACACCAAGGTAATAAATCTTCCAGCTTATTATCGGATCTCTTGAAGATGCACTGATGTTCACACCCTCAATCAACCCCTGCACCATCGCGCTACCGGATGGAATGGGTGTTGTGTTTCCAATTTGGAAATCCACCAGGGGAATCACTGCACCAGTAATCACTATGAGCAACAGAATAAAGCGGTTAAAAATCAGCAAAGGCCGGCTTCTTAAGAAAACCAAATAAAACAGATACAGTATACCTGTTATGAGTAATGATTCAACTGCATAAGATAAAAATGAATTCATGGTTGGTATTGTTTTTATTGTTTCCGTTTTTTCTTTTCTTCTTCAAGTACCTGCATAATTTCTTCAATCTCTTTCAGGCTTAAATCCTCTTTTTTTGTAAAAAAGGACACGAGCTGCTTGAAAGAATTACCGAAATACCCTTTTACAAAATTTTTGAGGTATTTGTCAGAATATTCTTCCTGACTAATTAGCGGATAATACTGATGGGTTTTGCCGTAAGCTTTATAACTGACAAATCCCTTTTTCTCCATTATTCGTACAATGGTAGAAACCGTATTATAAGCAGGTTTGGGTTCCGGAAGATGTTCAATGATATCTTTGACAAATCCCTTCTCTATTTCCCAGAGTACCTGCATGATTTGTTCTTCAGCTTGTGTTAACTGCTTCATTTTATATTTTTGAATGTTTTCAATACAAATATATACCTAAATATTTAGTTTTACAACTAATTTATTAGTTATTTTTAAAAAAGTTTCTGATATATCCTGTTTTATTCATTTTGAGAAAGACTCTACCAGGGCATTACTTAAGTAAATTGATTTCATACCTTATACTTGTATGTTTTACAAGGTAACTTCCTTTTTCTTCTCACTGTTTACTGTTAACTTCCCTTCCAGCTATCAGCTATTATTCCGATGCTTCCAGGTTCAAAAATGCTGAAAGGTCTACATCCTGCTACTGCCACCGTCTACTGTTCACCGTTCTCCGTTCACAACTCACCGTTCACCATTTCGTGCCTTCCAGATTTCAGCTTTCAGCTTCCACCTAATCCTCCTTTTCCCCTTCTTCCCTTCTAAAGTCCTTCACTCCACCACTCCAAACCTTCTACTTTTTTTCAACAACTTATCAAGCAATAAGCAAACCTGCTTCATAACTCACCAACAATGCTTATATTTGTGCTCTTAAAAATCAAGGGTATAGACTTAGTAACATGATTGAGAATACAATAATTAAATTTGTATTAGAGGCAGTTAACAACCTCTACAAAGCTGAAATCGAAGAAAAAACCATTCAGTTACAAAAAACACGGAAGGATTTTGAAGGTGACATTACCGTGGTTGTATTCCCCATGTTGCGCGTTTCAAAAAAATCACCCGAACTTACCGGTGAAGAAATTGGAAACTACCTTGTGGAACATTGCAAAGAAGTGGCCGGCTTCAATGTAATTAAAGGCTTTCTTAATCTGACAATTTCAAGAAGCTACTGGGAAGAAACATTTATTAATGCCCGTTTGGAAGAGCATTTTGGGCTCATTACACCGGCTGAAAATGCAGATTCAGTAATGGTGGAGTATTCTTCACCAAACACCAACAAACCGCTGCATCTAGGGCATATCCGCAATATTATTCTGGGGTGGTCCATTTCGCGTATTCTCGAATCGAATGGTAAAAAGGTTATTAAAACCAATATCGTCAACGACAGGGGCATTCACATTTGCAAATCTATGCTGGCCTGGCAAAAATTTGGTAATGGGGAAACTCCGGAGAGTTCAGGATTGAAAGGGGACCATCTTGTTGGCAAATATTATGTTGTATTCGATCAGAAATACAAAATTGAAATTAAAAACCTTGTAGAACAAGGTAAGCCTGAAGAAGAGGCAAAAAAAGAAGCCCCCATTCTCAAAGAGGCCCAGGAAATGCTTCGTAAATGGGAAGCCAAAGACCCTGAAGTACTGGAATTATGGAAAACCATGAACCAATGGGTTTACGAAGGATTTGATGTGACCTATAACCGGCTTGGTGTAGGCTTTGATAAAATTTACTATGAATCAGACACCTACCTTGTAGGCAAACAAACCGTACTCGATGCCCTTTCCAAAGGTTTTCTGCATCAGCGGGAAGATTCTTCGGTATGGGCAGATTTAAAAGATGAGGGGTTGGATGAAAAAATCCTGTTGCGTTCCGATGGCACCTCTGTATATATGACCCAGGATATTGGTACAGCCCAGCTGCGACACGAAGATTACAACTTTTCACGTCTGGTATATGTTGTTGGCAACGAACAGGAATATCATTTCAAAGTCCTTTCCATCATATTGGATAAGTTTGGCTACGAATGGGCCAAAAACCTCTATCATCTATCGTATGGCATGGTTGAGCTGCCCGAGGGAAAAATGAAATCCCGCGAAGGCACTGTGGTTGATGCTGATGATCTTTTGGATGAAATGATAGAAACCGCCCGGGAAATGTCTAAAGAACTTGGGAAACTGGAGGGATACAGCGAGGAAGAAAAAGAAAACATCTACCGGATTATTGGTCTGGGCGCCCTGAAATATTTCATTCTCAAGGTTGATCCCAAAAAGAATATGACCTTCAACCCAAAGGAATCCATCGATTTTAACGGCAATACCGGCCCGTTCATCCAGTATACCTATGCCCGCATTCAGTCTGTATTGCGTAAAGCGGCTGACAATGGTATACATTTTGATAACATTGACTTTGTTGGTGCAAGCTATAATCAAAAAGAAATTGACCTGGTAAAACTTGTATTGTCATTTAAATCCGTGGTTCAACAATCGGCTGAAGAATTCAACCCGGCGCTCATCGCCAATTATGTTTATGAACTGGCAAAAGAGTACAACCAGTTTTATCATGACTATACAATTTTAAAAGAAAAAGACAATAAACTTAAAGCATTCAGGTTAGCAATATCAGAAAAAGTCGGCAAGATCATTGCCGACGGCATGGAACTTCTCGGCATTGAAGTACCTGAACGAATGTAGAATACAAACAAGAGACCATGATATTAAAAAGATTATTTTTTACGACAATTACAACTTCACTCCTGCTTTTACAAGCTTGTAATGATGATGAACCCAAAGATCAGGAATACTTTTTTAATCTTGACAGCTATTTTACAATTGAAAACGGTGAAATATCCGGCAGTACTTTTCCGGCAGCCTCAGATACTTCTGCAGCGCCGGTAATTGAATCTTTGTCAGGTGCAAACATAATTCCTGAAGGAGGTGCCAATGCCATAAATGTTGAAGCTTCTGAACCTGTTAAGGCTGCATACGTGGGTGTGGTTAATCAGTTAAGGGGGTATTACACCGTGGGCACCAGCAGTGCAGGCGCGGTAGAATCTTTTTCAATAACACCTGAGTTTATTTCTAATCCTGATGATAAATTTTATTTCATTAAGGTGGCAGTTATGGATGAAGATGATTTTATAAGCGCATACGATTCGATTAAAATAGTGACTGTTGATGCCATTCTTGGCAACCTGGATATTACCTGTACCTGGGATCAGCCGGTGGATATCGATTTATACCTCGTTGAACCTCGTGGAGATACGGTTTATTTCGATAATCCGGTTTCTGAGTATTATGGCAGATTGAACCATGATTCCAATCCCTTTTGCTGGATTGACGGATTAAACGAAGAAACAATTTCATACGATATTAATTCAGCCATTCAAACCGGAACTTATAAGGTTCTTCTGCGATACCTCTCAAATTGTGACAATGCCGAAACAGTGAACTACAGTGTGGAAGTAAGACACGACAGCGTATTGATCGACCAGGCCGGATGGGATAACCCAACAACAGGAACCTTTACCAACGAAGATATAAGCAATGGCCCGTTTGAGTTATTCAGTTTTACCATCGATAATAGCATTGGTGCATCCATGAAGCATTCGGTTATTCATTATGATGATAAAAATGCAAAAAGCTTAAGCCCAAAAAAATCAGCCTTAATAAAGGAACGGAAATAACCGGTTGAACGACTGGTTTGAAGTCATTATTTTTGCGAAAAAATTAGAGAGAGATTAGATTATGTTTGAAAATTTATCCGACAGACTAGAGAAATCATTCCGCCTGCTTAAAGGCCAGGGCCGGATTACTGAAATAAACATTGCAGAAACCCTGAAAGATATTCGGCGTGCTCTGCTTGATGCCGACGTAAACTTTAAAACAGCAAAAACATTCACTGATACCGTCAAAGATAAAGCCCTGGGTTCTGATGTGCTTAAGTCAGTAAAGCCAGGGCAGATGATGATAAAGCTTGTTCATGACGAATTGGCCGAATTAATGGGTGGAAAGCATGAAGAGATTAACCTTACCGGCAATCCATGCGTCATTCTCATTTCAGGATTACAGGGGTCGGGTAAGACCACCTTTTCCGGTAAACTGGCCAACCATCTTAAAAGCAAACGAGGTAAGATGCCCTTATTGATTGCCGGTGATGTATACCGTCCTGCTGCTATCGATCAGCTTAAAGTACTGGGCGAACAAATTGGCGTGGATGTATATACTGAAGATGACAACAAGGATCCGGTGAACATTGCCAAAAACGGAATCAAACATGCCAGGAGTCACAAGCACGATGTGGTCATTGTCGATACAGCCGGACGTCTGGCCATTGACGAGGAGATGATGAAGGAGATTACAGCGGTGAAAAAATCCATTGACCCGCAGGAAACCCTTTTTGTAGTGGATTCAATGACAGGCCAGGATGCCGTAAACACAGCCAAAGAATTCAACGATCAGCTTGATTTCGATGGCGTGGTACTTACCAAACTGGATGGTGATACCCGTGGTGGTGCTGCCCTTTCTATCCGATCAGTAGTGGACAAACCCATCAAATATGTTTCAGCCGGCGAAAAGATGGATGCCATTGAACTCTTCCATCCCGAACGTATGGCCGATCGTATTCTTGGAATGGGTGATATTGTTTCTCTTGTTGAGCGTGCACAGGAACAGTTTGATGCTGAAGAAGCTAAAAAGCTTCAAAAAAGAATTGCCAAAAACCAGTTTGACTTCAACGACTTCATCAATCAGATAAACCAAATCAAAAAAATGGGTAACCTGAAGGATTTGGCCGGCATGATTCCGGGCGTAGGTAAAGCCATGCGAAACCTGGATATAGATGATGATGCTTTTAAAAGCATTGAGGCCATCATTCAGTCCATGACCCCGGAAGAACGCACCAATCCACAGGTGCTAAACGGAAGCCGCCGTAAACGGATTGCCGGAGGAAGCGGAACTTCAGTTACCGAAGTAAACCGCCTGATTAAACAGTTTGATGAAACCCGCAAGATGATGAAGATGATGTCGTCCGGTAAAAACCTGGGACGGATGATGAGTGGTATGAAAATGCCTGGCGGCAGGTAAATAAAGCAAACATCAGAATAATTAATCATAAATTCATTGGCAGCTATGCAATTAATCGACGGAAAAAAAACAGCATCTGAAATCAAGGGCGAAATTGCCGAAGAAGTCAAATCCATTAAAGCCAAAGGCGGTAAGGTTCCTCACCTGGCAGCTATTTTGATCGGCCACGATGGTGCCTCAGAAACCTACGTAAATTTTAAGGTAAAAGACTGTCACGAAGTAGGATTCGACTCCAGCCTTATCCGTTTTGAAGATGATGTTACTGAAGAGACATTGCTTGCCAAGGTGCAGGAAGTAAATCATGATCCGGATATCGACGGGTTGATTGTTCAACTGCCTTTACCAAAACACATTTCCGAACAACGGGTAATAGAAACCATCGACCCGAAAAAAGATGTGGATGGCTTTCATCCGGTCAACGTTGGACGCATGGTTATTGGCCTGCCCACATACGTATCGGCCACTCCGGCCGGTATTATCGAACTTTTCCGACGTTACAACATCGAAACGTCAGGAAAAAACTGCGTGGTGGTAGGGCGCAGCAACATTGTAGGTAAGCCACTATCCATCCTACTGGGGCTTAAAACTTTTCCCGGGGATGCCACAGTGACCCTCTGCCACAGCCGGACCAAAAATTTGGAAGAAATTACTGCTAAAGCTGATATTCTGGTAGCAGCTCTGGGACAACCCGGTTTTCTTACCCGTGACATGGTCAAAGAGGGAGCTATTGTAATAGATGTTGGGACTACCCGCGTGAAGGCTGATGATACCAAATCAGGATTCCGCTTAAAGGGGGACGTCCTGTTTGATGAAGTGGCCCCTAAATGCAGCTACATCACTCCTGTTCCCGGAGGTGTGGGGCCTATGACACGGGTAATGCTTCTGAAAAACACATTGCTTTCGGCTACAAAAGCAATTTATATTTAAACGGAATTACTGAATTCGTTTTATGCTGACGTATTCTTCAGCGCTTTCCACCGGAATGGAACTCAGGTATGACACCTGTGGCGGGTTCTGATATGAGTACTGGTGAAACCCATCTTCTCCGAAAAGGAAAAGGTTGCCGTTTACAGAAATTACATCAAAAGCATGAATATCATTAAACCAGGCAATCTGGTTTGATGAAATGGAATCCTTATCGCTCGATGGGGCCATGGTATTTCCGAATTCATCATAATCCCTATATACAGAAACATTGGCTTCATAAGACTCAACAAAACAATCTTCGCAGCTAAATGGGGCCAATAACAGGATAATAAATGGTAAAAAAATAAACAGGGTTTTCAAAATTGTTCTCATAACATGAGTATTTAAATCTGACTTTACAGGTGGTTTACCTACCTGATTGTTTTGATTTATGATGTGGTATACGCAAAAAAGGTTGCGCAGGATACAAAAAAAATACACCAGGCAATTGATTTTCAATATGTGCTAAGCAGATTAAGACATCTCCTAAACCTCAATAATGCATTGTGGATCGAGTGAAAACTTTTTTTAAGCTAATCCTGAAGCCGGCTTCATAATAAATTCCATGAATTATACAGCGGTATATTTTTCAGCCGGTTACAGGCAGCAGTTATTGCGTTACAAAGAAAGACGTTTTGAGGAAGCATACATCAATCAATATATCAATCGTTTATCCATTAGAATGGGGTTTAGATTTAACTAACTTATACAAATTGAAGTTATTTGGGGCAGGTTTATGCAGAAATATTTAACAAACACAAAAACATCTTGGTATTATTCTTGTAAAAAACCTATTTTTAAGCTTTTAATTAAAAAATCTAAAACCAATAATTTCAAGGTTATATTCAATGATATTTAAAACCAGGGCAACAGGCTTTCTCATTATCATCATGTTCACAAGTGTTTCATTGCCTTCGTGCATTGAAAATAATCGTCATGAAAATTTACAGGTAAAGTGGTCGAGCCGCAACGCTTATAACATACCCTATCGGCTCCGCCTTCAAAAATTTGAAGACGGCAATCTTGTACAGAACAACGGATTCGAAAGCGGAAAATACTATGAATTCAATACCAAATCCAGGCCCTTTGATATTTTGAACTGGAAAAAAACCAGCGATTTTGTTGAATGGGTAGATATTCAAAACGGGGCTGTTTATGATTCATCAGAGGTACACTCAGGTACCCATGCTGTAAAAATCATAAAACCTCTGGCCGATGAAACCGAAGAAAAAGGAGAAGGCATTATGAGTGAATTCATCAGGGTAATCCCTGGGAAATATCACCTCAGTCTTTATGTAAGGCTTGAAAACATAAAATCAGCCAAAGCCCGGCTTGGAACCAGGCTTTATGATGCTGTTGACATCCGGTTAATCTATTATGATAAAAACAAACTGGAAATTAACCCGAATATTTATTCCGAATTTCATAAGTCACATATCAACACCAGCTTTAAAGGCTATTCCTTTTCAAATTTCAACGAGATCGACTCCCTTGGTTGGACCGAGGTCTATTGTGAGTCGGCCTATCCTCCCTTTCCTGATGGCTACATTCCGGATAATGCACGCTTTGTCAAAGTTTTTATTGGCCTGAAAGGTTCAGGAATTCTTTGGGCAGACGATATAAATCTGAGCTATACGGCAGATAATTTCAGTCTCACTGAAAAACTGGCACCTTACTTTGAAGCAACCTATGATGCCTACGATTTATTAATGCCTGGCCCCAAGTCGATTGAAAAGCTGAATACACTTTCCCTGTCATTGGAAAATGACAGCCTGAAAAGTCAACTGGCACTTAAAATCCCTAAAAATCAGGTACCGGCTTCCGCCATGAATTTATTGATGGAACATCTTGAAAAATATGACATTGAAGTCGTCAGTAAAAAATCGGTAAATCAACCTGAAAAATATAAACTTGTAATTGACGTTCCTGTAAAACCTATTTCTGACAATGCAATTGACAGCACATTTAAAGCACTGAAAAAAAAGGGTAAAGAGGCCTACAGCATTTTATGCAGCCGCAATGGAGGCAATGTGGTTAAGGTTATCTCCAATAGCCCGGACGGCTATTTCAATGCATTTTCAACACTCATCCAGCTTATTGATACCACAGAAAACAACTTTTACAAGGCAAACATCACAGACTGGCCTTCCTACACTTCACGAAACCTTTTGCTACCTGTTGATGATAGCCTGTACACTGCTGATCTTGGGGAACTGAATCAAATGGGATATAATGATATCTTCACACAATCATCTGCTGTTTCAGGATCTCCGCCGGATAATAGAAATGAAAACCTGGTATACAGGATAACAGACTTGCCAGTACCCAAACAAAATATCAATGAGCCCTTAAAAAAAATGCGAGCAGGTAATGCGGATAATCTGATTATATATGAAGACATCCCTTCACAGCTATTACTTCAACCCGGATATGAGTCCCTGCACAGAAATGTGTACAGCAATATTGTCCGGGCAGATAAAAACACGACCCTATATTACAAACCTTTATGGAACAACCTGTATGTGATTGATAAAATCCGTAACATTACTGAACGATTTATCTATCACAACAGTGAATACCTGCAACAATTTGATTATTTCTTATGGGCTGGAAATGCGTTGAAAACAAGTTATGTAGACAATCTGGATCTTATCAGGATCAAGGATTTGCTACCCATACCACTATCATTTATTCAACCACTTTTTCCAAATACCCTTAACGATGATACGCTTTACATTTTGGACGGGTTCATTCCCAGATATAAAGGAAACCCAAAAGGGATATCCAACATTCAGTTTATTGCACCGGAATATCAGTCTGTTTTTTCAGAACTCATCATCAGAAGTGCTGCTGATTATTTGTGGAACCCGGAATCCTTCAGTCCGGAATTTGCCTTATTTAAAGCCTTGAATAAAACATTTAACCGCTCAGATGCCGTTTCTTTAATCCGGTATTCCACGCTGGTTTCACAAATAAAACAAGTGGTAATTGCTAAACAAATGACACATACCATGAATAAATGGACACGGCAGGAAGAAAACCTTATCTCGGAATTATCATCAGTTGTAAGAACTATCAATGAAAGTAGCAGCATTCAAAATTATGTAAAACAAAATGTCAGCAAAACATCTTCCAAACTCAGGCATTATTATCCCGGCATATAAATATAAATATTAATAACCAATTGAATAACTGCTATTTAATATATAAACCCCACATTTAACACAAACAAAACATTGTTTATATTATTTTTGTCCGATTATTGCAGGGTTTTAATTTTTGTAAAGCAGAGCATTATTTTTTCTTGATTTAAATAAAAATTACCCCTGTTTTAAACAGGTTTTACAAGCGTTTATTGGGCAGATCAATAATCATCTATTTTTTTATTTTTCAATCACTTAAGGCATAATGTCCGGGTGTAAAATCGGGAAAAGCGAATAGTTTTCAACAGGTAGGTTGTTGAAATCTATTCTTCAGAGGAATTGAAATAATTTGTAAATTAGCTTTAGCAAGTGTACAGAACCTATGAGGAATCAGGACCAACTGTTTGATGATAATGAAATACTGGCTGTAGTTGAGCGTTATAATGACATGATAGTCAAAAACGCCAGGTATTTTTTCGATGTTCATGAATTTGAAAGCATCATTGAATATTATGCCAATGAGTATAACCTGAATAAAGCAGCAGAAGCTGTGAATTTTGCGATTCAACAGCATCCTACTTCCACAAACATAAAACTCAAAAAAGCACAAATCCTTATTGATAATGGCCAGGTAAAAGCCGGTTTAAAACTTCTTGAGGAGATTGAAGGCATTGAGCATTACAATAACGAACTTTACATTTTAAAGGGCAATGCACACGCCATTAACGGTGATTTGGACAGCGCGCTTAAAAACTATGGCTATGCCCTTTCGATTACGTTTGAAGATAAAGCCGAAGTAATCTATAACATATCAGTATCCTTGCAGCATCTGGGTTTTTTCACCGAAGCAGCTTCATACCTTGAAAATGCTCTGAAGATTGAACCCGATAATACTACCTATTTATACGATTTGGCCTATTGTTATGAACAACTTGAGGATTTTAACCAGTGCATCCTGATGTATGAACGATACCTTGACACTGATCCCTTTTCAGAACATGTTTGGCATAGCCTTGGAATGATTTTCGGGAGAGTAGAACAATACGAAAAAGCCATTGAGGCATTTGAATTTGCATTGGCCCTTGATGATGAATACGCTTCAGCACATTTTAATCTTGCCAACACATATGCCAATAAAGGCGATTACCTGAAAGCCATATCGGGTTATAATGAATTTTTAAAGATGGAACCGGATAATGCTTTTGCCAACTTTTATTTGGGTGAATGTTATGAAAATCTGGGTAACCTCAATGCAGCCCTGAGTTTTTATAATAAAACCATAAAGCAGGACAGTAATTTTGCCGATGCCTGGTATGCTGCCGGCAATATTCATAAAAAATACAGCCGGTTTGATGAAGCTGAAAAGCAATTAAAAGTGGCCATTAAACTCGATAAAAGCAATCCGGATTACTGGTTTGCACTTGCAGAGCTCTTTAAGGCAACCGGAAACTTTGATCAGGCACGAAACGCTTTTGAAAAGGTATTGGAACAGGATAGCAGTGACGAAGAAGCCTGGCTGCTTATCGCTGAAACCTATTTTGAACAGGAAAATGCTCATAATGCCATCCGGGTCATTCAAAATGGCATTGAACAATGTGAACTCAACGCTAAGTTGTACTACCGCCTGGCTGTATATTATTTTACCATGAACAAAAAAAATACAGGACTGAAGTGTTTTGAAAAAGCCCTGACCATGGATTTTGAGCATCACTATACAGTCCTCGATACCTACCCTGTTCTTTTTAATAACCGCGGTATAAAACGCTTAATTAAAAAATTCAACGTATAAAATCCAGCATTTATGTTAATTGATCTGCCCCATGTTCCCGATCGACCAAAAAAAGCAAGGGACAACGGCATTACTATGGTAATGGACAAAGGAATAGGCACACTTGAAGCTGAGAGCATGCTCTCAGCTGCTGCCGAATGTATTGATATGGTTAAATTCGGTTTTGGTACTTCCTTAATAGCCGCCAATACCAAAGAAAAAATTAAGCTTTACAAAGAAGCAAATATCCGACCATATTTGGGTGGCACCTTATTTGAAGCCTTTGTTATCCGGAACAAATTTGAAGATTACCTGCGGCTGTTGGATACCTTTGACCTTGATCTTGCAGAAGTTTCCGACGGATCCATGAAGATGGACGAAGATGAAAAACTGGAATACATTCAACGGTTGTCAAAACGGGCAACAGTACTTTCTGAAGTCGGTTCAAAGCAAAAAGGAATTCTGATACCGGCAAAAGACTGGGTACAGAACATGAAATCAGAGCTTGATGCAGGTGCCTGGAAAGTAATCGGAGAAGCCCGTGAAAGTGGTACTGTTGGGATTTATAGTGCAGACGGAACCGCGAATAAAGCCCTTATCAGTAGCATAATAAACGAACTCGACACCAAAGATATTCTCTGGGAAGCCCCGGATAAAAACCAACAGATATGGTTCATCCAGCTTCTTGGGCCTAATGTTAATCTGGGGAATATATCACCTGATACCATTATCCCGCTGGAAAGCCTGCGTCTCGGATTAAGGGGCGATACCTTCATGGAATTTCTGCCTGACGAACTTAAGAAAGGAAGAATTCAATAAACTCAAATTTTAGTTAGTCTTACAAGCAATCAACCGAACAGAAATGTTGAAGCAAATAAACAGTATTATCGGTCTTTTCTTAAAGGGTGCAGGAATGGGTGCTGCCAACGTTATCCCCGGCGTATCAGGAGGAACCATTGCATTGATAACGGGAATATTTGAAAAACTCATTCATTCAATAAAATCCTTTGACCTTGAAGCATTGAAACTATTGACCAAATTCAGGCTAAAAGCTTTTGCAAACCATGTAAATTTAAGCTTCCTTATTGTGCTTGGGCTTGGTATCGTCGCCAGCATTGTAACCCTGGCCCGTCTTCTGGAATTTCTTTTCGAAAACTATCCGGTTTATGTTTGGGCGTATTTCTTTGGTTTAATCCTGGCTTCGGTATATTTTGTGGGAAAAACCATTGAAAAATGGCGGCTGATCGTAATTTTGTCTTTCATTATTGGAACGGGCATAGCAATCAGTCTCAGTTTTATGAATGCCGGAACCGAAAACGAATCATTTATCTATCTGATGTTATGCGGCATTGCAGCTATATGCAGCATGATCCTTCCTGGCCTGTCAGGCTCTTTTGTTCTTATCCTCATGGGAAACTACGAACTGGTAGTAATTAAAGCAGTGAATAATCTTCGTGTTGATATTCTCCTGCCGGTGATACTTGGAGCAGCAATCGGGCTTGTGGCATTTTCACACCTCCTTTCCTGGCTCTATAACAAATATAAAGATCAGACTATTGCTTTGCTTACCGGTTTTATTCTCGGATCCCTGCTGATTCTTTGGCCATGGCAAAATACCATTTTTAAATATGATGCCTACGGAGAATTGGCCACCAAAGCCAGTGGCGAACCCATAATCCTTAGTTATGAACCATACATGCCCGATGCACTAAACAATGAAGTGCTGTTTGCTGTTTTATACGCTGTAGCCGGAATTGTGAGCATCTGGCTCATTGAAAAACTGGCAATTCGTAAACCCGGATAATATTTTTTTATGGCACACTACGGACTTATCGGATACCCTTTGGGACACTCTTTCTCCAAAAAATACTTTGCAGATAAGTTTAAGCAGGAAAACATCACCGATGCTGCCTATAACAACTATCCGATTGATGATATTGGTAAATTAAAAGATATCATAGATTCTGACAAAGAATTGATTGGACTGAATGTTACAATTCCATACAAGCAGCAGGTAATGCCCATGCTTGACCATATCAATGAAATTGCAAAAGAGGTTGGTGCTGTTAATACCATAAGAATTAACCGTAAAAACAATACATACAATCTTGAAGGTTTCAATACCGATGTCTATGGTTTTCTACATTCTCTAAAACCTCATTTAACAGACAGGCATAAAAAAGCCCTGATTTTAGGAACAGGTGGCGCCTCAAGGGCAGTTGCCTATGTTTTTCAACAGTTACATATTGATTTTAAATATGTATCACGCCATCCTAAGGGGAATGCCATCGGCTATCAGGATATTGATTCAGAAACCATGCAAAAACACACCATCATTGTTAATACAACCCCATTGGGCACTTACCCTGAGGTAAATACCTGCCCGGATATTCCTTTTGAACACCTTACTGCCCATCATCTTTTGTATGATTTGGTTTATAACCCTGAAGAAACAATGTTTTTGCGAAAAGGTAGAATGAAAAATGCAGTCGGAATAAATGGCCTGCAGATGCTCCAGCTCCAGGCTGAAAAATCATGGGAAATCTGGAATGAAAAATAACCCGGCACATGACGCATCAGGCTATATAAATCCTATAAAAAATGTACTTTTATTTAACTGCCATATTCTGTAAGCTGGAGGATACTTTCAACCCCATCTTTTGAGCATTTGCATCATCAAGCTCAAACTTAAGCTTGTCCGATTCAATTAAAAAGTTGATTACAGCCCCATCAGCAAGCATGTTCCGCTTTTCAGTGATAATTAAGGTACCGTTTGATATACCTGACAGGGCATCTTCCAGTTTGCTGCTTTTTGAATAAGATACAAACAAAATATGCGACGGAGTTACATCTTCAAAATCATTGAACTGTTTTACTGTAATAGATTGGTTACCAACCTTTTTTCCTGCGGTAAATGTTTGAATCTCAGAGTACACATTACTGTTGCCAACAACACCAATGACAAAATCTCCTGATTTCTGCCCTGCCGGCCATTCTACAAGTCTTGAAAAATTATAGATAAACATGGACTGGGCCTTTGGAATGCCGGTTTGACCAAATGTATATGCAAAAAATATCAGAAAAACGCCTAAAACACTTAATCTTTTCATGGGTTTATTTTCTAATTAATAGTTATTCAATAATTGATAAATTTGAGGTGGTCCTTTTAAAAACACCGGGTGGATAAGTAACATCAGTAAGATATAATCCATGAGCCGGAACAGAAGGACCTGCATAAGAACGATCCTTTCTATCAATTATTTCTCTTAGTTCCTTTTTTGTTAGTTTTTCCTGGCCGATCGCTATCATTGTACCAACAACAGCCCGTACCATATTACGCAGAAACCGATCTGCCTTAATTGTAAATACGAATTCATTATCAATAGGTTTCCAAAAAGCATCTAAAACTTTACATATATTGGTATGGGTATTTGATTTAGCTTTACAAAAACTCGAAAAATCCATCTCTCCCAGTAACTCGGCACAGGCTTCATTCATCAGGTTTATATTCAAAGGCTGAGGGATATATGTACTGAATTCCGTACGGAAAGGATCTTTTTCATGCCTTATAACATAATGATAAGTGCGCGTCAGTGCACTAAACCTACTATGAAAATCATTATCAACACAATGCACACTTTTAATCACAATATCCTGGGGAAGGACACCGTTTATTGAATAAAGAAAGTTCTTATTTTGGTGCAGGCTATCGTTTTGTGAATCAAAATGGGCCACAAAATACGAAGCGTGTACACCAGTATCGGTCCGGCCGCATCCTGTCAGTTCGGTTTCCTCACGAAGCACAGTTGAAAACGCCGTATTCAATATTTCCTGAACACTTACAGCGTTTGGTTGAACCTGCCAACCGTGATAATGTGTACCTTTATATGCTAATTCTATAAAATACCGATAAAACATAAACCAAATTTGTCAAACAAAACTACACAAATCCTGAAAAATTGTCACTTCGTCATGGTAGAACAAAAAGTCACAAATGATAACAAAAGGATAACAATTCAAATAATCTTTTGGTAATCAATTAAATATATCAACACACAAGTTTTTATACCTTAAAAGAAATGTTTAACTTTTTTTAACTTTAATTATTTGTCTGAAAATCAATGAAATAAATAAATTCATGCAGAATACATTTTGAAATGGTATAAATTTTGAAAAAATTTGCGCAAAATAGAATTGTAAAACTCATTCTTTTGTTACATCATGACTGACACAGTAAACATTAAAGAGCTCAATGAACGCATTCAAAAAGAAAGTTCATTTGTTGATTTGCTTAATATTGAAATTAACAAAGTAATAGTAGGTCAAAAACACCTGGTGGAAAGGTTATTAATTGGGTTGCTATCTGATGGGCACATTCTGTTGGAAGGGGTTCCGGGACTGGCAAAAACACTTTCCATAACCACCCTGGCTACTACCATTGATGCTGCTTTCAGCCGCATACAGTTTACACCCGACCTGTTGCCTGCTGACCTTATTGGTACGATGATTTACAGCCAGAAGAATGAAGAATTCATGGTGAAAAAAGGGCCCATATTTGCCAATTTAATCCTTGCTGATGAAATTAACCGTTCACCGGCTAAAGTTCAGAGTGCCCTGCTTGAAGCTATGCAGGAAAAGCAGGTAACCATTGGGGAGAATACCTTTAAACTCGAAAGGCCCTTCCTGGTCCTTGCTACCCAAAACCCCATTGAACAGGAAGGTACTTATCCCCTGCCCGAGGCGCAGGTTGACCGGTTTATGTTAAAAGTGGTTATTGATTATCCCAAAAAAGAAGAAGAACGATTGATCATCAGGCAAAACCTGACAAAAGATTTTCCACATGCTGACAAAATCCTTAAGCCCGCGGATATCATGAAAGCACGCGACGTGGTGAAAGAAGTTTACATGGACGAAAAAATAGAAAAATACATCCTTGATATTGTATTTGCTACCCGTAATCCCGAAGAATACGGGTTGGATAAATTTAAAAACCTGATTGCTTACGGTGGTTCACCCCGGGCAAGCATCAACCTTGCAAAAGCGGCTAAAGCATATGCTTTTATCAAACGCCGGGGGTATGTTATTCCGGAAGATGTGCGTGCTGTTTGTTTGGATGTTATGCGCCATCGCATTGGATTAACCTATGAAGCCGAAGCTGAAAATATAACTTCAGAAGATATCATTACAGAAATACTGAATTCGGTTGAAGTACCTTAAATAATAAAAATGGTAAAAAAGGTAGTTAATATATTGATTTTATTTGTCGCGGGTTCTTATTTGCTATCGGGCCAGACTAATTATATTGGCCTGCACAGTGATCAGGTTAAAATACTGATGCATCAGGAACAAAAGAAGATGAACCTGGATAATTCTACTGTGAATAACACATTTAACTACCTGAAATATGTGGATTATTTAAATGAGCAAACACTGCTTTATGCGCTGGACGAAAACGATACCTGCACCTGGTGGAAACTCATGTGCGATTACAGTTTGCTGGAAGAAAAAAAACAGTGGCTTAACAACAACTACCGGAGGTTGTCATCAAACGAATGGTTTTATACCCTCGAAGGCGATAAAGTGGTGCTTTCATTGATTGAAGAAGAATGGTTTTTTACCATTAAAGCAAAACCGGAAGAAAAATAAAATGTACTCAGGTGGAAACTTCAGATCTATTAAAAAAGGTACGTAAGATTGAGATCAAAACCCGCGGATTATCACGTCATATCTTTGCCGGGGAATATCACAGTGCTTTTAAAGGTAAAGGCATGGCTTTCAGTGAAGTGCGCGAGTACCAGTATGGAGATGACATCCGCAACATTGACTGGAATGTGACAGCCCGCTTCAATCATCCTTATGTAAAGGTTTTTGAAGAAGAACGTGAACTGACCGTGATGCTTGTGGTGGATGTTAGCGGCTCACGTAACTTTGGGACCCAAAATCAGTTAAAGAAGAATCTTATAACCGAGGTGGCCGCTGTACTATCGTTTTCAGCCATTCAAAACAATGATAAAATCGGGGTGATATTTTTCAGCGATAAAATTGAAAAGTTTATTCCGCCCAAAAAAGGCCGCCAGCACATTCTGCGCATCATCCGTGAGTTGATAGAATTCAAACCCGATAACCAACACACCAACCTAAGTGAAGCCTTGCGTTACCTCACAAATGCACTTAAAAAACGGTGTACAGCCTTTGTCATCTCAGATTTTTATGATGATAATTTTGAAGATGCCCTTCGCATTGCCAATAACAAACACGATATGGTCGCCCTGAGGGTTTATGATCCGCGGGAAACTGAATTGCCCCCCATTGGATTTGCCAGGTTTATAGATGCTGAAACCGGAGAGGATGTTTGGGTAGACACACTTGACAAGTCCAACAGGGAAAAGTATACCAGATGGTGGCGTGAAAAAGATCTTGAACTCAGCCTGATCTTTAAAAAATCTGGTGTGGATGTGGCCCATCTTACCACAACTGAGGATTATGTAAAACCCTTACTTAACCTGTTCAAAAGAAGGTAACCCATGAAAAACAAAAAAGATCGGTATATCATTCATTTTTTCTCAGTGTTAATGCTGGCATTAATCAGCTATAGTGTTAATGCACAGCTTATTTCAATTACTGCCAAACCAGACACCAATACGATTATTATTGGAGAACAAACCACCTATACCATTCGTGTTGTTAAAGACCAGAACGTGCAGGTAGTATTTCCTGATTTAGAAACCGATACCCTGGCGAATGGCATAGAAATATTAGATTTTGCAGGAAGTGACAGCAGCATCCTGGAAGACGGACAGGAATTGATTACCCGAAGCTACCTGATAACCTCCTTCGACAGCGGATTATTTTATATCCCTCCCATGCATTTTCCTTTCTATGGTGAAAACATTTCAGATACCATTCAAACCTCAGCATCCTACCTTGAAGTTAGGTCCATTCCGGTGAACCTTCAGGAAGACATAAAAGATATAAAAGGCCCGTTGCGAGCACCCGTCACTTTCCGTGAGATACTCCCCTGGTTACTTGGCGTGATTGTCGCGGCAGGTATCATGGTATTCCTTATGTATTACTTCAAACAACAGAAAGCCGACAAACCCATTATTCAGGTCAAAAAACCCAGGGAGCCTGCTCATGTTAGGGCACTACGGGATTTGGAAAAACTGAAAGCTGAAAAACTCTGGCAGCAAGGGAAAATCAAGGAGTACTACTCAAGACTTACTGATATCGTGCGCTTGTACATCGAAGAACGTTATAATATACCGGCCATGGAGGAAACCAGCAGTGAGCTGCTTTATGAGTTCGAAAAACGGGGCTGGAAAAAAGAAATTGCTTATGAATTGCTCCGTCAGCTTCTTGTGATAGCCGATTTGGCAAAATTTGCCAAAGAAAAACCCCTGCCTGACGAAAATGAAGGTTACTTTAACAATGCGGTGAAGCTCATTGAACATACCAAAGAAGAACCCATTATATTGATTAAAGACGAGGAAAAAATTATCAGTGAACATAACAATGAAAATGAATCAGCATTAACCTCTGAAGAAAAAGAAAAGAAGAAATGAGAAACCTGACATTTGCACATCCGGAGTTTTTTCTTTTGTTTTTACTGCTGATACCTGTGGTTGCCTGGTACATTATCAAGCAGAAGAAACGTTACGCCGGCATAAGTATTTCAACCACACTGCCCTTTAAAAGCAAACGTAACACGTTCCGAAATGTACTGAAACATGTGCTCTTTGCATTCAGGATGATTGCCCTGTCATTATTAATTACAGCACTGGCACGGCCTCAATCAACCGATCGCTGGCAGGAGGTTTCAACAGAAGGGATTGATATCATGATAGCCATGGACATCAGTACGAGCATGCTTGCCATGGATTTTAAACCTAACCGGTTGGAGGCTTCCAAAGATGTGGCCATAGAGTTTATCGCCGGCCGCGAGGATGATCGTATTGGACTGGTTGTTTTTGCCGGTGAAAGTTTCAACCAATGTCCGCTTACCCCGGATCATGCGGTGCTCATCAATCTTTTTAAAGATGTGAAAACAGGATTGATTGAAGACGGTACCGCTATTGGCATGGGACTGGCTACAGCCGTTAACCGGCTGAAAGACAGCAAAACAAAAAGTAAAATAATCATTCTCCTTACCGATGGAGAAAACAACAGGGGTGAAATTGACCCGTCTACTGCAGCAGATTTGGCCAATACTTTTGGCATTAAAGTTTATACCATCGGGATGGGCAGCGATGGACAGGTGCCCGTTCCCGGTCGTGGATTTTTTGGCAATGAAGTAGTCCTGTATCAGGAAATGCCCCTTGATGAGGAAATCTTAAAGGAAATTGCCGGTAAAACAGGAGGAAAATACTATCATGCAAACAAAACAGATAAACTCATTGAGATTTACAACGAGATCAATCAACTTGAAAAATCCAAAATTGATGTAAAACATCATAAACGCATCAATGAGGAATATTTTCTTTTCGTTTTGTTAGCCGGGATTATATTCGGACTTGAAATTATTTTACGTTATACAATACTTAAAACAATACCATAGAAAGCATTATGTTTAAGTTTGCCCATCCATATCTGCTTTATGCTTTGGGACTGGTTCCCCTGGTGATTATCCTGTATTTGCTAGCCCGCAGAAGAAGAAAAAAATACCTTGAAACGTTCGGACAGTGGGAAGTGATACGCACATTAATGCCGGAAGTATCCAAGTCAAAAGCCCGATGGAAATTTGTACTGCTTACCCTGGGATTGTTTTTTCTCATCCTGGGTGCTGCCGGTCCTCAATTTGGAAGCAAACTGGAGGAGGTTAAACGGGAAGGCATTGAAATCATCATTGCGCTGGACGTATCGAACAGCATGCTGGCTGAAGATATTAAGCCCAACCGCCTTGAACGGGCAAAACAGGCTATCTCCCAGCTGGTGGATCAGCTTGATGATGACAGAATCGGGTTAATTGTATTTGCTGGTGATGCATATACTCAAATCCCCATTACCTCGGATTATGTTTCGGCTAAAATGTTCTTATCCACCATCTCCACCGACATTGTTCCAAAGCAGGGGACAGCAATTGGTTCAGCAATCGGGCTGGGAATGAAATCCTTTAGCCCGGATACAGAAGCCAGCAAAGTAATGATAGTGATTACTGATGGCGAAAACCATGAAGATGACCCGGTGAAATTTGCTGAGCAGGCTGCCGAAGAAGGCATCCTCATCTATACCATCGGCATGGGATCGCCAAAAGGTGTACCTATTCCAGCCAGTCCGGGAAGCACACAAGCCTTCCGTAAAGACCGCGAAGGCAATGTTATCATGACCAAACTTGATGAACAGACCCTGAGCAGGATAGCTGCCGTCACCGATGGAAAATACATCCCTGCCAGCAATACCAGCGTGGGATTAAACCGCTTGTTCAGGGATATAAAAAATATGGAATCTGCTGAAATTGAAACAAAAATATATACTGAATACAATGAAAGATACCAGTACCTGATAGCATTGGCGGTATTATTTCTGTTAATTGAAGTCATCATGGTAGAACGAAAAAGCCGTTGGCTGTCGAAAATGAATTTATTTGGCCCGGAATCTTCAGAGAAGAATAAATAAGGAGGAGAATTTATGAAACAGATGATGTTATTTTTTGCCATATTAATATCCGGATCGATATATGCCCAAAAAGACAATAGATACATCCGTGAAGGAAATAACCGGTATAAGGACAATAATTTCGAAGATGCTGAGATAGAATACCGGCGGGCACTGAGTGAAAACGAAGCCTCGGAAAAGGCCACTTATAACCTGGGAGGTGCTTTATATAAACAGGATAAATATGAGGAGGCAGGAAAATTATATCAGGAACTTGCATCATCTGAGGATGACAAAGAAAATCTTGCCCGGTATTACCATAACATGGGAAATGCATATTTTAAATCCAACGAACTGCAAAAAAGCATTGATGCCTATAAAAAAGCATTAATTAACGATCCAACATCTGAAGATACCCGGTATAATCTGGTGTATGCCAAGAAAAAATTGCAGGAACAACAGAATCAGCAACAACAGGATCAGAATCAACAGGAACAAGAACAAGAACAAGAGCAACAGGAGCAAGAGCAACAACAGCAAGATCAACAACAGCAAGAGCAACAAGAGCAAGAGCAACAGGAGCAACAGCAAGAACAAGAGCAACAACAGCAAGAGCAGGAACAGGGACAACAACAACCCAAACCTGCTGAAATATCGGAAGAAGATGCCCGGCGTTTGCTTGAAGCCATTGAAAACGATGAAAAAGAGGTGCAGGAGAAGGTAAAAAAAGAAATGGCGAAAACCAAAAAAGTGAAATCTGAAAAGGACTGGTAAACAATACGTTTCATAATGAAAAACATAAAGTGGAGTATCCTAGTATTATTCATATTTGCGTTGGGTAGCACCTATGGCCAGGATGTTTCCCTCCGCACATCGGCGCCAAAGGTAGTTGCCCTTGGAGAAAATTTCAGGCTGAGCTTTACTGCCAATGCCGAGCCAGAAAAATTTAATCCACCCGATCTGGATGGAATCATGATTCTTGGCGGACCGAGCACATCTTCCCAGTCATCTGTCATCAATGACAATGGAAGAATAAAGCGGCAGGTATCCATATCTTATACTTACATTGTCCGGGCCGAAAAAGAAGGCAACATTACTATCCCGCCTGCCTCCATTGTGGTAGAAGGAAAAACCTACCAAAGCAATGCCCTGGAAATTGAGGTTATCAAGGGAAATAATGCAGGGGCTGATGGCCAACAATCTTCTCAACAACAATCGAATATCCATACCGGAGGCGAAGAATTTCTAATCCGGTTAATCCCAGGGAAGCGTAAAGTTTATGTTGGTGAAAGCATTGTAATGTCGTTAAAATTGTTTACCAAAAAAAGCATCCGTGACATAGAAAACCTTGAAATTCCTCCATTTTCAGGATTCTTAAAACAGGATGTTGAACAAACCGGACAGGTGCAGCTTGTCCGTGAAAATATTGGAGGCGAAATATACCATACAGCAAATTACAGGCAATTTATCCTTTACCCCCAAAAAGCAGGTGAAATTACCATTGAACCGGCACAGATGACTGCTATTCTGCAGGATTTCAGATTGTACCGCGCCAATGTATCCTCAAAGCCGGTAACCATAAATGTAAGCCCCCTTCCTGCCACTTCAGAAAAATCCTTTTCCGGCGGGGTGGGTAAATTTACCATTGATGCCAGTGTGAATAAAACGCAAACAGTGACAAACGATGCCATTACCCTGCGTGTTTCCATCAAAGGAAGTGGCAATCTGCGCCTGATCGATGATTTAAGCATTGATTTTCCGCCTTCAATAGAGAGCTATGATCCAAAAGTAATCAATGACCTTCGGCATACCTCTTCCGGTACCCTGGGCACAAAAACATTTGAATATTTACTTATTCCCAGATTGGCAGGAAATTACCGCATCCCGCCCATTGAATTTACATTCTTTAATCCTGAGACAGAAGCGTATCAAACCGTCTCCACTGAAGAATTTAACTTTACCATCGAACAAGGTGAAGAAACTGAAGGCACAATCATCACAGGCCTGTCAAAAGAAGATGTAAAATTTATCGGCGAAGACATTCAGTTTATTAAAACAAAAAACATCAGGCTCAACCGAATCAACACCTATTTTTATGGATCACCGGTTTACCATCTGAGTTTTGCTGTGGCACTGGCGGTGTTCATCCTTTTGGTACTGATCCAGCGAAAACGCATTAAGGAAAATTTAGATGTAGCCCTTGTAAAAAACAGAAAAGCCAACAAGCTGGCCAGAAAGCGGTTAAACACTGCTCAGAAATCCTTAAAAAATAACGACAAGGAAAAATTTTATGAAGAAACATTGAAGGCCCTCTGGGGATATTTAAGCGACAAATTGAATATTTCCTTATCAGATTTGAATCATGACACAGCAAAAGAAACCTTTGAATACAGGAATGTACCGGATGATGTGAAAAATGGTTTTTTTGAATTGATAAACAACTGTGAGTTTGCCAGGTATGCGCCTGTATCAGGTGACCAACAAATGGAAAAGGATTATGAACAGGCAGTGGCCATCATTACAAAATTGGACCAAAATTTAAGGTAAAATGAAAACAACAAAATATTTAATCCTGCTGAAAATAGTATGGTTAAGCATGCACCTACAGGCATTTGGGTTCAATCCGGATTCTTTGGTGCACCGGGCAAACCAGGCTTATGCTGAAGGCAATTACGAACAAGCCATTGAATGGTATTCTGCTGTTGTTGACAGCGGTTATGAATCAGCTGCATTATATTATAATCTGGGCAATGCCTGTTTTAAATCAAATAAAAACACAAGGGCAATCCTTAATTATGAACGTGCAAAACTTCTGGATCCAACGGATGATGAGATACTGTTCAACCTTGAACTGGCCAGGGCCTTTGTAGTGGATGAAATTGAACCCCTGCCTGAGTTTATTCTTGTTACATGGTTCAGGCAATTGATTCAAAGCTTCAAGGTAGATACCTGGGCCTGGATGAGTGTGGGCCTCTTTACAGCCGGTTTGTTTTTTTTCATCCTGTATTTGTTCTCCAGGAAATACGCTGTTAAAAAGTCCGGTTTCATTTTTGGAATTATTGCCACTTTGTTTTCATTATTTGCTTTTAGCATGGCCGGGTTGCGAAAGAACTGGCAGGAAAATCATAATACGGCAATCATTTTTGAACCCAATGTCACCATCAAAAGTGCCCCGGACGAAAGCGGAACAAACCTGTTTGTACTCCATGAAGGCACCAAAGTGAAGGTTGTGGATAAGGTAGGTGAATGGAATGAGATTGTCATTGCCAGTGGCAACAAGGGCTGGTTACGGGCTGAAAGTGTAGAGCCCATTTAACAGTAAATATCATCAATTAGCTGCCACACAGTATGATATATTTTCGTAGCTAAAGGGAGGGACATGTTTTCATTTTTTTATTCCGGACAGATTTGCAAATTCGCTATTCTAACCTGCCCTATTGGCTTCTACCAGCTCTCTGCCGGAGCGGA
>CAZZBU010000016.1:34594-40918 GCA_964652315.1 uncultured Bacteroidales bacterium
AATTCGCTATTCTAACCTGCCCTATTGGCTTCTACCAGCTCTCTGCCGGAGCGGACATGTTCTCCGGTCTTTTCCGGCACTTTATTTTATGCAAATCCCAAACAGGTGATTTTGCCAACAGAGATAGGGTTATGCTGATAATTTTGGTAAATTTGTAGAAAATAGAATGAGATGATTATTGAAAGAACAAATAATGAGATTATATTCAGATTACCGGCAACCATGAATATTGATGAGCTTCAGGATATAGCTGATTTTCTGGAATTTAAGGAGATTTCAAAGAAATCTAAAGCAACTCAAAAAGATGTTGATAATATTTATGCTAAAGCAGAAGATTTGACATCTGACATTGACATTGATGATTGTGAATTTATAGCATTGACAGACCACATGAAGGGGAAACTATGGAGTGGAGATAAGAGATTAATAAAAGGATTATTGACTAAGTAATGGACCAAATTTTTTGGGACAGATGATTTATACAAACTGATAATGAAGCAATAAACAATATATCTATGGCCTTCATCACCTTGCAAAAGCAATCATCCTGTCAGTTGCTTACTGATAATTTCCAAACCGCTAAAACGAAGGTCTTGTCTGTGTAGTTTTTGAAACAAGGGGTGTATATTAATGACTTTTATTCCCATCGTTTTTTTCGCGGCAAGGATGGCCGGTATTTCATGGCAGCCAGGAAATTGCCGCGATGATATCTCCGATAATCCATCCATAACATCATTATGTGGATTTTACGGATCGTTTTAGCTTTATGTATTTTTTCACCAGGGGAAGTAGTTTTTTCTCATCTACCGGTTTTGTCAGGTAATCATCACAGCCTGCTTCCAAGGCCTTATCCTTGTCTTCAGACATGGCATAAGCAGTCTGGGCAATAACAGGGATATCCGGATAGAGGCCCTTGATGCGCCTTGTTGCTTCAAACCCGTTCATCACAGGCATTTTTACATCCATAAGAATGAGTGCTGTGAACCCGGCATATTCCTTACACTGTTCGACAATCTCCACCCCTGTTTTTGCTCTTATCAGCCGTACATCAAACTCATCCAGCACCTCTTCAAGATAAAGGTAATTGACATCTTCGTCTTCGGCAATTAAGATAACCACCTCCTGATTATCCTCATTTATAGCATCACCCAAATCGATGGGCGCACCAGCTTTTGGGTTGTAGTGTTTCAATGGTATGGTCAAAGAAAAAACAGAACCTTTATGCAATTCGGATTCAAGGCTGATTGTTCCATGCAATAATTCAGCAAGGTTCCTGGCAATGGTCAGGCCCAGGCCGGTACCTCCGAATTCACGGGTTGCTCCCGAATCAGCCTGGCAGAAGCGCTCGAAAATCTTTTCCCGCATATTCTCAGGTATCCCAATACCAGTATCATATACTTTAAAAACTATCTGATTCTCATTGTGTGACTCTATTTCCAATCTTACTTCTCCGCGGTGTGTGAATTTGATGGCATTATCAATCAGGTAGGATAATATCTGATGCAGTTTTTGCCTGTCGCTAACGAGGACAAAATCTCCTGTATTATTATGCGTGCGGCATTCAAACGCAAGCTTTTTCACCTGGCACTTTGGTTGATATGTTCCCTGAATATATCGCATGAGCTCACTAACAGATACCGGCTCAAGTAAAGTTTCAACCTGTCCGGTTTCAAGCCTTGCGATCTCAAGCACATCATTGACAATACCAAGCAACTGGCGGCTGCTGTTTATGATTACATCGGAATAAAATTTTCGTTTCTCGTGTGTAATTTCATTCCGTGCCAACATCTCTGAGAAGCCTATTATGCCATTCATAGGGGTACGTATCTCATGACTGAGATTAGCCAGAAAAGCTGTTTTAAGCCGGTCGTTTTCCTCGGCTTTTTCTTTAGCTAAAATAAGATCGATTTCAAGCCTTTTCCTCTCGGAAATATCATCAAGGATGAGCAATGCAAATTGCCTGTCCCATATGTTTATCAATGAAGATGAGAGTAAAAAAGTATACAATTCTGTTTCACCTGCCGGATTAACTGCGATGAGATCTGTTTCTATTTTTTTAAAGGTCTTTTTCTTTTCAAAGGTATCATTCAGAATATTCCGGAAAGTACATGTTTTACATGAGTTACCGTTTCCACACCCGTTGGGGTTATTAAATGTGCCTACACACTGAATAACATTTCCAAAACAATCGCCAAGGCATTCTTCCATATTCAGGCTGAATTTCTCCAGTATAACGTTGTTTAAAAAATGGACCTCAGCATTGCTATCCACCAGAAGCATCATGGAGGGCGTGTTATTGAGGATTATCTCAAGGTTATTTTCGGCTCCCACCGCCTTCTCTCCAATAATATCCAGTACCGGATTATGGTTGACTGATTTTTGTCTGTAAGGAGTAAGAAAAAACTCATACCCGGTTATTTTATCATCCCTAACCAAAGGTTTGGAAAAAAATTTACAGGCATTGCCTTGAATTGATACAGTAAATAACCCTGTTTTGGAAGGTAATGTTTCAGCCCTGGAAGCATCAGGGATAATCTCCTGCCTCAAGCCTGTGCACAAATGATCCCCAATTTTTTTACCTTCCGGCCTATTCAGGAAGTTTAATTCATACCAGTCATCATTGGCAAATACTACATCGCCATTAATGTCAGCCTGCAGGTAACCTTGCTTAATAATCTGATAGTTGTGTTCGTTGTGATTCCTGTTCATAAATTTCAGCAATTCAAATTTTATCCCCAATTTTCGTAATCTAAAATAGGAAAAAAAAATTCATATAATACCGTAATGAATAAAAAACTGCTTATTTATATTAAATAATAATCAGCACCTGTGACGTGTCACAACCGTAAAACAATCATTCTTAGCAGGTATGTTGATAATCCGGATGTTGGGCCAGATTTCTGCGGACCAGGAAACGCCTTACCCTGTATGTGCATAGGAACAGGCACACCAGCCAGAGAAAGTGCTGTAGGGCCAAAATCAATGGAGCTAATTAAATCATTATTTTAGACAATTGTTTTTCAAATATTTACCATTATTAAAAATGGGCATTTGTGATCGAAAACCCTGGAACCTGTTTGCCACAGGCAGGCCCTCATAGTTTATTGCCTTCGGCGAACTCTCCGCCATTTGGCGTTTCGGTCCATATCCTTGCTGTGTACTTCTGTAGATGAGCCATATAATGTTTTGTTGCTTTAATTTAATCCATCATATGCCGTTCTTTTAACCAGTATACACAACAGAATTTATTTTAATCTAATAAAATTCTATTTTAGGATGAATGTACTTATCAATCAATGTTATTATTTTGTCCCTATCAATGGGTTTTGATATATAGTCGATGCATCCTGCCTGCAGGCATTGCTCGCGATCTTCTGCAAATGAAAAAGCTGTCTGGGCAATAATGGGAATATTTTTATTGATCCTGAGAATCTCTTGTGTTGCCTGCAACCCATCTAAATCAGGCAGATGAATGTCCATAAGGATGATATCCGGCGGATCAACACCAATCGCCATCTGAACAGCCTTTCTTCCTTCGCTGACATGAGATACCACCGGCCCAAAAGGTTCCAGGATAGTTTGCAGAAACCGGTAACTATCCGTATTATCTTCCACTATGAGTATTTTTTTGCCTTTCCAGTTGGTTGATGAAAAACCAGCCCTAATAGGTTCATTTTCAGGATAATTCTCAAAAGCACTGATTCTGGGTAAGGTAAAAGAAAACACCGTTCCTTTACCCAGTTTCGAAGAGACTGAGATCTCCCCCCCCATCAGTTCAACCAGGGCCTGTGAAATAGACAAACCTAACCCGGTCCCATTCAGCGGTTTTTGAATTATTGTATCAGCCTGTCTGAAACGTTGGAATATTATTTTTTTGTCTTCTTCGGAAATGCCTGAGCCTGTATCTTCAACAAAAAAGGTTAACATACCAGGGTTATCTTCGCGGTAACCAAACTCAACCTTTCCCTGATCAGTAAATTTCAGTGCATTGTCAATGAGATTGGACAATACCTGCCGTAACCTCACTTTATCTGCGATCATGGTTGAATTGGATACATTGGATGATTTGGAAAGGAAAAGCTGCACCTTATTTCCGTTGAGGTTATAATTATGATTCTCGTAGAAAACAAACAAGTCATCAAGCAATTCATCAATGTCTAACTTGGTTTTTTTAATGACAATCTGCTGGGCTTCAATCTTGGATATATCAACAATGTCATTTATCAGATTTAAAAGATGGTTTCCATTGCGGATAATAATATCCACAAATTCTTCTTTTTCAGCGGCAGATGATTCTTCATCTTTCAAAAGCTCGGCAAACCCGAGGATACCATTCATCGGTGTACGGATTTCATGGCTCATATTGGCCAAAAAAGCAGACTTTAACCTGTCAGCAGCTTCGGCTTTTTCTTTGGCTTTCAGAAGCCTCTTTTGCTCAATCTCTAACAATTTTTTTACGGTTTCCTCTGTTTTTAATGAATTTCTCAACCGGCCAAGCAAGGAAGCAATGGATAATGTAGTGAGCACATTCAAAAAAAGATAATCGAAGACAAATACCTGAGCAGTTTCCGTTGCGTTTGTTATTATGGCTGTTTCCGGTATAACATTTAATTCAACCGCAGAAAAAATTCCTGTTACCAGGATTATATTAATCAACAGTGAGTTCAAGGAAGCCCTGAAGCCCAGCATAATAGACACAAAAACAGGCACTACAAATAAAAACGAATACCCTGAACCCGGATTGGCTAACAGCAGAATATTTGCCAGGCCAATAAAATATACAAGAACAACCAGAAAGATTTTTCTGGTATTTATTGAGAGGATGCGTGCGCTGAAATAAATAAAATACAACAGGGCCAGAGGAATAACATCAAATAAAATATACCCGGTTAAATCGGCTTTTCCAAGATTAAAAATGGAAAAGAATACTGCCAGGGAACCAAAAACTAAACTTATATCCAGTATGTGCTTAAAGATGCGGTTACGCCAAAAATCAATTTCATCAGATAGTGGTAAATGCAATTCTGATAAAATAGCCCTGTCCTGTCCAAACAATTCTGTTAATCGCTCAACTAATCCCTTCATGCTAGTAGCTGATTTGCTCTAAATTACTGCAAAATCAAAATTTCATTTGTTGAATTTCCTCCGCATTGTGCGATAAAAATACAAAATATATGTAAACAAAATTCGGTTCAGGTTGTAATTCATGGATAGAAGGGCTTATTCGTTCTTAACGTTTTTCGGTGGATCCATAATATTGTTCCATTCTATCATCTCAATGTGTCCGGGATATTCGTTCCACAGGATTATTTTTTAACTTTACCCCTTCAAAAAAAAATAGATAACATGCCGTTAAATATACCAGATAATTTACCTGCTGTTGAACAGCTTGAGCGAGAAAACATATTTGTGATGAAAGAAACAAGGGCCCTGCACCAGGACATACGGCCCTTGCATATTGCCATTCTTAATCTGATGCCCATAAAAACAACAACTGAAACGCATTTGCTGAGGTTGCTGTCCAATACACCGCTTCAGGTGGAAATTACCCTGCTCAACACCAAGAGTTATGAATCAAAAAACACCCCCAGGGAACACCTGGAATCGTTTTACAAAACTTACGATACCATAAGGCACAAAAACCTTGATGGCATGATTATTACCGGTGCACCAATTGAGCATCTGGCTTTTGAAGATGTTGACTACTGGGATGAGATTACTGACATTATGGAATATGCTAAAAACCATGTGACTTCAACCCTTTACATCTGTTGGGGTGCGCAGGCCGGTTTATATTATCACTACGGAATACCAAAGTACAAACTACCGAAAAAGATGTTCGGTGTCTTTGACCATACCATTGCCGACAGGACCATCCCACTGGTCCGTGGTTTTGACGATGTTTATCCGGCACCACATTCGCGTCATACAGAAGTAAGGCGTGAAGACATTGAGAAAATTGATGAATTGACCATCATTTCCGAATCAGAAGAAGCCGGAATCTATATTGTTGGTAGCAGAGACGGAAAACAGTTTTTTGTTACAGGCCACTCAGAATACGACCCGCTGACCCTGAAAATGGAATATGAGCGTGACATAGCCCGGGGCTTATCCATTGACATGCCAAAAAATTACTTCAAAAACAACGATCCGAAACAGGAACCGGTTGTCCGGTGGAGGAGCCATGCCAACCTTTTATTTACAAACTGGCTGAACTATTACGTGTACCAGCAGACGCCCTTTTTGCTATAGAAGGATTTTCAAGGTTGAATATCTTTCGGTATATTCGCAGCTGAAACCATTAATGCGAATACCATGATTATT
>CAZZBU010000017.1:0-40842 GCA_964652315.1 uncultured Bacteroidales bacterium
AATATACGCCATCTATTTTATTCAGGGCTTCCACTACATAGCGTCGCCGGCTGTCATATTCTTCATAAACATCATGCATGTAAACAGGAGATGTATCAATGGCAGCCTCTCCAGCTATCTGTCCAATATAGGGCGGACTGAGGCGGGTCTGGCAAAACTTCAGTGCAGTTTTGTAAAGCATCTTGTTTTTGGTGGCCAGCACACCGGTGCGTAACCCCGTAGCGCTATACCTTTTTGACATGGAATCGATAAGTACTCCGTGTTCTTCCACGCCTTCCAGTTGCATGATGGAAGTAAACTTTTCATTGTCAAAAACATATTCTCGGTATACCTCGTCCGAAAGCAGGAATAAGTCATATTTAAGAGCCAGGTCACGAAGCTGCTCCAACTCTTTTCGAGAATAAAGGTAACCGGTAGGGTTGTTTGGGTTGCAAATAATAATCGCCCGGGTGCGATCTGTTATTTTCTCTTCAAACTTATGAATTGGTGGCAGTGCAAAACCCTCCTCAATATGTGCTGTAATGGGTACCACATGGGCATTGGATGTTTTAGCAAAACCATAATAATTGGCATAGAATGGTTCCGGCACAATAATCTCGTCATCCGGATTCAGACAGGTGAGCAGCGTAATGTTAATAGCTTCTGAGCCTCCGGTGGTCACCAGGATTTCATCGTAATTAACGTGGATATCAAAACGAGCATAGTATTCCACCAGTTTGCGGCGCAAGGATTCCATCCCTGCACTGTGGGAATACTCTATCACATCGGTCTTTAAATTTTTTATCGCTTCAAGGGCTTTGGCTGAGGTTGGAATATCAGGCTGACCGATATTTAAACGAAAAACCTGCTTTCCTCTCCTCTCAGCCTCCTCAGCCAGAGGTACTAGCTTCCTGATGGGTGAATCGGGCATCAATAACCCACGTTCTGAAATTTTTGGCATATACTCAAGTTTAATTAATTATGACAAATATCATACACAAAAAACTGTCTAAAAAAAATGCCTCATCATAGAGGCATAAAAATATTATCACGTTATGGCCTCCGCAGGATTTATCCTTCGGCTGCGGCTGCCCTCTCAACTGTGCCTTTAATAATCAACCTCACCGGCTCAGCAGTATTGGAATAAACCATGATGCTTTTGTTAAAATTGCCCAATGATGTTGCACTGTATTTTACAGAGATTGTCCCTGTGTCCCCTTTTTTAACCGGCTCTTTTGTCCAATCAGAAGCAGTACATCCACATGTGGCTTTTACACGTTCCAAAATAAGGGGATCCTCACCGGTATTAGTAAATACAAAATCATACATGGCACTCTCCCTGTATTTGAGGGTGCCAAAATCATGCTCCAGGCTTTCAAATGATATCCTGGCAGCATCTTGTGTCTGCTTTTGTTCTTCTTTAGCCCCATCGTCAGCGCCGGAGCAACCCTGAAAAACAATAAACACGGAAACCAAAAAGGGTATGAATGCTTGTTTAATCATAACTACACCTTCTTTTTCAATCTTCTTTGAATTAGCAAAGTTAATTTTATCCCTGAATTATTACAATGTCAATTAAAAGAAATAAATAAAAAAGAATTGATTCAACGCTGTTTCCTTCTTCGAGATTGCCAGATTATGATTATTTTTACGCCAATTTTTGAAAAATGTTAATTGATAGCTAAAGAAGATGGATATACCCAGCAAATACGATCCGAGTAACACCGAAGATAAATGGTATCAATTCTGGCTTGATCAGAAAATTTTCAGGTCCACTCCTGATGATCGCGAGCCATATACCATTGTTATTCCTCCGCCAAATGTTACCGGTGTGCTTCACATGGGGCACATGCTAAACAACACCCTTCAGGATGTGTTGATTCGCCGCGCACGAATGCTGGGTAAAAATGCGCTGTGGGTTCCGGGCACTGACCATGCTTCCATTGCTACTGAAGCTCGCATAGTAGCCAAACTAAAAAATGAAGGCATCAACAAGGGCGATTTATCCCGTGAAGAGTTTTTAAAACACGCCTGGGAATGGAAGGAAAAACACGGGGGCATCATCCTCGAACAGCTCAAAAAACTGGGCGCTTCCTGCGACTGGGAACGCACCCGGTTTACCATGGATGACACTTATTATGAAAGTGTCATTGATGTATTCATCGACCTCTATGAAAAAGGATTGATTTACCGGGGTGTACGCATGGTTAACTGGGATCCGGAGGCAAAAACCGCCGTATCGGACGAAGAGGTAATGTACCGTGAAGTACAGTCGAAACTTTATTATTTAAAATATAAAATCGAAGGCGAAGACGATTTTGTAACCATTGCTACCACCCGTCCGGAAACCATCCTTGGAGATACGGCCGTGTGTATTAATCCGAACGATGAGCGTTTCAAACACCTGAAAGGGAAAAAAGTGCTCGTCCCCTTAATCAACCGGTCCGTACCCATCATTGAAGATGATTATGTAGACATGGAATTTGGTACCGGCTGCCTTAAAATTACACCGGCGCACGACATCAATGACTACGAAATTGGCATCCGACATAACCTGGAATCCATCGATATTTTTAATGATGACGGTACATTGAACGAAAAAGCACAGATTTTTATCGGCAAAGACCGGTTCGAAGTTCGTAAACTCATCAGTAAACAGCTCGAGGAAGAAGGCCACCTGGCTAAGCTGGAAGATTATGTCAATAAGGTGGGCTATTCAGAACGTACCGAGGCTGTAATTGAACCCAAGCTATCCATGCAGTGGTTTGTGAAGATGAAGGAGTTGTCCAAGCCTGCATTGGATGCAGTGATAAATGATGAAGTAAAACTGCATCCGCCAAAGTTCAAGAACACCTACCGCCACTGGATGGAAAATGTGAAAGACTGGTGCATCTCGCGTCAGCTTTGGTGGGGCCAACGCATACCGGTGTATTACATCAACAACACCAACGAATACGTGGTAGCTGCCACCGATGAAAAAGCCCTGCAACTGGCAAAAGAAAAAACAGGTAATCAAAACCTGGCTATGGAGAATCTGGCCCAGGATCCGGATGTGCTCGACACCTGGTTCTCATCCTGGCTGTGGCCCATCTCCGTGTTCGACGGGTTGCAGGATCCGGATAGCGAAGACATCAACTATTATTACCCCACCAGCGATCTGGTTACTGCACCGGAAATCCTGTTCTTTTGGGTAGCACGCATGATCATTGCCGGGTATGAATACCGTGGAAAAAAGCCCTTCAATAACGTTTACCTCACCGGCATTGTGCGTGATAAGCTGCGCCGGAAAATGTCGAAGTCGCTAGGTAATTCACCCGATCCGCTGGAGCTGATAAAAAAATACAGCGCCGATGGCGTACGTGTGGGCATGCTGCTCTGCTCGCCAGCAGGCAATGATTTGTTGTTTGATGAAAACCTGACTGAACAGGGACGTAATTTTGGCAACAAAATATGGAACGCCTTCCGCCTGGTGCATACATGGCAGGTTGATGAAAATGCGCAACCTCATCCGGCAGCCAAGGAAGCCATAACATGGTTTGAGGCAAAACTGAATGCAGCCATCAAAGAAGTAGACGACTATTATTCTGCCTACCGCATATCGGATGCACTCATGGTTATCTATCGCCTGTTCTGGGATGATTATTCATCGTGGTACCTGGAGGCCATTAAACCGGGATTTGAGCAACCCATTGCCGGTGAAACCTATAAAAAGACCCTTGGTTTTCTGGATAAACTACTAAAACTGTTGCATCCTTTTATGCCATTCATCACCGAAGAAATATGGCATCTGATTGAAGAAAGAAATGAAGGCGAAAGCATTTCAACGCAAAAAATGCCTGAAGCAGATTCATTTGATGAGCATATAATTAAGGCGTTTGAATCCATTAAGGAGGCTGTTACTACCATCAGGAATATTCGTCAGGAAAAAAACCTTGCACTCAAAGAAGCACTGGAAGCCAAAATAAAGCTGGCTGATAAAAAACAAACGCTGCTTTTTATTGAAGTGCTAAAGAAACTTGGTAACCTTTCAGCAGTAAGTATTGTTAATGAACGCATTGATGATGCGGTATCCTTCCGCGTAAAATCGGATGAGTTCTACCTGCTGCTGGGCGACCTGGTGAATACCGAAGAAGAAATCAAAAAACTGGAGGAAGAACTGGGTTATCAGAAGGGATTCCTTACCAGTGTAATGAAAAAGCTCAGCAACGAACGCTTTGTGCAGAACGCTCCTGAAAAAGTAGTGGCCATGGAACGCAAGAAGCAAGCCGATGCCGAAACCAAGATTAAAATGATTGAAGAACGGTTGCAGGCTTTGAAATAAAAGCGAAAATCTATTATAAAGATATAAACTGAACATGGGGCATAAAGCAGGATTTGTAAATATTATTGGTAATCCCAATGTTGGTAAATCAACTTTGATGAATGCCCTCGTAGGCGAAAATCTGTCAATCATCACATCCAAGGCACAGACCACCCGGCACAGGATACAGGGTATTGTTAACGGTGAAGATTTCCAGATTGTATACAGCGATACCCCGGGCATCATTAAGCCGCATTACGAGCTTCAAAAATCCATGATGAAGTATGTAAGCACAGCCCTTGAAGATGCTGATTTGATCCTGTACGTAACCGATGTAGTTGAAGCCATAGACAAACACGAAGAATACATAAAAAGGTTAAAGGGTCAGGAAATACCTGTTTTTCTTATCCTCAATAAAACCGATCTGACATCATCCGATAAGGTAGCTGCCATGTTGCTTGAATGGCAGGAGCGGTTACCAAATGCATTGTTGTTTCCCGTTTCAGCCCTTAAGGGTAAAAATCTCGGCGGCTTACTAAAAGAAATTATAAAATATCTGCCCGAAAATCCTCCGTATTATCCAAAGGATGAACTGACTGACCGCTCGGAACGCTTTTTTGTTTCGGAAATCATCCGTGAAAAAATCCTGTTGAATTATCAAAAAGAAGTGCCGTATTCTGTTGAAGTTGATATTGAACTGTTCAAAGAACTGGAAAAAATCATCAACATACAGGCTACCATTTATGTAACCCGCGATTCTCAAAAAGGTATCCTTATCGGTAAAAAAGGCAGCATGCTGAAAAAAACCGGCACCGAAGCCCGGGTGGATATTGAAAAGTTCCTGGGAAAAAAAGTCTTTTTGGAGTTATATGTAAAAGTACGAAAGGACTGGCGCAACAATCCAAACCAGGTAAAACGGTTTGGTTATGGGCGCTAAATCATGTAGGTTCATAAAAATTAGATAACAGCAATATCATTGAAATGCCGTTAATCAGCTGTAAAGCTTACAATATGGCAGAGGCAATAAAAATAACAATTGATTAACACGTATCTAAATCTTATATTATGCCTGTATCAAATAAACACCTGATTCTTTTATTTATCCTTGCTGGATTTATAAGCGCTTGTGGTTCAGGAAAATCAACTTCTGAAAAAAGAACTGAAACTGATTCCCTGGCTGCAGTCTTAGAAACCTCCCTCACAGAACACATTGTAAAGGCGTGGTACCCCCTCATCCTTGACATTGAAGATGGCGGCTACCTGAGTAATTTCACTTACGACTGGCAACGGATGGAATCCCAACCCAAAATGTTGGTATCCCAAACCCGTCACGTTTGGTCTTGTGCCCAGTACGCTGATTTTTACAACGACCCGACATATGAACAATATGCCCAACACGGCATTGACTTTCTGGAAAAACATATGTGGGATAGTGTTTATGGCGGATTCTTCAACCTGCGCTCCAAAGAAGGCGGATACATTGACAATTCATTCCGCAATGAAAAACGTGCCTATGGCAATACATTTGCAATCTATGGCCTGGTAGCCTACTACCAACAGACAGGTGATACTGCAGCCCTGAATCTGGCAAAAAAAACATTCCTCTGGATGGATGAACACAGCCGTGATAACCGATATGGAGGGTATATGGATATTATGACTCGTGAAGGAACATGGATGAGTAAAGCAGAAAATGCCTTAATAACCGAAGACCCTGCAAGGATGGCATGGAAAGACTACAACTCATCCATCCACCTGCTGGAGGCGTTTACCGAACTATATAAGGCTTGGCCCGATCCGTTGATAAAGCGGCGTCTGGAAGAAATGCTTACCCTGGTACGCGATACCTTCGTGGATGATAATGGCTACCTCTTGCTTCATTTTACAGAAAACTGGAACCATGTTTCAAACAGGGATTCCAGCCGGGAAGTGATTCTCTCTAAGGCTTATTACGACCATGTATCCTTTGGTCATGACGTGGAAACAGCCTACCTGTTACTGGAAGCATCCCACGCATTGGGCATCGAACATGACACTAAAACCCTGGAGGTTGCCAAAAGCCTGGTCGACCACTCCCTGGCCACAGGGTGGGATCATGAGTATGGTGGTTTTTATTATGAAGGATATTATTTCACAGGGGGCGACAGCCTTGAAGTTATCAACAAGGAAAAATCATGGTGGGTGCAAGCCGAAGGGTTGAATGCCTTGTTAATGATGTCGAAAATCTATCCTGGAGAGAAAAAATACTATGAAGCCTTCCTGAAACAATGGGAACAAATCGACACCTATGTGATTGACAAAGAACATGGAGGGTGGTTTATTAACGGTCTGGATCATTCCCCTGAAGCTGCCAGGGCTCCTAAAGCATCAATCTGGAAAGTGAATTATCACAACGGAAGGGCATTGATCAATTGCATCAAAATGCTGAAGGATGAAAGTGAAGTTGTGCATCATTTTGCAGAATTGGCACAACATTAATTAAAGGGGATAATAATGTGTATAAATATTCCTTTTCAAAGCGCTATAATGATGGTTGTGACAATCACCCTGACATGGCGCAACACACCCTCATCGCACAGGAACTGGCTGGCTACCTATGGATATTAAAAAATGGTAGTTTTTTAATATCTTGTCGAAAAATTATTTTATCGATTTTGTAACTAAAATATACATCATGCAATACAAAAAATTCATTTTGACATTAATCCTGCTATCAATTATCCTGGCATATAATCCTCTCAAAGCACAAAAATATGTGCTTATCGATAAGGATGCCACAACGGAAACAAAGGCATTGTTTAAAAACCTCGAAAAGCTCTCACGGAACCATACCCTGTTTGGACACCAGCATGCCACAGAATATGGTCATGGTTGGCGAGGAGACAAAGACCGTTCGGATGTAAAATCAGTGTGTGGCTCTCATCCTGCAGTAATCGGGGTAGATATCATGGGCTTTTCGGGTCATTCACCTAAAGTGATTAAAAAAAATGTTGAGGCCTTGCGTGAGAATGTAGTGAATACCTACGAGCGGGGAGGCGTTACCACGGTTGCGTGGCATTTTTCAAACCCTGTCTCCGGAGGCAGATTCTACTGGGTTGATTCTGTTTCGCTACCGGCTGTAAAATATATTATTCCTGGGGGGGAAGCACATGAGAAATACAAGGAGATCCTCACCACTGTGGGTAAATGGGCCAACAGCCTCAAAGCCGAAGATGGCACCCTTGTCCCGGTAATATTCAGGCCTTACCATGAATTTGATGGTGGTTGGTTCTGGTGGGGTGCACCACATTGCACTGTGGAGGAATTCAAAACTCTATGGAAATTTACAGTCAGTTACCTGCGTGACTCCCTGGATGTTCATAATTTCATTTATGCGTTTTCACCTGATAATAAGTTCAATAATGAAGCCGAATATCTCGAACGTTACCCGGGCGATGAATGGGTGGACATGGTTGGTATGGACAATTATGCCGATTTGGGACGCGATCGTTACGACATTGAAACAGCGGCCAGAAAACTTAAGATTGTATCAGATTATGCTGAAAAAGCAGGTAAACTGGCTGCCTTCACTGAAACAGGGCTGGAGTCCATACCCGATACCTCCTGGTGGACAGAAACCCTATTAAAAACTATGCGAATGTATGACTCAAAACTAACGTACGTTTTGGTTTGGAGAAATGACCAACACAGTCCGACACATTATTATGCTCCTTTCCCGGGTCATATATCGGTCCCTAATTTTATGGAGTTTTATAACGATCCATATACTCTTTTTGAAAATGATTTGATAAATATTTATAAAGAATAAAACGTAATGTATTGGTTTCATAATGTATGCACAATACCATTTGTTTTTCTAAATCTGTAAATTTATTTCAGCTATGAATAAACATGTATCAACCGTTAACACAGCAAACACCACTCAACACTTATGTTACGCTCTTCCTGTGTTTATCATTTTTATCATGCTGCTGATAGGTTCGGCTGCATCCCTAAAAGCCCAGCCGGTATTGATGGCCTGGGGCAACATGAATGGCATCCGTGTTGAAGGCCAGATTATGGAATTTGAGACCAGTATGCAGACTGTTGCTGGTAACTGGGAAAGCATCCGGGCAACCGGTAAAGAAAGGCAACGCTCTGATTATAACCGCGAGGGTGAAACACAAACAGTAACGTTGAGCATTGATGGCATTGAATTTAAAAAAGTGGTAAAGAACAACGGCCGTGGAAGTGCGCTGGTTACCCTCACTGCAAAAGCCCTGAAGGACACTGTGCTCGAAGGAGTTTTCTTCACAATTGATCTACCTCATAAGCATTATGTTAATCCCCTTATCTATCAATCTGGAAATGAGGAAAACCTGCTGGCAAACAAGTCAAATTTACCGATTAAAACAAAAACAAAAGGAATTACTGTTGAAGCACCCGAACGTCAGTTGAACGTTGAACTCAACAAAAAAGCGACCGTTTTCATCCGGCAGCATAAAGACACAGGCAATTATCAACTCTATTTTCAGCTAATGAAAGGCCAAATAAAAAACGGAACGAAAGCTGAACAACAATTTACCATTAATGCTACCGGCAATATTGATAACAGTCCGGTTGACATAAAAATCGATGCCGGAAAGCCTGGCAATCGTTTTGCCGGATTTGGTGGTAATTTCAGGCTACAGAAACCTGAAACCGATTCATTGGTTATTCAATATTGCCTTGACAATATGCGCTTAGCCTGGGGCCGTGTAGAGATGCCCTGGCAGCTGTGGCATCAGGATGAAGGGAAAAACCCCATAAAAGAAGCTGAAGCCGGTAACCTGCACGAGCATGTACACAATTCAATGAAAATGGCTCAACGTCTGGCCAAAAGAGGCATGCCTGTTATAGTAAGCGCCTGGCAGGCTCCGGCCTGGGCCATCATTGGGGAGCCGGAAGATGCTTACCGGTTTCGTGATCAGGGCATATTTGGTTATCCTCTGAACCCTGAAAAAACGGAAAAAATATATCAATCCCTGGGAGATTACCTGGAATACCTGAAAAACAAATACGGTGTCGAAGCTGTGATGTTCTCCTTTAACGAATCCGACCTTGGCATAAACGTGCGGCATACAGCTGAAGAACACAGGACTTTTATCAAAGAGTTTGGTGAACATCTTGCTGATAGAGGATTAGCTACAAAATTGTTGCTTGGTGACAATTCCGATGCCAACACCTTTGATTTTATCCTGCCGGCTATGAATGATCCTGAAACGCATAAATACATCGGCGCTGTATCTTTTCATTCCTGGCGTGGCACCAACGATGAAAACCTGAACAAGTGGGCCGGTGCTGCCAGGGAACTCAATGTACCCCTGATTGTTGGCGAAGGAAGCACCGATGCTGCTGCCTGGCGCTATCCGGAGATTTTCTATGAACAATCATTTGCGTTATACGAAATCAATCTATACATACGCATTATGGCAATATGTGAACCGCTGTCCATTCTTCAGTGGCAACTTACCGCAGATTATTCCCCACTGCAAGGTGAAGGCATCTATGGTACAGAAGGCCCACTGCGTCCTTCTCAACGTTTCTGGAACCTGAAACAACTGGCCAGCACACCCGAAGATGCTTTTGCATTACCGGTAACATGCGCTCATGAAGCTGTAAACTGCGCCGCATTAGGAAACCTCTCCCGTGGAGAATATGCCGTGCACATTGTAAATAACGGCGCTGAACGAAAGGCCACCATCAAAGGCTTGCCTGAGGGAGTTTCAAAGCTGGAAGCTTTTGTAACCAACAGTGAAAAAGAAATGGAAAAGACAGAAGAAATTCCAGTAGTTGACGGGGTAGCCGCCATTACCCTGCCCCCGGCTGCTTATATTAGTTTGTTTAGTTTGAATGAATAAATATCCTAACTTAAAACTACAATGATGATACGTAAAATTATTAGCATCTTTTTGTTGGCGGTATTAACTACCATGCTTGTCAATGCAAAAGATAAAAATTTCGAAATTAAATCAGTTGACGGAAGGATAGTAGTCAATGTAACGGCCGGAGAAAAACTGACCTATTCGGTTACTCATAGCGGCCAGAAAATCATTGCACCATCCGCCATTGCCCTGAAGCTTCAGAATGGTGACATCCTGGGAGAAGATGTGAAGGTGAAAAGTTCGGACAAAAAAGAGGTTGATAGCCAGTTTGAGGCCATAAATTACCGGAAAGCAATTGTCCGGGACAGGTACAACCAGCTTACCCTGGAATTCAAAAACAATTTTGGCGTTGAATTCAGAGTGTATAATGATGCTGTGGCTTATCGCTTTATTACTAATAAAAAAGATGAGATCATCATATCCAATGAAGTGGCAAATTTCAATTTCACAGCTGATCATACCGCTTACATCCCCTACCTATGGGATTACCGGGGCGGTGAAATTTTTAATGCTTCCTTTGAGTCACCTTATACCGTTACCAATATATCGAATTTTGCACCTGATTCCCTGGCCATCCTACCTTTGCTGGTCGATGTGGGGAATAATAAAAAAGCTGTAATCCTGGAGGCTGATCTGGAAGACTACCCGGGCATGTATCTGGTATTAAACGGTACAAAAAAAGGATTCAAAGGGAAATATGCACCCTATCCGCTGGAAACACATATGGGCGGTTATAACGGCATGAACCAAATTCCTACAAAAAGGGCCGGGTACATTGCTAAGGTAGACGGAACCCGCACCTTTCCCTGGCGTGCTATTGCCATAAGTGACCAAGACCATGAATTGCTGAACAACGACATCGTTCAAAAGCTGGCCTCGCCCTCAAGAATTGAAGACCCCTCATGGATAAAGCCCGGGCAGGTTGCATGGGACTGGTGGAATGATTACAACATTTACCATGTTGATTTTGAAGCGGGAATGAACAACCCCACCTTCAAATATTATATTGATTTTGCAGCCAATAATGGGGCCAGATACATCATTATAGACTGGGGCTGGACAGAAGCAACCGACCTTACTAAAGAAACAGGGCTCATAAATGTGGAAGAGCTTGTAAAATATGGGAAAGAAAGAGGAGTAGGGCTCATTCTATGGGCATCATGGTATGCTGTTAAAGAACAAATGGAAGTGGTGTTCCCCAAATTCGCTGAAATGGGTGTAAAAGGCTGGAAAATTGATTTTATCGACAGGGACGACCAGGTAGCAGTATCATCCCTTTATGAAATAGCGGCCTATGCTGCGGAATATAAGTTTTTGGTGGATTATCATGGCGTATACAAACCAACAGGCCTGCAGCGCACCTACCCAAATGTAGTCGGATTTGAAGGTGTTTATGGACTGGAAAACTTCAAGTGGGCCAGTCCCGACGGACCTGGTTATGCTGTTACCATTCCATTTATCCGGCAGATGGCAGGTCCGATGGATTATACTTCAGGTGCCATGACCAATGCCACCAGGGCTGATTTCTGTCCGCGCAACCATGCTCCCATGAGCATGGGGACCCGCTGCCATCAGATCGCACAGTACATCATTTTTGAAGTTCCCATTCAGATGCTGTCTGACAGCCCTACCAAGTATATGGAGGAACAAGAATCAACCGATTTCATCACCAGCATTCCGACAGTTTTTGACGAAACATTACCGCTCGACGGAAAAATAGGGGAGTATGCCGCCATTGCACGCCGCAAAGGTGATACCTGGTTTGTAGGTGCTATGACCAATTGGGATGCTCGCGATGTAACCATCGACTTATCCTTTCTTTCTGAAGGGGAATATGAAGCTGTTATTTTTCAGGATGGAGTGAACGCCCACAAAACAGCCGAAGACTACAAAAAAGTTACTAAAAATGTAACGGCAAACGACACACTTGATATTCATCTGTCGAATGGCGGTGGATGGGCTGCCCGCATTGAAAGAAAAAATCCTTAGGGAGATTAGAAAATAAAGATTCACAAAAGCGCAAAGATTTATTTACCAATAATTTAATCTTTGCGCTTTTTGTGAAAAACCCGGCGGTCTTTGCGAGGGATAGCATTTTTCAAGCTAAAAAATGACTACCTTTGCGCAAAATTTTATTTCATGGGAAACATTGTTGCGATTGTGGGGCGTCCAAATGTCGGCAAATCAACTCTATTTAACCGGCTTACGGAATCAAAAAGTGCCATCGTGGATGAAACCAGCGGCGTGACCCGTGATCGCCATTACGGTAAAAGCGAATGGAATGGCAGGGAGTTTTCGGTTATTGACACAGGTGGCCTGGTTGTAAACAGCGAGGATGTCTTTGAAGGTGAAATCCGTCGCCACGTGATGATGGCTATTGAAGAAGCCGATGTTATTTTGTTTGTAGTTGATGTACGCAGCGGCATCACCGATTTGGACGATGCAGTAGCAGCCATGTTACGCAAGGTAAACAAACCTGTATTCCTGGTAGCCAACAAAGTAGACAACAACCAGCTTATCCTTGACGCCAGTGAGTTTTATGCTTTTGGCCTGGGCGATGTTTACCATGTTTCGGCCATCAATGGTAGTGGAACAGGCGATCTGCTAGACGCTCTGGTTGCTTCATTTAAAAAAGAAGGAAAAACAGATGATCCTGATATTCCAAGGTATGCTATCATTGGCCGGCCAAATGTGGGTAAATCATCCCTGGTTAATGCATTGCTTGATGAAGAACGGAACATAGTTACCGATATCGCCGGCACAACCCGTGACTCCATTCACAGCAGGTATAATAAATACGGACACGACTTTTACCTGATTGATACAGCCGGACTGCGCAAAAAAGGAAAAGTACATGAAAACCTGGAGTTTTACTCGGTTATGCGTAGCATCAGAGCCATTGAAAATGCTGATGTATGCCTGCTGCTTATCGACGCTACCCGCGGACTTGAAAGTCAGGATTTAAACATCCTGAACCTGGTACATCGCAATCGTAAAGGTGTGGTACTGCTTGTCAATAAATGGGATCTGGTTGAAAAAGAAACTTCAACCGTAAAAGAAATGACCCGGCTCATAAAAAAACGCATTGCCCCTTTTACAGATATACCCATTGTTTTTACTTCTGCTGTAACCAAACAACGCATCCAAAAAGTGCTGGATAAGGCTGTGGAAGTGTTTGAAAACCGAAACCGTAAAATTCCAACCTCAAAACTCAATGAAGTGATGGGAGAAGCCATTGAAGCTTTTCCACCTCCTGCTGTGAAAGGTAAATACATCCGCATAAAATTTGCTACCCAGTTGCCTACAAAGGCGCCGTCATTTGCCTTTTTTTGCAACCTGCCACAATATGTTAAGGATCCTTATAAACGTTATCTTGAAAACAAGATACGGGAAAATTTTAATTTTGAAGGGGTTCCGATTCAGATTTTTATGCGAAAAAAATAACGGATAAGGGCCTAAATAATAACAATTACTCCTTGCTCTCTTAGCTGTTCTACCTGGTAAGCAGGTACAGGGTTACCCACCAGGTTTACATATTCCAGGTTGTTAAGCCCACTCAAATAACTGATGTCCTCTACCTGATTATGAGCAATATCAAGCAATCGAAGCCGCTTTAGCCTGGAGCAAATATCAACTGTGGTCAATTCATTTTCATTTACATATAATTCTTCAAGCCGGTTCAGGCCATGCAACCCATTTAAGTCAAAAAGTTTGTTTCCCGAAAGATCAAGCTTAACCAAATACTTGCAGTATTCAATGCCGTCAAGGTTGTTCAGTTCATAGTCTGCCATTTCAAGTTCGTCCAGGTCTTCCAAAAAGTAAGGCGGTAAATCAATATCAATGTTGCCATATATTTTTCGTTTCATAGCTTCAAAAAAACTGATGTCAGATCCTTCGAGAATATCATCCTCATCCTGCTCTGTATACATCAGGTTTTCCTCATCCGTGTCATGAAAACTGTTTTGGTCATAAATATCGTAATCCCACACATATTCGGGGTTATAATCAATGTCTTCATAATCAGGCTCATAAACCACCTGCATGTTCTCAATGTTATTCATCTCCAGGATGTGGGCATAAACATTTAACTGTTTCGCATTGCCAGCATCATAACATTGTTTGATTGCTGTTCTGTAATGATTTCCACGGTCGGGATGGTAAATCATAAGCAATTTCGAAAAGCACCTGGCAACGTTCTCCTCTGCCGTTATAAGCCCATAACCGGCAACAATATTTGCCAGTTGAAAAATTGAATCATGGTTTTTGGCCTTGTATAATTCAATAATCTTGGCAGTAATCCTGTTGAGGTTTTCATCAGAATAGGAGTCGCATAAGTCAGTATATAATTGGTTAATATTCATAACATTATTTACCATTGTACTTTGCTGCAACAAAGGTACTGTTTGTTTTATTTGAAATGAAGCATCCTTTTCATTTTAACATCATACAAACGTACCGCATAACAGAAATATTTTACCGTCAAAATTTGTAACTTTGGTATAATAAATGTTTTATCACACTGTTGGCAGTACCAGGTCTGAATAATCCCTGACCCTGTATTGGTTTAACATATTTGATGCCGGTTTTACTTTAAAGTAAGGACATTATGAAACAAAACAGAATACTATCATCCATTATCTTTTGTGGCATTCTCCTGGGTGCCTGCGAAGAGATTAAAGTATACGATCCGGAGCCTTCCATCAGCTACAAAGAATTCCGCTATACAGACACCACCCTTGTTTTCGAATTTATTGATGGGGATGGTGATCTGGGGCTTGATCAGTTCGATACCATCGGACCTTTTAACGATGACAGCAGCTATTATTACAATTTGTTTGTCACATTTTTTGAATATAATAATGGTGAATTCGATGAAATCGAGTTCAAAATCCCCCCTCACAACCGGTTTGGTGTTATACCCACTCCTGAAGGGAACAACAAAACCCTGCAGGGAACTGTGGAGGTAAAGATGAATCAGACTTTTCCTATGCCGGCTCCTGATTCGTTTATGATTGAGTTTTTTATTGTAGACCGGGCATTAAATGAAAGCAACACGGATTCAACTGGTATATTGACGTCCAGGGAATTGGAAAATAATTTTCAATAGCCCCACTATATCTTCAATCCCATAAACAAAACATCATCCACCTGTTCTTCATCTGATTTCCAGTCGTTGAAGGTGTTGCGTACCATTTCAAATTGTAATTCCATGGGTTTCTGGTACATTTCTTTCATCAGGTTGCGAAGGCGCACCATTTTGAATTTTTTACCCATAGGGCCCCCAAACTGATCAGGATAACCATCGGAAAACATGTATACAATATCTCCCTTGTTGAGCTGGAAACCCTGCTCTTCAAAATCCTTGTCTTCCTTGTGCATGTGGCCACCCACAGAGCTCCGGCTACCTTTAAGGTATATCTCTTCACCATCCTTATAAATAATCATAGGACGCATGGCTGAGGCAAAACGCATGTAGTTGGTGGTTATATCCACTTCACATACAATAATGTCCATACCATCGTTGGACCGCTCGGCATCAATGTTTTGGTTGAGTGTGTTCTTCAATTCATTATCAAGCATAAACAGAATTTCTGCGGGTGAATTCACATCCTCGCGCATGCAGATATCTTTTATCAGCGTTGTACCAATCATCGACATAAAAGCACCCGGAACACCATGTCCGGTGGAGTCAGCACAGACAATTACAAATTTATTATCTTTAACATTGTCGAACCAATAAAAATCACCTGAAACAATGTCACGTGGCTGATAAAAAACGAATGAACCTGAGAAATTATCCTGCAAACGGCGCATGGAAGGCAGTATACTGGCCTGTATGCGCTGAGCATAATTGATGCTGTCTGTGATATCGCGGTTTTTAATTTCAATTTCTTCCTTTTGTTCCACAACTTCTTTTGTGCGGAGTTCGAGTTGGGTTTCCAGGTATTCCTGCAACTGTTTTTGTTTGCGTTCGCGATATTTAATAATGGCGTAAACAAGTACTACAACTGCAAAAATACACAGAAGTATAAACCACCACGCCTTCCAAAAAGGTTGTTTAATATCAATCTCCACAATAACAGGAACCTCATTGGATACCCCATCTTTGTTGTAGGATCGTAATATAAACTGATAATTCCCGTCGCGTAAGTTGGGGTAGGTCACGCTATTTGAGGCCGTAGGCTGTCCAAATTCACTGTCAAACCCCTCGCCTTTCAACATATATTCATAGACTACTTTCTCTGGTGCCTGATAATTTAGTCCGATAAAATCAATGCGTAATTTGTAAATCCCATAAGGTAATTTAAGTTCACGCCCGAGTTCTATGGGTTCATCATTGAGATAGGCCTGTGTAATGTTCAGAAAAGGAGGTGTAGTGTTTATCTCATCGTTCTCCGGATTGTACCGAACCATACCATGTGTTGTTCCAAAATATATCTTTCCGGACTCACCTTCGTCAGCAGCATTGTAGTTGCAATCGCCTGTAAACCCATCTTCAGGGCCATAGGTATCAATGATTCTGTCGGTATGATTGATGCGGCTGAAACCAAACCGGTGTCCAATCCAGATGTTTCCCTTTATATCCTGAATAAAACTGTAACAGAAATTAGACTTCAGCCCGGTATTGGTAGTAAGGTTTATTACACTATCACCCATAAAATGAAACACACCACCTCCATAAGATGCAGCCCAAATAGACCCGTCTGATTCGTCCTCAAGAATGCATTTAATTTCCACTTCAGGCCCATTGATCGAATAGCGCTGTTCCGCAACCACGTCATTTTCAATATAATAAAGGGCATTCGTTTTTGTGGCTACCCAGGCACGGCCTTTTGAATCAAGATAGACCTGTGCAATGCTGTTGTGAGGTAAAGTTTCCTGGGTAGTCAGATTCTTTTTACTCCCGTCAGGATAAATGATGTATACGCCATTGTTGGTGGATATCCACATTTTCCCGTTTTTACCTGTGATATGATTGATGGTGTTGCTCAGGGAATTATTAGCCAGGTAAAATTTTGATATGCTGTTGTTTTTCAGAATGTATATTCCGCTTCCTTCATAGCCAATCCAGAGAGAACCATCATCAGCAGCAAACAAAGCTGTTATTTTATCATCCGGAAGACCATTGCGGGTAGTGTATGTTATTTTTTCATCCTGAGGATCATTGGGCATCCCTTCAAGAACATTTTCTTTGGCCATCCAGATGAAATCATTTGTCACAGCAACACCTGTAACATTATCGCCAGGATAGAATGTAAACGCCTCGTTCAGCATCAATTCGAGCCCGCTGCCATAAGATCCTATCCAAATATTTCCTTCTAAATCTTTAAATACTTCTTTAATAAAATTATTGCTGAGCCCGTTTGATTTGTTATAATTGATAAAAGCAGGTTCATTTTGCAGTGAAATGCGAAACACACCGTTACCAAATGTACTTACCCAGAGTTGGTCATTTTCATCTTCGAAAAGCGACTGCACGCTTTCGTAAGCCAGCATAGTTTCAGGAGCAAGTTTCTGAATGGTATAATTCTCCGGATTATTTTCTGGCAAAGTTAACTTCTGCACGCCTTCACCATCGGTTCCTATCCACCACTCATTGCTTGTTGATGCAGGCTCAATATCCTGTATGGCTATGTATTGCAACTCATCAACGCGTCCCTCTAATGCAAAGGACATTTCAGACAAATCCATCCCGTAAAGGGATAATCCGTCCATTGCTCCAACCATAAGTTTACCATCGGGAGTTATGGCAATAGAAGAAAACAACACATTTTCAAAGACATCTTTCTCAATGCTTGCAGACAAATCTTCATCAATAACCAAAAGGCCATCATTTTGAGTTACGGCAATAACATGATCGTTAAATTCCGCAAATCCGGTAACAACACTTGAGATCTTATCGTCTGTAATTACTTTATCAAATTTTTCTCCATCATATCTGAAAATATCACCGTTGTTTAATCCAAACCATAGGTTTTCCATCTCATCCTTATAAGAGATATTCACCACTCCTTTTACTAAGGTATCCGGTACAGAGGTGAAATCAAATCCATTGAACCGGCACAATCCTTCACCCGTACCAACCCAAATAAACCCATCCTTATCCTGGTTTACGGTATACACATAAGGATCACAAATATTCTCCTCTCCTCCATAGGTTTTAAATTTATAGGTTTGTGAAACTGAGTACTGGAGAAAAATAAAAAGACCTGTAGAAACAAGGAATAGAATTTTCAGGGTTTTCTTCATTTGAGATATATCTTTCAGAAAATACATACTGACAAAAAGGTAAAGGTATTTAATTTGGTATTATGTGCCATAAAAAAATTAGTCTATGGGTTCAGCACTTATACTATAGTTAAACTTAGGTACACCACCTATTGGAATAGAAACAAATGGAAGTGATTCTCCTCGTTGGTTCTTCACCCAAATGACAACATTATTGTTCTTAACCACTGGTGACTTACGTTTAATCAATTGAATATCAAAAGATGTGTTTTTTTCCGCCTCCAGGATTTTAAATTCTGTTTCTACCCAGTTATCTTCTCCCGATACTTTACTCATTTGTCCACGACGTGCCACAGAAACAGTGCGGATGAAACCATCGGAGTCCCAATCGAAATTTGCCTGCTTCAGGGTTATGGTAGCGTCATCAATGTATGGATAAATATGCGAAACCTCAGTAGGATCGTCGTGCATACGGAAGGCATACTCATGGGCAAAAGCATTTCCACCTTCTACTTCAATATTCTCCTCAGGTTTTGTGCTTAGAAAAAAACGATACAGGTTTCCGTCATCACCGGCCACACCATCAACGATTAATTTAAGTATATACCCGCCAAACATCTCCACATATTCACCTTCTGTTGGGTTGAACGGGCCAAAAGTAAACCAGTTATTGTCAGTTTGCGGATTTATACCAAATGTACGGGTAGCCAGAAGGTTTCCACTTTTATATTCTCCAACAGGATCAACACCTTTGGCATCAGGATGGGAATAACAACCAGTTCCGCCATAAACAGCAAAAACCATGCGGGTATTAAAAGTTCCGTTTAATTCATCAATTTCGCCACCACAATCCGGGTCAAACACACGGATGTATACAGGCTCAGTAAATGCCTCAGGAATCAGAAAGAAAAAAGTCTGTGAGAAGTCATCATCACCCCAGGATGTTTCGGCTTTGGGGCCGAAAGTGATAAAATAGGGAATGTTTTCTTCAGCTGAAGGGAATTTTTGAGCGCTTATTTCGATTGATGTCAGAAAAATGAAACATAGAACAGTAGTTGTAAACAGCAATTTTTTTTTCATCATCATAGTTTGCAATTCATAAAATATAACAGTAATTCAAGTTGACAAGACCAGAATTTTTTGGATTTTTGTGATTATTATTTTTACTGCATGTTGTCCTCAGATGTTTCATTTTTTGGTAAAATGATAATATTTTTATAAGAACAGGCTTTTTGCTGTTCCTGATTTTTTTCAGGTTTATTTAAAACACCCAGTTTTACAGTATAATTGCCAGGCCGGAGAAATGTATGCGTCACAACAGCTCCCATGGCTTTGTTATTATCTCCAAAATCCCAGGCATAATCGCGTATTTCAAACTGTTCCATATATGATTCTTCGCCTGAGAAAGTAACCGGGGTATTGATGAATGCGGTATCCGGGGCTTCAATGTAAGCCTGTTCGATATCTTCTATTACCAGGTTATAGGTAGCTTCGCTGAAATACACATCACCCGTGAGGGAATCAATAACATTAAGTTGTACAAGGTATGTGCCCGGGCCCGGAAAACAATGTTCGGCAACAGAACCTCTGGCTTTTTCACCATCACCAAAGTCCCATTCATATCCCAGCGTGCCCATTTCTTCCGTCAGTGTATTTTCCTCCTTGAATTCATAACAATAACTGGTTTCTTCAACCTGCTTACATTCATTTAGCTCAGGAAAGGAAGACGTAATGTAAAAGATATCATGGGAACGGTTACGGGAAGAGGTGAAATAACCTGATTCGAGATCATTATCCAGATAGATGGCATAATCATCACGTTTTGAGTTAATGGGTTCACCAAGATTTTGAGGTGTGGTATATACGCCATCAATAAACTCACTGAAAAAAATATCGTGCCTTCCGAACCCATCAAGGCCGTTGGTTGCAAAATACAACCTGCCTGAGCTGTGAAAAAACGGGGAAATCTCATTACCCCTTGTGTTAATTGTTGGCCCCAGGTTTTGGGGTTCGCTCCACCGGTTACGATTACGCGTACATACATAGATATCGTACCCTCCATGGCCCCCTGGCATGTCGGATGCAAAAAACAGCAATTCACCATCAGGGCTTACTGCAGGATAGCTCACATTATAGTCCTCTCCATTAAAATCCATAGGTCTCGGATTGGTTATGCCATTGCGGGACACACTGGCACGGTACAACCCCAGGTAATTATCATCCCGCATGCTCCGGTTGATATTCTGGGTGAAATATATCTCCCGTCCATTGGGATCCAAAGCCACGGGACCTTCATGAAACCGGGTGGTAATATCTTCGCTAAAAAGGCGGGGATCAGACCAGTTTTCCTCATCAACACGACCTACATAATAAATATCAAATAGTGGATTTTCCTCTTCGGTAATATCAGAACGCAGGACTTCTGTTTTTCGGTTCCAGGAAAATAGCAACCCGTCATCATAAGGCACTGCGGCAATCTCATCAAACTCATTTGTTTCCAAAGTATTAAAATCAAGCTCGGAAACTTCAATCCACGGCTGGGCCTGGCTGCTTAAACAAAGCAACACACTAAAAAAGAAAATATGTATAACGCTGCTTTTCATAATCAGAAATCAACCGGATTACTGGCTTTAATTACATACCTGAATTCATAGCGAAGCATAATTTCATGGGTCTGAATACTGAAATCAGTAATAATACTATTGTCATACGTATAACCAATCTTAAGTTGTTCATTGGCCTGAACCTGTATGCTTGCAATTAAATTTTCTCCGGAGTACCCTGCCCCGACAGATAAAAAATCATCAAAAAACTCAACAGATAAGTTCCCAACATAGTGAAGGGGTGAATTTTTCACATAAAGCATCAATATAGATGGCACAAAGGTAATGCCTGCCTCTGTTTCCAGACGAACACCTGTATTACCAATGTAATTGTAGTTATCCATATTGTGGGTAACCGAGAGGCCACCATCAGTTTCATCAACGTTTTCAGACAATAATAAAGGTATGGAAGCACCCAGGAAAAACTTACGGGTATAATAATAAAAACCTACACCAAAATTAGGAAGTAAAGAGGTTTCTCTTCCCAGGTTATCAAATACAGGATCTGTCGGGTACCTTGGACTAAAATCTAATTCATCGTAGTTTTTGGCATTTAGTGTCATTCCGCCCTTTAATCCTAAGCTGATTTTACCAATAGGCATGTTAACCCTGTAAGCATAATTCAGGTAAAAATCGTATTTATGGTCAATGCCAAACGTTTCGTGCATAAATAGAAAGCCAAGGCCAACCTTGTAGTTTTTTAAGGGAGTATGGGCCGTAAATGTCTGATATTCCTTTCCCCCATCAAATCCAACCATGCTTCGTTTAAAAAAGAGCGATGTACTTAATACCTCACGGCTACCAGCAAAGGCCGGGTTCATAACCATGCCCTCAAACCGGTATTGATTAAAATAGGGATAATAAAGGCGTTGCTGAGCTTTTCCGATATCTGTTGATATAAAAACCAGAAGTACAACCAGGGTTGTTGCTATGTTAGTTACCCGCTTCACTACGCTTTAATATGATAAATCCCTTTTTCGGTTCTTTATTATCTGTTTCAAATATATAGTAATAGGTCCCTTCAGGTAAATCCCTACCATCCATATCTTTTCCATCCCAACGATTGTCACTGGTGTAGTTGGGTTCTGTAAATACAATATTACCCCAGGGATTGATAACGGTCAACTTTTTATTCACCTCATCATCAATACCCTCGATATAAAAATAGTCGTTAATGCCATCCCCATTGGGCGAAAAGGCATTGGGATAAAGAATATCCTTCATGGTTATGCTAAGGGTATCGCTGGCATAGCATAATCCGTTGTTAATCCGGTAAATAAGTGTATAATTTTGATAATTTTCATAAGGAAAAACAAAATTGGCATAGGTTGCGCCAGCATCAGCAATGCTTACGTCGTCTTCCAATGCATACCAAACTACACTGTCGTATTGTGGTACCGGAGTTTCAAGCTCAAGATGAAACGTATGGTGAATTGTAGTATCGCCAAAAGTGGTTTCTGCCATTGGTTGTTTATAAAAAACCATTTCGGCTGTATCGGCTTCAAAACAGAAATTATTTATTTCGTACCAGATGGCTGATTGAGGCAAATCGTATACACTGGATACAACGGATGTATTCACCGCAGTAGAATCCAAAAAGTGAAGGTTATCGCCTTTCCAGTGTGCCGGAAATTTGGGGGTTTTGGCTATCACCTGACTTTGATTTTCACATGCATTTGGTGCAGCGAGTATTTCAGGGTCTGGATTTTCATAAGAAGCAATCTGCGTTAACCCAACCAGGTTAGTTGCACGACATCCATTGGCATCAACAAGGGAGTCAATAACCAGGCTAACCAACTGGCTAACATTGGTTGACTCATAAGTTTTGGTTATAAAACCAGATTCTTCATTCATAGTATAATCTGTTCCGTCAGAAAGGTATACACGCCATGGAGCCTCCCCACTGAAACTTACTTCTAATGGCACCGGTTGCAAATCACAAACCATGGTATCTACATCAGACAATATTCCTGTTGGTAACGGGTTTATTCTAACAAGAACATATTCAGAAGTATCCATACATTGATTGTATTCCCCGCTTTTCACAATGCGCCGATAATACATGCTGTCCTGCAAGGCTGGCGTTTTGTATTCCAGATGGGTACTATCCTCACCCTTGGCCGGATCCCAGTTGGCTGCAATTTTGCTTTCTTCCCACAAATACCGGTATATACCCTCTCCGCCAACAGGCTCGTTTGCTACCAATAATTTCGGTATTTCAAAACAGGTGTAAGTCAACGGGGCAGCTTCAATCAAATTATTATCAATCTCAGGCATTACCGCAACTTTTATGGTATCGCTGAACACGGTACAAATGTCGCTTTGCACCATCCGTCGGTAAAACGTAGTGTCTTGTAGTTTGGGCGCCTGATACGAAGGATTATCTGCATCGCCTGCAGCAGTCTGCCAACCGGCCAAATCATGGCTTTGTTGCCAGGTATAATCGAACACATTGTTGCCTCCACTAGCCGGACTTTCCACAAACGCATCCGGATAGTAGTGTTGACATATTGTGGTATCTGAAAATGCCACCGGGTTAAAGATTTCCGGTACCACGGTTATTTTTACATAATTTGATGTATCCCAACATGCGCTGGAATTTGTAATCCTCCGGAAAAATGTTGTATCATATAAAACCCCGGGTTCGTAAGTTTTATTATTGTTTGCTGATGGGCGATTCCAAACCTGCTGATTGTGGCTGTACTCCCAGATAAAATTATAGTCCACCTTATTACCTCCTGTTAAATCGCCGTTATCAGTCAATACATTGGCTTCGGTAGCATAACAAATTTTATGGTCAGCCTCAATCAGGTTATTTCCAATCTGGTCCAATACCTGGATGGTCACAAAATTGCTGGTATCAATACACATGCCTGATTCTACAATTCGCCGGTACTGGGTAGTGTCATTTACAATACCAGGTCCGTAAAACGAAATGGTGGAGTCATTATTCAAATCCTGCCACGATCCTGATGCTTCTTTTTTATACCAATAAAAATAATAATCCTGTAAATCGCCGCCCGTCAGGCCATCAACACCTGTAAGTGTATCAGCCGGAAATCCAAAACAGCTCTGATGGTCAGACTGAATGTTATAGTTTTCCAATCCTGGTTGCACCTGAATGGTTACCACATTGCTGGTATCCTGGCAGACGGTAACCGATTGCACATATCGGCGATAATAGGTTGTATCAAACAATTGACCGGGAGTATATGAGTCGTTAATATTTGTTTCCTGTACCGGTGACCACGTGGTGAGGTCCGTACTTTTTTGCCATTGATAAATGAAGGATCCATCTCCACCGGTAACAAGCTCACCAGACAAAGTATTTGCCACATCTGCTTCACATATTGTTTGATTGCTGGAAATAGTATTATTAAGAACTTCCGGCCATACATCAATGCGTACTGCTACCGAAGTATCAGTTACTCCATCAAAAGTGACTAGCCGGCGGAACCAGGTAGTATCATATAGTACTCCGGGTTGAAAATTAATGGTGTCAGCCGGATCGAAGGGATATGCTGACCAGTTTACGCCATCGGAGCTTGATTGCCAGTTAAAATCAAAATCACCATTTCCGCCTTTGGGTTCAGTGCCCCGGATAGTATCTGGGCGCATGCCACCACATATTACATCATTGCCTCTTATGGAGTTAAAGAAGAAACCGTTTAGAGGTACCTTAAGGCTGTTAAGGATCGCACCATGATCACCTTTAAACCCTGTAAGATCAAAGCATTCAGAAGCAGAACCCGGGTCACCTGCCTCCCCAAATCCATATATTGTTGTAATATCTGAAGGAGCAATTTCCCATGAATGCCAAAAAACACCACCTCCACCGCCACCACCGGAAGCTGTACAGCCTGAAGGATCAACATTGCCACCTTTCCCTCCGGACACATCAACAGTAACAGAATCGATCAGCGCATGTGCATCAATTATAACTACTCCGCCACCACCTCCACCACCAGCCCCTGCAGTGGCAACCCCTGCAACATCTCCTCCACGGGCAGAAAGCATGCCTCCGGCGCCTTCAATGGTATCACAGAGTATTATAATAATTCCTCCCCCGTTACCACCAGGGGTGCTTCTGGGGCCTGAAGGAAAATCCTGAGGTGCTGCTCCCCCTCCACCTCCAAAAACAATGCGGTTAGTATCATTTGTATAAATAAGTTGAAAATTTGAGAGACCACCCTGTGCTTTTTGAGAAGAGCTACAATCGATCATTTGTCTTCCACCGGTTCCACCTGAAGAATAATTTGCTCCACCAGCTCCACCAGAATACTTACCGAAACCGCCCCCACCGCTATTCGCTGCATATCCAGGTCCCCTGTTATAATGAAAATGAACTTCACTTAAGTAGCTTTCACCTTTTAAAGCACCATCGGTAACCTGACCCGTATGAAAAAACAACCTGTCACCTGGTGGTGCGCATGACCAGTCCTGGCTAATACTATCGGGCTGGCCGCCTTTAAAACCTGCACCATCAGCAACAATATCGGCATTTAAAGTCAGTTTCCGGTAGGCAATCACCGGAAAAACACCACCATATCCCTTTAATGAATCCCAGGGCGTCACCATTATATCGGTGTTTATCTCGGCATCACCAAAATAAAATCCAGCCTTGACAATTTGAATAGCCTCCCCATTAGTATATTCACGCTCCAGAGGACGAGTCAGGGAAACATAGTTTTCAGTCTTATTAATACTTTCTAATTGTACCAACTCATATATACCGGTATTGCCAATATCATTTATAACCTCACTTTCAGGCTCCTCAACCAGATTATCATCATCATCGGTGTAATAAGCGCCTTTCATCTGTATAATAAGAATGATATCTCCGGCTTCGGCATCAAACTCGGTGGCATTTTCAATGAAAATGGTGTCTTTATCGGCATTGATGGACAATACCTTTGCATAGGATACATCCCCGGGCTGCACAATGTCTTGCGAAATACCGGAAAAGTATGTAAACCCCAGCAGTATGGTAATTAATATTCTATGGTGCAGAGTCTTAGGGCTCAACTTTTTTGCATAAATATATAGGTTGCTTACAAATATACAAAAATCCGTTAATAACCTACCTCACAACCGGAATTTCTATAATAAAAGTCGTTCCCACTCCTTTTTCAGTTTCATAACGGATGGAACCATGCGCATTCTCAATGATGTTTTTTGTTATGGAAAGACCCAACCCCATACCGCTTGATTTTGTAGTGAAATTTGGCCGGAATAACTTATCCCTGATTTCTTCATCAATTCCTGAACCATTGTCCATCAGCTTGATAACAACATTCTTTTCCCCGATAAACATATCAATCTTTATCATTCCTTTTCTTCCTGGTGGAATGGCTTGAATGGCATTTTTGGTCAAATTAATGAAAGCTCTTGTGAGATGTTCTTTATCTGCATAAACAAATGCCCTCTCATTCCCTTTGGTATTGATTTGGAAATCAATATCTGAGCTTTTTTCAAATAAATCCCTTACCTCATAAAATATTTCCACTACGTTGACTTTCTTAAATCTGGCAACAGGCATGTTGGCAAAGCTTGAAAAGGCAGTGGCTATATATGAGAGGTTTTCAATCTGACTTATAAGTGTATCTGAGAATTTTTTCAAGTGGGCATCCCAATCCTCAATGCTGTCTTTTTTATCTTTCCATGTGCGCATGAGGTGTTGAACGCTCAATTTCATTGGTGTCAGTGGATTTTTAATCTCATGCGCTATCTGTTTTGCCATTTCACGCCAGGCCGATTCGCGCTCAGATTTTGCCAACAGCTCAACGCTGCGGGCCAACTCATCCACCATCCGGTTATATTCTGCAACCAGGTTTCCAATCTCATCGTTCCCCTTGTATTCAATATGTTCTGTTTTTGCTCCCAACTGTATAGAACTAAATTTTGCCTGAAGCATACGTAAAGGCCTGGTGATTTGATCGGAAATAATTACTGCAATAGCAATGGTCAACAAAATGAATAATACATAAATATTTAGTACAGCTACAAGAAGATTCGAAACTTCGGCCCGTAATACATTTTGCTTGGTGAAATAAGGAAGGTTAAGGTACGCCAGCAAATTATTTTCCCTGTTCAAAAAGGGTACATAAGCCGAAAGGTATTCCATGGATCCTATCTGTTCGTTATGCACAAATTCAGCCTTTTTATTAATTGCAAGCTCTTTATAGGCTTCGATATTCATCCGTTTTGCAATCAGGTCTTTTTCATATATCTCTAACCGGGAGGACGCCAACAGTTCACCGGTAGGATTGTAAAGATTAATGTCTGAATAAAATACATCTGAAAACTTCATGAGCAACTGGTTCAAATTGTCGTATTGTGGTGTATGCCATTCTTGTGTAAGCTCCCTTTCATCCTCCAGTTTATGAACCAGTTCAATGTAAACTGACTGGATTTTTTCACTCAGAATTTCATAATGTTTCTCCTTGTATTGGGAGATACTGAAGAAGATAGCACCCCCACCTATAAATAACAGAGATACCAGAAGGATGGCAATGATGGCAAACTGTATTTTGTTTTTAAAATTATACTGAAACTGATCCAGTAGCAGTTTACGACTGAAAATCAATAAAATAAACCCTAGCAAAAGATAAAAAAATGCGGTAATATACGAAAGGCTGATTAAAAGATTGAAAACAGTAATGGCAGGACCACTGATGATGATGAGGTTATTCTCATCAGTCATATACAGCAAATGATCATACCCTTCAAAAGTTTTGTGCGTATATTCATCCACTATATTGCCATAAGCAAAGCTGGAAAGGCTGTATTCAAAATCACCAGATTGAGCTATCAGCTTATTATTGTAATATTTTGCATAAGAATAATTATCAAGTCCCCGATTTCTTGATATTTTCTGGTTTAATAGCAATTCAGGGTATCCCAGCTCTTCTGACAATCTGCGCGAATCGAGCTCAAGAAAAACGCTGGCCTCCTGTCCTGCAATAGTGTCGATAAAAGGGATATTGCCAATATAACTGATGCGCCCGTTATTGTTATCAAGAAAATAAAAATTGGTGCCGGGCAAATATTCTCCTGTTTCCTGTATCATTACGTTAAAAAAAGCATAACAATGGTACCATTTATCATCGGGCATATCCACAAAAACAGAATCCTCCGGCCGGCATACGGTAACCCATAAATCATATTTGGTCCAGAACCCGCTGAAATAATTTCTTCGCAGGTGGTCAATGATATTTTCAATGCGGATGTATTCATCCAGTACCATTTCTTCGAGCACAGGATCGCTGGCTAGCGAATCATTGAATTCTTCAATCAGGGATTCGGCAATAGGATCATGTTCAGTGGCCAGGTTGGTTGCAAGCACTCGCTTGGCAAGCTTTTCTTTTTCAGATGAATGCCGGTGAATATAGTAAACAGTAAAAAAGGAAACAAACAATACAAGTACAATGCCTTCAGAAAAACTTGGCATATAATACCGGTTATAACACAATAAACCAACGGCTGCAGAAAATGCTATGAAAAAAATCAGAGAAGGAATGTCAATGTAAGCACAGGTATATGTAAAAATCAATCCAATTGGCACAGCTATAAGCAACACAAATCCAATCAACTGCTTTTTAGGAATATGAATGGTGAAAAACCCGAATATTTTTAATAACAATAGGGACAATGCAATATAATTCAGGCCAACAATAACAAGAACAATAAAAGAATATACATTCAATTCCTGCCCTTTATAAAACTCAAGCGTAATGCTGGAGTTATAGATCAAATTATGAAAAAGGAGTTGGATAAAGCTATAAACCGTTAACAGCAGAACAACCAAAATACCTAAAAAAATATAGGAATTTGAACGGCTGGCGGTAAATCGCGAGGGCAAAGACACATATATAAAAATAAGGTATGCTGAATAAACAAATATGATGGAAAACAGAAGTACATCACCCAGGTTAGGGAAAACATTGGAAGCAGCAAAGTAAACAGGGTCAAACAACTCCGATTGGTAAAAGGCACCGGGCACATGAAACAAAGTCATAACAAATTTTAGCCCAAAAACCAGCGCTATCACCATGAAAACCCAGAAAGTTCTTTTGCGCCTGTTCGATATGTTCCCTAATAAACTTTTAAAAAGATACAACAGCCCAATTAAAAACAAAAAATACAATAAAAATGGGACAGCTGTTCTTAAAAACCCGAATTTTTGTGTATCAGAGAAATCTATCGAAAATAAAAAATTATTTTCTGCATCCGTAACTTTATACAACCCCGGCTCATGTACCGGTGAAACATCCGTCTGATCCGGAACACGAAATTTTTCTGCAAATGAGTTCCTGATAAATTCATTTTCAAAAGGATATTCATGTTTAATTGTAATTAACCCAATGTATTTCCTGTTCCTGTCTTTTTTTTGTTTTACAACATACCAGGTATTGTCCAGAAAAATAAAATTCTCCTCAAAAAGTGAATCATTGTATTTTTTAGGTACTATTATTTTATTATCCGACCAATAGGTAAGTTGATCTCCAAGATAAATAAGGATTCCAAGATTCTCTGTTTCATACAAATCTTTCGGTACAGGGACATTGCAGGCTGTTAAGGATGAGTCATCCAGCAGTTCAAAGGCTTCAAAATACCCCTGCAGATCATCTTGCGTATTTGCAATAATTCGTTCAATGCGGTTAATATCAGCATCGCCATAGCGATATACCGGAAGTATATTTTCGAAAAAAAAAGCTGCAAACAACAACAATAATGTCAATAGCAGCAATATTTTCGACTTTTTGCCTGGATTCATTTTTTTACGCATTATGATAAGGTTCGTTATGAATAATTGTAAAAGCCCTGTAGAGTTGCTCCAGAAACATCAATCGAATCAATTGATGAGAAAACGTCATTTTCGACAATGATAATTTACTGTTAGCTCTCTGATAGACCTTTTCATGGAAACCATAAGCTCCGCCAGTTAAAAAAGCAAGATGATTGACAGATCCCGACAAAAACTGCTCCACTTTTTGCGAGAATTCAATGGAATCATAAAATTTACCCCGCTCATCAAGCAAAATCAAGTGGGCATTATCCGGAACCACCTTTAACTGAATATCAGCTTCCAAACCTTTTGTAACCTCGGGATTAAGACTTTTTTTACGGGGTTCTGGTAAAATAACGTATTCAAATCCAACGTATTTCCCCAGTCGTTTACGATATGTTTTAATGCCTTCGCTAATAAAGCCCTTGTGATCTTTGCCCGTGCAGAAAAACGAAATTTTCACCTGCGTTTATTATCTTTTTTTGTTTTGTGGAACATTCCAAAACCCAATAATCATCGCCTTCGATGGATGGTATGATTCTAAAATCACAAATATTTCATTGGATTTGTAAACTAATATATCTAATTTTCGCGAAAATTACTTCATTGGTTCGGTTTTTGAAAGCTAATTATCAACTAATTTTAATTCATGAATGAACCTTCAATGTAAAACATTCAGATTATTTTGTCGTAAAAGCAGGTTCAAACATATACATTATTAAAACAATGATACATAAAAGTCTATCGATAATTGCCTTAATCTGCCTGTTTTCAGGAACTCCGGTTTCCGCAAACATTATACCCGAAGAAATAATTCTGGCGATACAAACAGGAAATTCAAAAGAGTTAGCAAATTATTTTAATGACAACATCGAATTGGTTATTCTTGATGAAGAAGATGTATATTCGCGGCACCAGGCAGAACAAATCATGAAAAACTATTTTACAAGGAACGTACCTCAGTCGTTCACCATTTTGCATGAAGGTGGCAAAGACGGATCGCATTATGCTATTGGAAATCTTGTGACCAACCAAGGTGAATACAGAATTTATTTTTTAACAAAACAAAAAGGAGACAGATTATTAATCCATCAATTACGAATAGAGGAGAAAGATGACAATTAACCCGTACATTGAATCACTGATTAAACTGGCAATTAAAGAAGATATAGGCGACGGCGATCATACCTCATTGGCCTGCATACCGGAAGGTGCTCAAGGCAAAGCACAGTTGTTCATTAAAGAAGAAGGTGTCATTGCCGGTATTGACATCGGAGAATACATCTTTGAAACACTTGATTCATCCATACAATTCAACAGATTCCTAAATGACGGTGATAAAGTTACTTCAGGAGCCATAGCCTTTGAAGTTGCCGGAAGCGTTCGCAGCCTGTTGCAATCAGAGCGTTTGGTATTAAATGTAATGCAGCGGATGAGTGGCATAGCAACCCAAACCAATGTTTATGTTGAAAAAATAAAAGACCTTAAAACCAGGATACTCGATACAAGAAAGACAACACCAGGTATGCGTATCCTTGATAAAATGGCAGTTAAAATCGGAGGAGGTGATAATCATCGCATGGGATTGTTTGATATGATACTCATAAAAGACAATCATATCGATTTTGCTGGTGGCATACCCAATGCTATTCAGGCAGCACGTACTTACCTTCAAAACACAGGCAGAAATATGCAAATTGAAGTTGAAGCGCGCACACTGGCCGAAGTCCAACTCATACTGGATGAGGGAGGCGTTGATCGCATTTTGCTTGATAATTTTTCCATCGAAGATACAAAACGAGCAGTTGAACTTATTGATGAAATTTCTCATACAGAATCATCCGGAGGGATTACCCTTGAAAACCTGAGAAATTATGCTGAATGTGGAGTTGATTTTATTTCAGTTGGGGCACTAACCCATCAAATAAAAAGTCTGGATATGAGCCTTAAGGCTGCCGATTAATTATGAAATTGGATTCAGGGTCATCACGGAAATACCTGTTATTTAATACCCGCATCAAAAACTTGGGTAAATACTTGCGTAAAGTATCCCTGCCCGGTCTCGAAGGGGTGCCGGTTTACTATGTTATTCAGTTTTTTTTTCACGGCATAAAAAAAGGGTCCCTAAACACCAGGGCATCTGCCATTGCTTTTAACTTTTTGTTAGCCATGGCTCCGGGCACTATCTTTCTGCTGACAATATTGCCTTATGTTCCCATTAATAATTTCCAGGATAATTTTCTGGTCCTTCTAAAGGAAATTATGCCGTTGGACGCCTATCAGATTATCGAAAATACTGTAAATGAGCTTTTTGTGAAAAGAGGCAGATTGCAGTTTTTTGGTTTTGTTACCGCCGTGTTTTTTTCAATAAAGGGTGTCAGTTCCATCATCAATGCATTTAATGCCACATTTCATGATGTAAAATCGCGACCATTTATTCAGGTGAAGCTTATTTCCCTTGGCCTGGTCCTGATTTTTTCTTTTTTGTTGTTTACCAGCATGTTTTTTCTGTTATTCAGCCGGTTAACAATAGATTTAATGGTGAGTTACGGAGTCATTCAAAAAAAATTTACCCTTGCTCTTCTCACTTCTGGTAAATGGCTTATCATTGGCTTACTGGTGTTTTCAGCCATCTCATTCTTGTATTACCTTGCACCCCGGCGAAATTTGCAATGGAAATTCATTTCACCCGGTTCCACCCTGGCAACCATTCTTACTATTATTTCTACAATTCTATTTTCATATTTCATGAATAATTTTGCTGAGTTAAACCGCATATTTGGCTCAATTGGTGCCCTTATAGTATTGATGCTGTGGCTTAACTTTATCGCGTTGGCATTACTGATTGGTTTTGAACTAAATGCCAGCATTAAAAATGCCCGTGAAAACAACTTTGAACCAATAACCAGTCTCGATGTTGATGAATAAAAGAGGCTTGAATTATTAAGTTTAAAGGAATATTCATGATTGATAGGGATCTGGGGAGCATTCGCCGGGAATTTACAAAGCATGCTTTAAAAATTAATGATCTGCACACCAATCCGGTTGAACAGTTTCATCAATGGATGGAAGAGGCCCTCACAGCAAAAGTAAACGAGCCCAATGCCATGGTTTTGGCTACGGCTTCTGCACAAGGAATACCTTCGGCCAGAACCGTATTGCTAAAACAATACAATGCTGAAGGATTCACTTTTTTTACAAATTATAAAAGTAAAAAAGCACAGGAAATAGAAGAAAACCCACATGGGTTTTTATTGTTTTATTGGTCAGAGTTGGAACGGCAAATCCGGATAACAGGAAATATTGCGCGGGTTCAAAAAGAACTCTCCGATAGATATTTCAGGGAACGCCCCGAGGAAAGCCGGATAGGTGCCTGGGCATCGCCTCAAAGCCAGCCCATCCCAAACCGTACATACCTCGAAAATCTTGTAGAAGACTATAAACGAATATTTGAAAAAAAAGAAATAAAACGACCTGATTACTGGGGAGGATACCGGGTTAAACCTACCAGGTTTGAATTCTGGCAGGGACGGCCGAGCCGGTTGCATGACCGGATTGAATACTACCTTGAGGACCGTATCTGGAAGATACACCGGTTGGCACCCTAACCAATTTATATTAATATTGTTGGCCAAATCTCAAAGCCCTAATGTCATGTCAAGACTATTATGTCGCCTAGCCACCATCAGGGTCGTTGACCACTGACGGGGCCTACCCTGCCAATGGTTGAAAACCTTGGCAGTGGTTCAACCGCAAAAGTAAAAATGACATGACACTCGTCCCTTCAGCGTCATATTTTTGAACCTATCTGAATGAAAAGATTTGAATCTTCGTACAAACGTCCATTTTTATTTGTAAATTTAACTTACAATCTGGTACAAGTATGAAAAAAACCATCTTAGTAGTGGATGATTTTGCAGGCATCCGTGAAATTGTAAAGAAAACACTTGATCGTAAAGATTATAACACCCTTCTTGCTTCAAATGCGGAAGAGGCATTGAGGTTCTTCGACGGAAGACATATCCATCTTTTGATAACAGACTATGAAATGCCCGGGCTGAATGGTCCTGACCTTATTCGCGAGGTGCGCAACCTGGGAGGGTATGATTTTATGCCTGTCATTATTCTTTCTGCATCGCCCCCGACAGGTAAGGAAGATGAGCTTCAGGAACTGAATGTTACCACCTGGATTCAAAAACCTTTTGATATAAGGAGTTTTTATTCCATAGTTGAACGGTACCTGAAACGGTAATGAATACATTAATCCGGATAAAGGAGGTATTTTTTCCGCAATTGTAAATAATCCTTCAATTCTTTCTTCCAAAGGGCGCTTACTTCGCTAATGTCTTTTCCATTTACAATTGCCTGACGTACCCGTGCATCTCCTGTAAGATTATCAAAAAAGGGAATAAAAAACTCGTCTACAGCCAGTTTTTCATACATTTTCATCAGCCAACCAAATTGCATTTCACGTTGATCAACCAAATACTCAATGGAAATATTTCTTAAATCCAATCCATAACACTTCTGATTTCGGAATTTGGGATATTTGCTCATTCCCGGGATGGATTTTGGCGTAAAAGAAAAGGCAGTATCAGGGTATTCCGGATGCCCAATAACCTGAAATGGAGCATGTGTCCCACGTCCTTCGCTAACCACTGTACCTTCAAACAGCGCTATGGAAGGATAAAGATATACCGAACGCATGTCCGGCAGGTTGGGTGAAGGTTTTACAGGCAAATGGTAAATAGAGTCATGTGTGTAATTTCTGCATTTTATTACCGTCAGTGGGCACTTTACTCCATTCTTCAGCCATTTTTCTGCATTTATCATTCCTGCAAATTCTCCAAGGGTCAGTCCGTATACAACGGGTACAGGGTGTAACCCTATAAACGACTCATGTTTTTCTTTTAATACCGGTCCGTCAACATAGAACCCATTGGGATTGGGACGGTCGAGTATAATAAGCGGTGTATTGGTCTCGGCACAGGCTTCCATCAGATAATGCAATGACGACAGATAGGTGAAAAAACGCACGCCTACATCCTGAACATCAAAAATCATGATTTCTATACCCTCCATCTGTTCCAGGGTGGGTTTATAGTTATTACCATAGAGGGAAATTATAGGGATGCCTGTGGCTGGATCCACATAATCACTAACAGCCTCTCCGGCATCTGCTGTTCCCCTGAATCCGTGTTCGGGAGAAAAAACTTTAACTACATCAACACCCAAGTCCAATAAAGTATCGATCAGATGTACCCCACGTACCTCTGATGTTTGATTTGCCAAAATGCCAACCTTTTTACCGGCCAGAAAATTAACATACTCTTCAGTTTGATAAGCTGCCGGAACCGGACTTAGATCTTCTTCAGCTGCTGTATTTATTGCAGAACAGTTCATAAGACCCATTCCTGCTAAAACCAGGGGTACAATGAAAACTACAATTATTCTAAAGATTGGTTGCAGATTTATTTTACTTTTGCATATCTTCATAAAAAGGATAATTTGAATACACCGCTCTACATAGCTAAGCATATTATTTTCAACAAAGAAAATAAAAAAAACATTTCGCGGCCGATAATTGCAATTTCTGTTGCAAGTATTGCATTAAGTCTTGCTGCCATGATCATTTCGATTGCTGTTGTTACAGGATTTAAATCAGAGATTACCCGAAAAGTAATTGGATTTGGATCGCATATACAGATCATTAATTATGATTCCAATCAATCTTATGAGACCATAAATCCGGTTAAAAAACAACAGCCTTTTTATCCCGGAATAACCGAATATCCTGACATTGCACATATCCAGATTTATGCTACCAAACCGGGGATCATCAAGTCGGAAGACAATATCCAGGGCATTGTTTTAAAGGGAATCGGAACAGATTTCAACTGGGACTTCTTTAAAGAAAATCTTGTTGAGGGGAATATTCTGAGCATTACCGATACAAGTATTACAAATAAAGTTTTAATTTCAAAATACATTTCCTCATTGCTCCAGCTAAATATGGGGGATAAATTTGCCACATATTTCATCCAACAACCACCACGGATGCGGGTTTTTGAGGTTGGAGGAGTCTATGAAACCACCCTTGAATCATTTGATAAAATATACATTCTTTCTGACATTGGCCACATACAAGCCCTCAATGATTGGAATGATAACGAGGCTAGTGGTTTTGAAATATTATTGACCGGTTTTCAGGATATTGATTTTAATACCTGGCTTGTCCGGCGTGAGGTACAGGCTTTCATGGAACCTGAATCTGAATTTTTGAGGGTGCGGAATATAAAGGAACAGTATCCACAAATATTTGACTGGCTGGAACTTCAGGACTTAAACGTAATCATAATTCTGATGCTTGTGTTGGCTGTTGCTATCATCAATATGATTTCTGCACTCATCATTCTCATTCTTGAAAGAACAAATTTTATAGGCATTTTAAAAGCTTTAGGCACTACCAACAGAACCATTAAAACCATCTTCCTTTATCAGGCAGGATTCTTAATCCTGAAGGGATTGTTTTGGGGAAATATCATTGGTATTGCTATCTGCCTGCTTCAAGATAAGTTTAATATTGTAAAACTTGATCAGGCATCGTATTACCTCAGCAGTGTACCTGTTAATCTGTCGTTGTTGCATATAATATTAGTAAATATCGGAGCGTTAGTTACCATATTGCTGGTACAATTGCTCCCAGCCATTATTATTTCGAATATTAAGCCGGTAAAGGCCATTCGTTTTAATTAAATGGCTGGTTATTGGAAATTTCATTGGGTTATATTTTTATGCATCACAAGCTATATATTGATAACCTCCGGATTAAATTAAATGAAGTACCACTCCCTGGAAAGGAAGCTCAATACCGGATGGCACCTGAACACCGGAAAATAATTCCGCCTGGTCAGGATGTTCCGGTTAAGGCTGCTGTTTTGCTTTTGTTATATCCTCACCAGGACCATATCCATATTATATTGACCAGACGACCGGAATACAATGGTCATCACAGCGGGCAAATAAGCTTTCCCGGCGGAAAAAAAGAAAACTCGGATACATCGCTGGAAATGACAGCACTTCGCGAAACATACGAAGAGCTTGGAATATCTCCAGGCCAGATAGATATTATGGGTCACCTGTCACCCTTGTTTATTCCGGTAAGTAATTTCATAGTATTGCCCATTGTAGGTTATACCGCAAACAAACCGAAAATTACGCCGGATCCGTTTGAGGTTGAAAAAGTTATTGAAACTCCGGTTCGCAGGTTTATTGATGGGGATATTCTTCGCTTTAAAGAAATGTTTCTTGGGGGAAAACCAATAAAAATCCCCTACTACAATGTAGCAGGGGATCATGTATGGGGTGCTACCGCCATGATACTCTCGGAATTCATTGAGTTGCATAAACGTCACTCAATTATTCCAGAGTAAGCACATTTTTGTAGTGCTCATAGCGTGAAATAATGTCGTTCACATAATTGTATGGCTCATACCCGCGCATATAACCATGCACTACTATCGGATCATTATAAAACCTTGGATTAGACTTGTTTAATACATAATAATCCACATTATCATCCCATATGCGTGGGTTCTTGCCATTTTTTTCTGCCAGCCTCATGGCATCCATGATATGTCCATATCCGGCATTATAGGCAGCAAGTACAAATTTTATTTTTTCATTCTCGTCATCAATGATTTTCGAAAATTGCCTGTCGAGCCAGTGAATAAACTCCACACCTGCCCGGATATTTTCAGCAGGTGAACTGGTAGAATCCACACCAAAACGTTCAGCTGTACGTGGCATAAGCTGCATCAAACCATAAGCCCCAGCCCACGATTTTACATTCGGATTAAATCTTGACTCCTGGTAAATCATGGACGCAACAAGCCTCCAGTCCCAGTTTATTTGTTTGCTGTATCTTTTAATATCCTCGTCGTAAACAGAAATTTGTCCGCCTTCATTTGTGAAGAAATCACTCTGACGGTATTTCAATACATTATGGTTGTTGAAATACTTGGCATAGATAAGTTTATACCTGTGTGTTTGTTTAAAGTCACTCAACCAACTGTTGATTTCTTCCAGCAATTCTTCATTCCCCTTGCGTACTCCCCAGGCAACATGCTGTGGAAAACTAACAGGAACTGTAGCATCCAGGTTCTGGTGTATTGCTACATTGATATTTGCAATGTTTTCATCGCTTACGGTATAGTCAATTTCACCAGATGCTACCATGGCAATCAACTCTTCCGGCTCTTTATTAACTTCAACAATCCGGATGCTATCGCCGATTTCTGCAGCCAGGTTTCTAAGCCTGTGGCTGTATGCAGAATTTTTCTGTACATGAATGGTTTTACCTGCCAGATCAAGTTGATTTCTCACAAGATAATCATCCATGATCTGTTGGCTTTTTCCTTTCAATTCGTCGGGTATTTGCTGTATCAGTACCTGACGTGTTTGCCCGTGGGGAATTGTAAAATCAAGGTATTTTTTCCTTTCAGCGTTGATAGTAAGGTTTGATGCAATAAGATCAACCTCACCACGGAAAACCTTGTCAAATTTATTCTCTAAATCGTTTTCCACAATTACTTCCAGTTGTTTGCCTACATGATCGGCAAATTCCTGCAGCAATTCATACTGATATCCCATCAACCTTCCTCTGTAAATAAAATAGTTGGTTGAATTAAAATCAGTAATGGCAACGAGTTTATTATCAACAATTTTGTTCTCATCGTAAGCTTGTGAAAACTCACGGTACTTAGTCTCCGCGTCAGGTGTCTTTATACAACCGACAAACACTAAAACAAACAACATGCTGAATAAAACTACTTCTCTCTTCATACTTCTCAAGTTTCGTATTATCAACTTCTCAAGGCCAAAATTACGACCTTTATTCGATATAATAATTTGATTATTGATGAATTGACGCTATTTCAGGACGAATGCGCCTATTAGTTGGTTAATTATATAATGACCAGTTTAATCCAAATTTTAACACACCCGGGTTACGGGGATAATGTACTAATGAAAAATAATCGTCTCTATTCATAAACAACTCATTTACATGTAAATAAGTCAGAAAAACCCGCATCCTTTGTATCTGAAAATTCAGAAAAGGATTTAAGTACGGATACCCTCCGATATCCAAAACGCTTTGAGGGTAAAATTGTTCAACTGCCGGGTTATATTCATAGCCTTTGTATTCACTATTATAATAAACATCAGCGCCTAACTGAAGGGCTATTGCACCTCCGGTAAAATTAAACCGGATGGTGTGATCGAAAAACAATGAACCGTACAATGACCATACCGGAAATGAAATATTGCTGGTTTTTGTTCCTGCCTGGTAAATGGCTTCAGCATCAAACACAAATTTCCAAAAGCGTGTACGCTTTTTAAGCCTGGCAGTATAGAATACTTCTTCTGTGGAAAACTGTTCAGGAATTAAATCGGAATTAAAATAAATAAAATTTGTCAGTGAGTACAAATTTGTTGATAGGGATAAATTTTGCTTTGGATTTCTAAGTTCGGCACCGATAATCCTCGTTGTAGAAGCGTTTAATGATTGATTCCATTGAAAATGATTGGATATATAGTGTTCATAAAATAAATCGGGTTTTAAACGGGAAAACTTCAGATATCCGGTTAGCTGATAGGGATATTTCTTACTCACCCGTAGCGATATATCTGCATGAACATCTATGTTATTTAACTTATAACCAGTAAAATAATAACTCCCGTTAAAATTCCAGGTAAAATAATATTTTTTATTTTGATTCAGGCTCCAGATGAATGCATTATTCATTGTCCGCCGTTCGGCTTTTGGAACAAATGTAGTATCTAGATGTTGGGTGGTTGAGAACTGATATTGTAATTCATTTTTAAGACCAACATACCCTCCAAAAGAATACCACTTATTCGGATTTTCTATTAATTCAAATTTCAATTGATTCTGAAGCAAACGGTAGTGTGAAGAATCAAGGGTAAGATTTTCATTGTAAATAAATCTTGGCCAGTAGGCTGAATCAGAACCAGAAATGCTGCCGGTTGTATAAAATTCATCTGAAAAAGTACGCTTATACATATCAAATTGCATGGTATGGGTAAGGGCAGCAACATTTTTTCTTACCAAAGGCCGCAATGTATCTGCTGTTTCTTCTGTTTTACCCAACAGAAATTTCTGGTTGAACAGAATACTACGGTATTTTATAAGGGTAGCGGCCATGTCCAGTTTTACCGGAGTAGTTTCAGAACTTCTTGAACTTCTAAGGAGGGAATCAGCCTCAATTCCACCATTTTTTTGATTTTGAATTTTAGCCAGGGTAACATTTGCATGCATTTCATACCGGGGCCTAAACACCGAACCAAAGACAGTTCCGTTGGTTATTCCTGTTTTCTGATTTAGATAGTGTCCTTTACCACCTATATAGTCAATATCAAATCCAACATTGATGCTTTCATCGATGTTTTGTGTATGAAGTACACCTACTGTTTCTTCATTCACGTCACGGTCACCAGATTGAGATGAATAATGAATGGCTGTAAAAGGCCGTGTGGTATTGTAATAAATAACTTCCTCGGGATTTCTTAAATAGATTTGATAAGGCTTAAAAAGGCCAGGAAAATCACTTAAATCACGTTCATTGAATATATTTGAAAGGTAAGCACCACCGATGTTACCAGTGTATGCATAGCTTATTCCTTCCTGAAACAGCGGATTATAATGGTGGTTTTTATCAATACCGGTATCCATCTCATGGACTTGATGGAGGGTGTAATTGTTTTTCAATATCCATGCATTGGTTTCATAAGCGATGGTATCATTTTCTGCTTCCTGAGCCGTAGCTGAAAAACTTATCATCAGGAGCACCGCAAAAATACAATGAAAATTTATGTTGAAGTTGTGAGCCATGGTGCAAAAATAAAAAAATCCCGTCTCGCAAGGTGCAAAACGGGATTAAAAATACGGCAACGACCTACTCTCCCACTAAACGTAGTACCATCGGCGCTAACAGGCTTAACTTCTCTGTTCGGAAT
>CAZZBU010000018.1:0-40213 GCA_964652315.1 uncultured Bacteroidales bacterium
TCTACAAAACCTGTCATTCTTTTTCCCCGTGCAAGGCCCTTTTCTCAAAAAGCCTAAAAAAAAGTACATACACCTGTTTATAATCCTACCGACTTTGTACACTCTATTGGAGGCCTGCCAGGGAAAAACGGGCGGATTGTACTGCCTACATCAATGCCGGCACAGAGAATTCCCAGCCTGTCGAAAACCCGTATCTGCAAGACACTGGCGCACCTGCATAAAATCCAAGAGAACTCTGAAGATTATTGGAAATTCCAATCACAAATCAAAATCACTTTATAAAAATCAGAAAGTAAAATATGCGCCCTTGCAAAACTAACCAAGTCTTGTATACTTAATACCCAGGCAGGGCCGACTGATTCAATCAATCAGTATATTCAATCACAATTAAGCCATACATTAAGCGTTATGAATATAATCATCCATATAGATGAATTTTTGTAATTTTAGCATATTTTTCGTTGCATATAATGAAGCCATTAAAAAATATCGTCTGTTCCACTACTTTAACCATTATATTAATATTGATTTCTGTAAATTCTTATGCCCTTAACATTACACAGAAAAACAGGTTATTATTTAAGAACTACAGCCTTGACCAAGGATTATCCAATAATACTGTTTTCAGTATTGAACAGGATTATCAGGGGTTTATCTGGTTTGGCACGCATGAAGGCTTGAACCGCTTTGATGGTTACGAGTTTAAAAAATATTTTCACAATTCAGGTGATTCACTCTCACTCCCTGGAAATACAATAAACTGTGTTTTTCAGGATTCTAAAAAACGACTATGGGTGGCTACAAACGAAGGCCTTTGCATTTATAACCGGGAGGCTGATAATTTTATAAATTTTGAGGATTATTCAGGGAAAAGCCTAAGCAATACTATTGTTACCTCTATCATTGAAGATGCAGATGGAAATTACTGGATTGGGACTTTTAACGGGGGATTAAACTATTATAATGAAAGAAGGGATTCACTTAATATTATTATGAATGACCACCTTTCATCAAATTTATCAAGCAATACCATCAGGACAATCCTGGAAGATGAAAATGGAATTATCTGGGTTGGAACAAGGAATGGTTTAAATAAATATAATCGACAGGGAAATAGCATAAAGTCTTATTATTTTCATCCTGAAAAGGTTACTGGTGGTAATGATATAAGATACATATATTCTGATGAATCAGACAGGTTATTGCTGGCTACCAATGGTGGAGGACTTATCAGCTTCAATAAAGGAAACAATACATTTAGTATTAATCATGGTGATACTGATAAGCCCGGAGCTTTAAAAAGCAATACCATCCGGTCGATTATACAGGATGAAAAGGGTAACTTGTGGATCGGAACGCTGAATGGTTTGTTTCTTTACAATGAACAGGATGGAGTGTTCGATCACTACAAACATAATCCGGATGATCCAGGTACATTAAATGCTCACTCTGTTAGAGCCATTTTTGAAGACAGGGATGGTAATATCTGGCTGGGACTGTATTACGGTGGGATAAACTTTTATAACCACGTAAATTCCCAGTTTCTCAACTTTACAGAGCGTGGGCCAAATGAATCAGGCTTAAGTTCCAACATAGTCAGTTCATTTGTTGAAGATAAGGCTGGCAATATTTGGATTGGAACAGAGGGAGGAGGATTAAATTTTTTTAATCGTAAAACAGGTCAGTTTACACATTATCTGCACCAGCCGGAAAAGAACAGCATTAGCAGCAACTTTGTTAAATCCCTGGCCATTGATGGAGATGGTAAACTCTGGATCGGAACGATTGAAGCAGGCCTTGATTACTTTGACCCTGCCACCTCAACTTTCGAAAATTACCGTAGTGACCCTTCCGATTTTCATTCGTTAAGCAATAATTATATCCGCTCAATTTATATTGATAGTAAAAAAAATATATGGATTGGCACCAATGGTAACGGCCTAAATAAATTCATTCCCCAAAACAATAAATTTCTACGTTTTCCATATGATAATGGAGAAAATACCATCCATGGAAGCAATATAAACAGCATTATTGAGGATAGCACTGGTCTTTTAATCATTGGAACAAATAAAGGATTAAACTTATATAATCCAAAAACCTTTCAGAACCGCTTCATAAACGATATTGAAGAAAACAGGCCCATAAGTGAGATATGGTGTTTTTATCTTGATAAAGAAAAAAACTTATGGATAGGCACCAATGAGAACGGACTTGTTTACTTTGACAGGGAAGATGAGGTTTTCACAGCCTTCACTCAGAAAGATGCCCTTTTGAATAATGTAGTTTATGGCATAATTCCTGATAACAACGGACACCTGTGGGTTTCCACAAACAGAGGATTATCAAGGTTCAATATAAATGATAATTCAGTAAAAAACTTTGACAGCCATTCTGGAATCATGAGCAATCAATTCAATTATAATTCTTATTATAAAACCCGGGATGGAGAGCTGTTATTTGGAGGCAACCGGGGGTTCACACTTTTCCATCCTGATGAAATTAGATCGAACAGCATTGTGCCGCCAGCAGTTATTACCGGTTTTAGTCTATTTAATAAGGCCGTAAGCTTAAATGATAAGGATTCACCGTTGAATTCAAATATAATTATTGCAGATGAAGTTATGCTGAATCATAAGCAATCGGTTTTTTCCATTGAATTTGCCGCATTATCTTATGTAGCACCTGAGAATAACCGGTACGAATATACCCTGGAAGGTTTTCTGGAGGATTGGATTTATTTGGAAAACAACAGAAGTGTAACCTTTACGAACCTTGACCCGGGTAAATACCTTTTCAGGCTCAGAGTATCCAATAATGATGGGATATGGAATGAGGAAGGGTCATCATTAGCTATTAATGTCCTGCCACCATGGTGGAAAACAGGTTGGGCTCTTAGCGTGTATGCATTAATTATTGTTGGATTGATTTTTATTGCTATAAAGGCTTATGAAATTCGCGTGGATGAGAAAAATAAACTAAAATATGAGCGGCTGGAAAAGCAGCGAATCATTGAGCTGAACCAGATGAAACTAAAGTTTTTTACAAATATCTCCCATGAATTCAGAACCCCTTTAAGTCTGATTATCGGACCAGCCGAAGAACTTGTTGAAAAATTCAGGAACGACCAGGATGGCAATTATAAAAAACTTTCTATAATTCATAAAAATTCCATTACCCTTCAACATCTGATTGAACAACTAATGACCTTTAGGAAAATTGAGGCGGAGGCACTCAAACTAAAGATTGAAAAAATTGACCTTGTAAGTTATCTTTCCCGCATTACCGAGTCCTTCCTTGATCTTGCCGGTAAGAAAAACATTAAATTTCTTTTCTCTCATGAGATAAATGCCCTTCCTGTATGGATAGACCATGATATGATGGAAAAAGTTTTTATCAATATACTCTCTAATGCCTTTCATCATACACCTAAACATGGTGAGGTTAAGGTAAGTGCATATAAAAACACCGTTACCGGAAACGCTGAGATTAAAATTTCAGACACGGGTCCCGGGATACCGGAAGATAAACTGGAAAAAATCTTTGAAAGGTTTTACCAGATCGATAATCCGGTAGCAGACCTTCATCATGGAACAGGAATCGGGCTTTCATTTGCACGGGATATTATAAACCTGCATCATGGTGTTATTTTTGCAGAAAATTTAAAGGGAAAGGGAGTTAGTTTTATTATAATACTTAAACCAGGCAATGATCACCTAAGGGAGCACATTCTCATTGAATCAGAAGATTCTTTTAAAGCACATGAAAAAACAACTAACACATATGATCAGAAAATACTTCTATCTGAAGAATCTAGTGAAGCGACCGATGTGGCATTAAAACCCGCTGAGAACAATGGTTCTAAAAAGTATAAAATCCTTATAGTTGAAGATAATGAAGCGTTGAATAATTATTTGAGTGACACTTTATCTGCCGATTATAAAGTATGTAAAGCCTATAATGGGAAACAAGGTTTAACACAGGTAAGGATGGAAAATCCTGATTTAATCATTATGGATGTAATGATGCCTGAAATGGGAGGTGTTGAGCTGACAAATATATTAAAAACCGATTTTGAAACCTGTCATATACCCATTTTAATGCTCACTGCCAAATCATCGCTTAACGATGAAATTCAGGGGTTCAAAAAAGGTGCTGACGCATACTTAACAAAGCCATTCAGCATGAAACTTTTAAAAACTCAGGTATCCACTCTTCTACAAAATCGTGAGAACTTAAGAAAGGTTTTTAATCTTAATCTTAAACTTGACCCTACAGAAGTTAATATTCAATCAATAGATGATAAATTTATTAACCAGGCAAAGAAGATTGTTGAAGATAATATTGCCGAAGAAAAACTCAATGTACAGTTCCTGGCCAGGGAACTTGGTATGAGCCGTATGCAACTCAACCGTAAAATGAAAGGGCTGTTGAATCAGTCTCCAAGTGATTTCATCCGTACAATTCGTTTAAAAAGGGCTTCCCAGCTATTGATTGACGGAAAATTAAATGTATCTGAGGTTATTTATCATGTAGGAATAAGCAGTCGTACGTATTTTACAAAAGCTTTTAAAGACCAATTTGGAATGTCACCGAAAGAATATGCTAAAAAATGCACCGGATAACATTCACAAATAAAGACGGTACCACGCTCATAAATTACTATATATCAGTAGTATTATAAACAAACTCTCTGCAAGAAATCAAAATTTTTCTTCATCTGTTACAACAGAGTACAAAGCTGTTACATCAGGTCATCCTTTGTTTGGTTAAAGCTGGTAACTTGCATTTAATTATGCAATCAAAATAGTGTTTCTCCAATATTCCAATATTATTAAATGAAAAAAGTATAATAATAATATATAAATATGACAACCGATTTACAGGTTTAACGAGCTAAAAAATTACAAATAAGAAACGAATGGAAAAAATAAGATTTGCATTAAAAATCGTACTAATTCTGGTTCTGATTTTATTCACATTTAAATCTGCTTATGGTCAGGAAAGAACCATTGAAGGAAAAGTTACCACTTCGGATTTACCTGGAGGCGTTCCCGGAGCAAATATTTTTATAAAAGGTACATCAAAAGGCACTATTAGCGATGTAAATGGCAATTATAGCATCCAGGCTGCTACTGGCGACATATTGGTATGTTCGTTTATTGGTTATACCAGTTTGGAAAAAGAGGTGGAGGAAAATGTTTCGGTTATAAATTTTCAACTTGAGGAAGACCTTGTAGGTCTTGATGAAGTGGTTGTAATAGGATATGGTACCATTGAGAAAAGTGATCTTACTGGTTCTGTATCCTCAGTTAAAGCTGAAGAACTTACTGAGACTGCCACTACCAATATTGGTGAAATGTTAAGAGGAAAAGTTGCCGGACTTGAGGTTAACCTTGAAACTGCACGCCCGGGAGGTTCTTCATCAATACTAATCAGAGGACGGAATTCTCTGTCAGGAGGGAATAATCCGCTATTTATCGTTGATGGTGCCCCGGCCGAGGGAATCAATGATTTGAATGCTCAGGATATTGCATCCATAGAAGTATTAAAAGATGCCTCAGCGCAGGCTGTTTATGGAGCCCGGGCTTCAAATGGAGTCATTCTTATTACCACCAAGAGAGGGAAAGCAGGGAAAATAGGTGTTTCCTATAGCAATTATGTCGGGGTACAACAGATCCAAAAAAACTTTGAATTATATAATGGTCCTGAATGGGCCGAAATGCGAAGGCAGGCAGTTAGATCAGATCTTGCACCACAGCTTGATGACGTAGAAAACTGGAGAGAATTTTTACCCGACGATGTAATATTTGATAGCAAAATGCTTGAAGCATTACAGAATGAAGAATATGTCGACTGGGAGGAATTGGTACTTAGGGAAGCCTGGATGCAGAAACATGATATAAGTATTTCCGGGGGTTCTGAAAAGACCAGGTTTGCCACCAGTTTTGGATACTTCGATCAGGACGGTGTTATTCCAACATCAGGGTATAAAAGAGGAACCTTCAGGTTTAATTTTGATCAGAAGATCAATGACTGGCTTTCTTTTGGTGCAAATAGTTTTATTACCCGTTCAGACCAGGATGTTGAAACCGAGGACAGGAATTTTATTATCCAGCCTCCCTTATCGCAGCCCTACGATGATCAGGGAAAATTGCAAATGGATATTACCAATGATGTGAAACATTATAATCCCCTGCTGAATTTATATGAGTCGTCAAATAACAGAAAACGCACAAATCTTAACCTGACCTTTTTTACGGACATCATCATAACAGATTTTCTTAAATATAAATTTAATTCCAGCATCAACTCCCTCACCCAGGAAAGCGCTGAGTACCTGAGTACAGAACACTCCATTGGCAGGAGACTGGCAGAAGGATCCGGAAAAGGAGGTGAAGCTAGGCTTGGAAGTTACGACAGGTTTGAATACCTAATTGAAAATATTTTGGATTTTCAAACTGATATTGGTGGGATTCACAGTCTTTCAGGGACATTAATGCAAGGGATTAACCAGATTAATAGTCAAAGATATTCCATTACTGCCCAAAATTTTACCGATGATATTCTGGGATATAACGGGATAGGAAATGCAACCACCATATTGCCCATGAACAACAATGCTTTCGGAAGAGCCATGATCTCTTACATGGCCAGAGCCCAATACGGCTACGATGATAGGTATATGATTACCCTAACAGGTAGAATTGATGGTTCATCGGTTTTTGGTCCCAATAATAAATATGCTTTTTTCCCGTCTGTAGCCCTTGCCTGGCGACTTGATCAGGAAAACTTTCTCTCCGGGCTTGAAGCTGTCAGCAGCCTGAAACTGAGAGCCAGTTACGGATTGATTGGAAACGAAGCCATTCAACCATATACTACCCTTGGATTAACAGAGAATCGTTCTTATACCTTTGGTGATAATGACATTAGCGTTGGATATTTGCCCGGTTCCAATGATTTTCCTAACTATAATCTTCGATGGGAGAGTTCAGCCACCAGCAACCTTGGATTGGATTTCGCTCTATTTAACGGCCGGATAAGTGGTACCGTAGATGCCTATAAAATTAGTACTTACGACTTGTTGGTTAGCCGACAGGTGCCGAGTACCACAGGATACACAAGAGTGCTTGATAATCTTGGCGAAACTCAAAATACAGGAATCGAGGCAGTACTCAGCACCCACGTTATCAGCACAAACAATTTTAGCTGGATAATTGATGCTACCTTCTCCAGAAACAGGAATAAGATTATCTCTATTTCCGGTGAGGTGGATGATGAGGGAAATCCGGTTGACGATATAGCAAACAACTGGTTTATTGGTGAACCCATAAATGTATACTATGATTATAAATTTGATGGTATTTGGCAAAAGGATGATGACATCCTGAATTCCCATATGCCTTTTGCCAAACCCGGCCATGTGAGAGTTACAGATATTAATGGTGACACCCTGTTGACTCCGGGAGACGATAGAGTTATCATTGAACGAGATGCCGACTGGATTGGAAGCTTTGGGACTACCATAAGATATAAAGCTTTTGAATTAAGTGCAGATCTTTATATAGTGCAGGGGCTAACACGATTGAATAATTATCTGTATAATTTTAATTATGGAGGTCTGGTGGCCCACTTTAATGGGGTGAAAAGAGATTACTGGACACCGGAAGATCCTTCGAACACAGTACCCAGAGTGTATCTAGATAATACAAGCTCATTATATAAATCGACCAGTGGATATCAGGATGCATCATACATCCGATTAAGAAATCTGACTCTGGGATATAATGTTCCTGAGAAAGTCCTGGAACCATTAAAAATTGAACGTTTACGGGTTTATCTTACCTCAAATAATCTATTTACGATAACAGATTATAAATCCTACAGCCCGGAAGTTACCCCATCAGGGTACCCGGAAAACCGTTCTTTCCTGGCAGGAATTAATGTAACATTTTAAATCATTGATCATTATGAAAAAGATAATCATACCTGTACTAACATTATTCTTACTAAACTCTTGTTCTGGTTTCCTTGATGAAGTATCCAAAACAGACCTTACTGCTGGACTGGTATACAGCACGCAGGAAGGTTTGGAATCCGCAGTTGTCGGACTATACAATCTTGAAAGAGATTATTATACACACCATCCTGAAGGCCGACATGCCTTTTCAATCATGCTGGGCACGGATATTTCTGTTTATAGGGCAAGTGGAGATGATGGAGCTGCATATTATGATGCTAATATGAATCCTACAAACTGGACAGTTGGATCAATTTGGCGGCATTACCATAAAATTATTGACAGAGCCAATAGTGTCATCAAAAATGTTGAAGAAGTATCAATGACTGAAGAAACGAGGGTTCAACTTATGGCTGAAGCAAAATGTTTCAGAGCCCATGCTTTTTTCCATTTATACAGGCTGTACGAAAATATTTATGTAACTGAAGAACCCTGGACTACTGTAGACATTAATATTTCACCGTCACCTACCTCTGAGATTTTCAATCTTATCAGAGCAGACCTCGATTTTGCGATCGATCATCTTGATTGGACTCCAGAACAGGTGGGTAGATATACTCAGGCTACAGCCCGGCATCTTAGGGCTGACTTTGCTCTCTGGGAAGAAGATTATGCTGAAGCAGAGCGGCAGGCTTTGGCAGTAATAAATGAAAGCCCGCATCGCTTATTGGATAATGTCAACAATGTATTTGAGCCAGATGATTTGGATCATGCAGAAGCCTTGCATACCGTACATTTTAATTTGACAGAACCCGGGAATGACAGAAAATTTCACCGCTTCCCCTTACTTTTTATGCCTCGTTATGACATGGTAAACGGCCTTCAGGCTTCCTATGAATATGGTGGTCTTTGCTGGGGTAGAGCCTATCCCAATAATTATGTATTGAGTTTGTATGAACCGTCAGACCTTCGCTATAAACACTGGTACCAGATCCATTTTCTTTATAACGATCCTTCAGGTTTACCCGAGGGAAAAGAGATTGGTGATACTGTGACCGTATCTTCCGGGTCCTTTTTTATGCAATTGCATCCGGGATGCCGAAAATATATCGATCTGTCAAGATCATTGTCTTCATTGTCAAGTTATAAAGATATTATCGTTTACAGGCTCGCACAAACCTATTTATTCGCTGCTGAAGCATTAATGAGACAAGATAAAAATACCGAAGCCCTTGTTTATTTAAATGCCTTAAGGCAAAGAGCGGGTGTACCTGATTTAACAGCGATTAACGAAGAAATATTACTTGAAGAACATGCACGTGAACTGGCGATGGAAGGTCATCGTTGGTATATGCTCAAGAGACTGGGAGTTCTGGTTGAGAGGGTTAGAACTTATGGTGGTGAGGCCGATAAGCCGAATCACAGAATTAATATTAAACCCTATCATGTTAGAAAACCCATTCCACAAACAGAAGTGGAATTGATAGAAGGATATCCTCAAAACGAAGGTTATGAAACAATTGGGAATTAATAATTATTTACTAATTAAAATTATGTGATTATGAAAAAAAATCTATTCTTTAAAACTTTAATGCTGGGAATGGTTATGCTCCTGGCTGGAAATCTACAAGCTCAGGTAACACATTTCGAACTCGGATTTGGTCCCTTTCTTCCTGCTGGATGGACAGAAGAAGGTGTTTACATGACATCTACCGAATCGAACAGAAATGTAAATTATGAAGAGACTTTTGGAGGTTCACATTCCGTTAAGATGAACGCTCCCGTGTGTGTTGTAACATCAAAACCATATTATACTGCTGGCACCCTGACTTTCTGGTTATTTTCCAATCAGTCAGGCGAAGGAGAGGTGCTTGTGGAAAAATCAGCTGACGGTGAAAACTGGGTGGAGCTTCTTACTGTGAACAGTACCGATACAATGGAATACACTGAATACTCCGTTGAGATCAATGATGATTCTCCTGCCGTTCAAATTAGATGGACATCAAGCCTTAAGAATTTCTATCTTGATGATGCTAGCTTAACGTCAATAGCCCCTGAACAGGATAATGCTTACCTTTTCAACCTGGGTATAGATGGTGAATACTTTCCAGAATTTCAGACTATTGAAACCAATTATACAGCCGATATTACTTATCCTGATGCAAGTATAATTGCTGAAACTTTTCACCCCGATGCTTCATTTACAGTTGACATGCCGTTACCTGAAGAATTTTTTGGTACAGAAGACGAAAGAACAGCTACGATTGTTGTAACAGCGCCGGACGGTGTAACAACACAGACATATGAAATCCTTTTTAACGTCACAGGTTATCATGAAACATATGGTTTTCCAAATACAGGAGGAAACATTGCTGCACCTGGTTGGGAAGCTGAAGGTACATATGTTACTTCAAGTCAGAGCAGCGGTATCTATGCAGGTGATAATGCGTTGAGATTTACCACATTGAGCAGTACATTATTTACTAATAAATATAATGGAATAGATACAATCTCTTTCTATACTATGGTTGAAATGAATGACGATTCTGAAATTCAGGAAGGTGAAAAATTAATAGTGAGCACAAAATCAAAGGATGAAATATTCTGGACTGATGTTGCAACACTCGTAACCGGAACTGACATCACTGCAGAATGGCAGGAAAAAACCTATACCATAGATAATGAAAGTGATAGCGTTCAAATAAGGTTTACCATTGAATCTACCAATGAAGCAACTAGGATTTACCTTGATGATGTTGCAATCTCAGGTCATCCTACTTTCCTGGATCCCGGATTCTATGTTGGGATTGATGAAATAGAAAGCGCTGGTTTAAAGGTATATCCTAATCCTGCAGCAGAAAGAGTGGTTATTCAACTTCCTGTTGAACGGAATGAAGGTGAACTGGTAATTACCAATGTAGTGGGTCAAAAATTAAAAACTATGCCCTTAATAGATAATACCAGCACTGTTAATGTTTCTGATCTGAAAGAGGGATTATATATATTCTCTGTAAGCTTCAGTGATAAAAAGCAAATGATTCAAAAAATAATGATCAAATAAAGATCGTAACCATTGATTAGTAAAGGTTGGTTTGTGATTGGATTATCCGGATATTCATTGAAAGAATAACTTCTTGTATCCGGGGATTCCAATCATATTTAAAAACCGGCTCATTAACAGCGTATGTTTACGAACCGGTTTTTATTTTTTAATTTGAAAATGAAAAGGTTTACATCGCTTTTCTTCCTGGGTATTATCTAGCCTGTCAAGTATATGAAAAACAATAAATGGATTATAATAGTCAGTTTTATTCTTTTAATAGGTTTAGTACCACACAGTCTTATTGCTATCCAGGAAGTTGCACATGGTGATAAGGTCCTGAGCGGTAATTTTTATGTCGATTCCCGGAATGGAGATGACAAATATGACGGAAAAAGTCCGGAAGCACCCTGGAAAACACTTGATCCCGTTAACAGTGCTGTTTTTGAACCTGGCTCAAAGATAATGCTGAAAGCCGGAAGTGTATGGACTGGCCAACTTAAACCCGGTGGAGAAGGCAGCAGCAATGCTCCGAATGTAATTGATAAATATGGTGAAGGCCCTTTACCTCTTATTGACGGACAGGGTCTTACGGGCGAAGGAGTTGTCAGGCTTTTTAACCAGTCGTACTGGGAGATTAAAAATCTTGAGATTACAAATCCTGCCTCAGACCAGGGCGATAGAAGAGGAGTTGAAATTAAGGCTGCCAATTATGGCTTGATTGAACATATCTATCTTGAAAATCTGCACATCCATCACATTAGTGGAATACCCGGTAACAGTCTTACAGCTAAATTGACCGCCGGTATTTATATTGCTACAGTTGATGATGAACTTGTGCCAACACGATTTCATAATGTGAAAATATCTGGATGCCATATCCATCACGTGGAAAACATTGGTATCGTTAATAACAATGAAGTTACCCATGCTGATTATCCTGGAACTGAAGCCTGGAATAAACGAAGGTTTACCAAACTCAGAATAGAAAATAATATCATTCACCATATATCAAAAAATGCCATCATTGTGCGATTAGCTGATAAAGGCATCGTGGAGCATAATCTTTGTTATGAAACGGCTTTGCAAACAACAGGCAATACCATTTTTTCAAGAAGCGCAAGGGGTACGGTTTTTCAATACAACGAAGGATTCCTGAATCGATCGCCTGATTACGATGGTAGCCTCTATGATGCCGACCTTCACAGTCCAGAAGTCATCTTTCAATACAGCTACAGCCATGACAATGCCCATGGATTATTTTGGATGTGCACCACAGAAAAAGACAAGGATGTAATCGTACGATATAATATAAGCCGAAATGATAAAGGAAATATTTTTTGCATTAATTATCCAAATACCAGTGCATATATCTTTAATAACACGGTTTTCATTCCGGAGCACCTTTCTCCTCTTATAATTTCTGAAAGACGTGAGGCAGACAAAACCTATGTTTTTGCAAACAACCTGATTTATAATCTCAGTCCCACAGCAAGCTATTTGTGGTTTAATGCTAAAAGAACTTTTTCAAATAACCTTTTTTATGGATTTCATCCGGCAAACGAACCAGATGATCCCAATAAAATTACCCAAGACCCATTATTAAAAACGCCCGGAAGTGAAGGAATGGGGCTCGAAAGTGTTACCGGCTATAAACTAAAGACCGGTTCACCGGCAATTAAAAGTGGCATCGTTGTGCCGGATAACGGTGGGCAGGATTATTTTGGTAATGAAGTTTCTTCAACAGAGAAACCAAATATCGGCTTTTACAATAAGGTTATTTCTGAAACCCTTGAAATTCCAGCTTCAAAAGATGCTTTTATTTCATCTGGTACGGAAGAATATAACAATTTTGGCCGGCTTAATGTACTTGAAATCTTAAGCCTCGGGGAAGAAAACAACGAGAAACTGGCCTTGGTGTCATTCAATATCAAAGAATTAGCTAAGGCAGAAAATTTTTCCGCAAGATTAAAATTATTTTGCTCAGAAACTTCCGGGTTAACCGATATTTCATTATTCAGCTACATTCCTGAATGGGAAGAAACCTCCGTTAACTGGATGAATTATGATACTGAAGAACACCTGATCGGTGAATTAACGCTACTTAAAGAGGAATCTTATTATGCATTTGATGTGACGGATCATCTTCAAAGGTTCCTTGATCGGGGAGATACCCTGATTACTTATGCATTGAAAATCAAGGATGGAAATGAAGGAAATATAATTTTTAACAGCCGCGACAATGCTTCAAACCCTCCATTGCTTGAAATAGATATTGAAAAAGATAATTCAGAAGTTATGGAAATTTCTGATACAGCTATGTTAAGTGGGAAATTAATCATTAGTAAAAGTTAAAGTGATGGTCATTAGTAACCATATGGACAAAATTTCCCTAAAAGGGATTTCAGCTAATAGAACGAAATACCGGTTACTATCAGTTTTTTGGTTTATGCCCGCATTCATTTTTTTTTGCTCATCAGCCTGGTGTGCCAGTGATTCTGCTTATATAACTGAGGAAACGACTGTTATTGCTACAGTAAATGGCTTTCCTTTAACCGTCAGGGAATATGAGTGGTATATCAAAGAATCACGATCGGAGGTTATTTCAACCTTTTTACACTCCAATGAACTGAAAGGAATTTCGTCGGATTTCTGGGAGACGGAGTTCAATGGTACAAAACCCGTAGATGTCCTCAGAGAAATTGCTTTAAAACGAGCAATTCATGAAAAAATCCATCTGGTTTACATGTATGAGAGAGGGGTGATTGAGTCTCCTGATTATATGAATTTCCTGGATGTTTATCATGATTATTGTTCCAATGAAAATCTACCGGATAAGGAAAAGATTGTTTTTGGGCCTATCCGGTTTAGTGAAAGAGATTATTATAATTACTGGTATTCCAACCGGCTTATTGACCTTAAAACTAAGGTTTTCACTGAAACTAAAAAATCCAATTCCCGGGATACAGGAAAAGATACAACCGCTCATAATACGGACCGGGAAATAGAATATCTATTTACGGAAAAAATAACCCTGTATGAATCCAGGGCAGAGATAAATATTAATTATCAGTTAATTAAAAATTTAAATCCATTATTTTAAGGCTATGTCGAAAATTGGTTATCCTTTCTTTGTTTTTTTATTTATATGCGCGGGCTCACTTTTTAAATCCGAACTTGCTGCGATGCCATTTAGCAAAAGCATCAATGACAACTGGGGATTTATTAAAAAAGATATTCCTGAAATCCTTGAATTGGACCGGGATACATTGCCATGGAAACAAATCACAATACCTCACACCTGGAATTATTCCGATGTAATTGATGAGGAACCCGGATATTACCAGGGTACGGGTTGGTATAGAAAAATGCTGTTGGTTGATGAAGAAATGGAAAACCGGGAAAGTTACCTTTATTTTGAAGGAGCAAATCAGGTAGCAGAAGTCTTTGTGAATGGTAAACCTGCAGGCATTCATACGGGTGGATATACCGGATTCAGTATAAAAATCTCTGATTACCTGTTCTTTGGGAATGAACAAAAGACTTCCAATGAAATACTGGTTAGGGTAAACAATTCCTATGATGACAACATCCCCCCGTTATCGGCCGATTTCACTTTTTATGGGGGCATTTATCGGGATGTTCATCTCCTGACATTCCCAAAAATTCATTTTTCATTTGATGATTATGGTGCAAGATCCGTGTTTATTACAACACCTGAGGTTAGCCGGGAAAATGCTGTCGTCAATGTTAAAGGGGCGTTAATAAATACCGGTAGTTCAAAAAAGAAGGTAGGCGTAAATACTCGTATTTACAATAAACATGGCGAAGCAGCGTATAATTTGGAAAGCAAACATACCATACTACAGGGTTCCACTTCTGAATTTGAGCATATTTTCGATAAATTCAATAATCCTGAATTATGGTCTGTTGAAAATCCGTATTTATATAAGGTTGTTTCTGAAATTACGGATATAAAAACTGGAGAAATTCTGGACAGGATTGTAAATCCTCTTGGTTTAAGGTATTTCAAATTTGATCCGGATTCAGGCTTTTATCTGAATGGTAAATCAGTGAAATTAATAGGGGTTAACCGGCATCAGGATCATGAGGGTTACGGGAATGCCATTCCCGATGAAATCAATATAAAAGACATTGAAATGATGAAGGATATGGGCATTAATTTTCTGAGAACAGCGCATTATCCCCAGGATAAAAAAATTCTTGATTTATGCGACCGCTACGGCATCATTACCTCTGTAGAAATTCCAATAGTAAACCGGATTACTGAAAGCGAGGCATTCTACAACAACTGTCTGAATATGCAAAAGGAAATGATCAGGCAAAATTTCAATCATCCCAGCGTTGTTATTTGGGCTTATATGAACGAAGTGCTATTGCGTCCCAGATTTGAAAAAGATAATGAAAGGTATATTGAATATGCCAATAATATTACCACCCTGGCAGCACGTATTGAGAATCTGACAAGAGAAGAAGATCCATACCGCTATACCATGATCCCCAATCACGGAGCTTTCAGCACATATGTAGAAGCAAAACTTACGCACATACCCATGCTGGTAGGCTGGAATCTATATCAGGGGTGGTATGGTGGTAAATTATCAGGGTTTGCCGGATTCCTCGATATGCATAAGCGTGAACTTCCTGATAAACCCTTGCTGGTTACTGAATATGGAGGAGGTGCTGATCCAAGACTCAGAAGTTTTCAGCCGGAGCGCTTTGATTTTTCTGTGGAGTATAATAATCGCCTTCACAATGTTTACCTGGATGCAATGTTGGAAAGACCATTTGTAGCTGCTGCCATGGTTTGGAATTTTGCTGATTTTAATTCTGAAACCCGCACAGATGCTGTGCCAAATATTAACAATAAGGGTTTGCTTGGATGGGACAGAGTTCCTAAAGACACGTATTTCCTTTATCATGCTTACCTTCACTCACAACCGTATATTAAAATTGCTTCAACTACATGGAAATTACGATCAGGCATCGAAGATGAAAGCAACTCCGGAGTGTGTACACAACCTGTGGAAGTATATTCAAATCTTGATTCGGTTGTGTTATACGTAAACAACAAGCAGGCAAAAAAAACAGGCCGCGACGGTGTTATCCATACATGGGATGTTTCCTTCAAAAACGGAATGAATAAACTTATTACCAAAGCTTATAAAGAGGGAAAAGAATATCAGGATAACCTTGATGTAGATTTTAAACTTCAGGATTATACGTTAAATGATGATAAGGATAAGTTCATTGACATTAGTATAAGTTTAGGGGATAATCGATATCTGGTTGATGAGAATGCCGACCTTATCTGGTTGCCGGGTCAGGAATACAGGAAAGGCAGTTGGGGGCATACGGGAGGCACTTCGTATGTTATGAAAAACACAAATCGTCAGCCGTATGGCTCTGATATTCAAGTGTTCGGAACAGCGTATGATCCCATTTATCAAACGAAACTTGAAGGAATTCAAAAATACCGTTTTGATGTGCCAGACGGTGAGTATGAATTAATCCTTCATTTTGCAGAATTGAATTTACCGGAAGAAAAAGAAATCTTACCATATAATCTCGATACGGGTACAAGTCTTCCAACATTCAGGCACCGCTCGTTTAATATTTATCTTAACGATACACTTTTCCTTAAAAACCTTAGCACCCAATCTGAACTAATACCCGGAAAATCCTATACGGCAAAAACCCGCATATTAGTAAAAAATGATATGGGTCTGACGGTTGATTTTGAGGCTGTAGAAGGGTTACCCTTCCTCAATGCCATTCAACTAAGAAGAATATATTAAAACGGAGTATTAACATCGTAAAGACTGTTATGAAAACATATAAAAATTTAAGATATGTTATCCTATTGTTGGGGCTTTCTATAACTTTTGTATTTTGCTCACATAATGGAAATAATAGAGGCCCGGTTAAAACAGAAATTGTAAAAACAGATGGAAAATATACCTTATTGAGAAATGGAGAACCTTATTATATAAAAGGGGCAGGTGGACAAAAATACCTACCGCGCCTGGCTGAATATGGAGGGAACTCGTTCAGGCTATGGAGTACCAACGATGAAAAACAGGAGTCAGGAAAAACCATTTCCCAACTCCTTGATGAAGCAGATTCCCTTGGGCTGACTGTCACCCTGGGCCTGTGGGTAACCCATCCCCGACACAACAAAACATTTTATGACGATACCACCAGGGTGAAAAAACAACTGGAAAGATTCAGACAAGACGTTATAAAGTACCGGAATCATCCTGCACTTCTGATGTGGGCTGTAGGAAATGAAGTCCATTTACATACTGATGTGAAAAAAGTATGGGATGCCGTGAATGATATCGCCAAAATGATAAAACAGGAAGATCCAAACCATGTTGTAAGTACCATTACCGCTGGCATTAATCCGGACCTTGTTGAATCTATAAAAACAAGAGCTCCGGAAATTGACATTATCGGTGTAAATGCCTACGCCAATGATTTGAGTAACTTACCTGCATCGATAAAAAACGCCGGATGGGAAAAAGCATACTTCATTGGTGAATACGGGCCCTCAGGTCACTGGAAAGTTGATGGCACACCCTGGGGAGCTAAGTATGAACCTCCCATGCAACAAAAGGTCGATGCATATATAAATGCGTATAATGCCTTTAAAAACGACAGTGCGTATAACATTGGCAGTTATGTATTCAAATGGGGCTGGAAATGGGAAAGGACCTATTCATGGTTCAATCTGTTTACAAGAGAAGGACATAAGACCGCTTCAGTTGATGCAATGCACTATGTATGGACCGGAGAATGGCCCGACAACAGAAGCCCTATATCACATAAAATTGTAATTGAAGAATATACTTTTGGGGAAAAAGACACCCTTATCGCGGGGAAAACATATCCTGTATCGGTTGATGCAACCGATCCGGATCAGGATGAATTACATTTCGACTGGAGGCTCTACCCGGAAGGCCGAAGCAAAGCACGGGGCGGCGATCCGGAAACGCCCGAAGCTTATATTAAAGATCTTACAATTGAAGGTAAAGGAGATAACGTACAGATTAGGATGCCTGAGGAAAGCGGTTATTTCAGATTATATGTCTTCGTACGTGATAAAAATAATAGTGTATCTATCAGCAATTATCCTTTTTATCTGGCTCATACGTCTAAATAGGAAAAAAATTGTGCGAATAAGAAACGCTTGTCCTGAAAGAATTATGAGAAAGGACCAAATATTTGTTAAAAAAGATGGTTAGGTTTAATAACTGAAAATTAGCATGAAAAAACATATGAATATATCCTTGAAAAGGGCACTAATAGCTGGAGTTTTTTTTAATCTGTCAATTAGTCTTTTTACAGCAGTAGCCATGGATAAAGCAGGCCACGAATCCTCAGTTGGTGAAGCTATAAAGGTAGAGATTGTTGAAGAAGATGGAAAATATATGCTTTATCGTGGAGGGGAACCCTATTATATAAAAGGAGCCGGAGGTCAGGTTTATCTCGAAAGGGTAAAAGAATACGGAGGCAATTCTATAAGGCTCTGGAGTACCAAAGATTCGCAGGAATCAGGAAAATCAGTGCAGGAACTGCTTGATCTGGCACATGCAAACGATTTAACAATTACCCTGGGTTTATGGGTTACGCATCCAAGGCACAATCCCGATTTTTATGGAGACCCTGAAAAAGTTAAAGCCCAACTGGAAGACTTTCGTGCAGATGTTTTAAAATATAAAGATCATCCGGCATTATTGATGTGGGCAGTTGGCAATGAAGTGCATCTGAATACTGACGATACAAGGGTTTGGGATGCGGTTGGTGATATTGCAGAAATGATTAAAGTAGAAGATCCCATGCATCCGGTTACCACAATTACGGCAAACATTAACAGTGCTATTGTAAATAATATTAAAAATAAAGCCCCTGCAATAGATTTGCTTGGAGTAAATGCCTATGGAAACGATCTTCTGTCTATTCCTGACAAAGTAAGAAATTCGGGCTGGAATAAAGCCTATTTTATGGGTGAATTTGGTCCGGTTAACCATTGGCAGGTAACCGGAACCCCATGGGGAGCAAAATACGAACCATTAAATACCCAAAAAGCAATAACTTACATGGCCGCATACGAAACATTCCTGAACGATACAGCAATGTGTCTTGGCTCATATGTATTTAAATGGGGTTGGAAATGGCAGCGTACCTATTCGTGGATTAACCTGTTTACAAAAGAAGGACTTGAAACGGAAGCAGTCGATGTGATGCAGTTTGTGTGGAGCGAAAGCTGGCCTGAGAACAGAGCCCCAAAAGCTGAACGAATATTGCTGGATGGCAGGCTACCCGGAATTGCCGATACCCTTACTCCCTCCGGAATATATTCAGCTTCGGTAAACGCCAGTGATCCGGATAATGATACGCTGATTTACGATTGGGTACTTTATGAAGAAGGGAGAAGCAGTGCCAGCGGCGGAGATTCTGAAACCGAACCTCCCAGGTATGATGGCTTTATTCTTGAGCATTATAACGATTCAATAGTCTTTCAGCTACCGGATATGGCAGCACCTTTTCGTCTATATGTGTTTGTTAAGGATACCGCTCAAAATGTGGGAATTTCCAACGTTCCTTTTTTTGTCAGACAAAAGGAGTACACCATAAAAGGAGACTCGCTTTTGCCGGTTGCTGATACTTATGCCAGAGGTGGTTCTTACGCTGAAAAGAATTTCGGTGATCAGACAGAAATGATCACCAAAGTAACCGGAAACGAAAGCTATACGCGGGAAAGCTTTCTGAAATTCGATATTAGCACCATCCATACCAAAATAGCAAAAGCGTATCTTCATATTTATGGCAAAATCGTGAATGGAACGGGCATTGAAATTTATGGTTCTGCCAGCACCTTATGGGAAGAGCAGGAATTGAACTGGGATAATCGGCCTCAACCTTCAGAACTTCTGGACAGAATTACCATTACCGACAATGCGGAAGGATATTTCACCTGGGATGTTAGTGAACACCTGATACGCGAACGCAACAATACAAACCCATACATCACCCTGATAGTGAAAGCTTCTGAAACCACGGAAAAAGAAATTCTCTGGAATACAAAGGAAGCAGGCATTAATCCACCGCTTTTAACTTTCGAAAGAAGTGATTCATTAAGTGAACTTGAAATTTTTAGAGATACCCTCATGGTAAATGAAGGGATGAATGGCCTAATTACTGACAGTGTGCTGAATTCAACCGGAAATTACCCGGCTGCTCTTTCCTACATTGTAATGGAAGGGCCTTCTTATGGTGAACTATTTAAGGGTCAAAAACTTATAGTCGTGGGAGATACATTTACACAGGCCGACATTAATCAGGACCTTATTTCCTATTCTCATCTTTCGGAGAATTATTCTTATGATCAGTTCACCTTCAATCTTGAAGATCCTACCGGATTCATTTTAACCGATCAAATCTTTAATATTACTATCAATGAAACAACCGGTGTTGAGACTAATTCGGATGCATGGATAAGTGTTTATCCCAACCCGGCGAAAGACATCATACATTTAACGAAGAAAAAGGGAATTGCTCCTGTAAAAATTGAACTTATCAACTCTACTGGTCAATGTCAGAAAGAATTTATGCTGGATGGAAATAGCGCTGTTTTTATTAAAGACCTCAAGGCAGGAGTATATTTCATCAGAATAATTAAGGATTCGGAGATTATCATTAAAAAATTTATTAAAATAAATGCGTATTGAACTTTGCCTAACCCATTAAATTAGGTTGAAACACGAACATATAATTATATTGTGTATGGTGCGAATGTAGTGTTCGCCTAACAGGGGTATTTTTATTACTGAATTCCTGGGAGGTAACTCCAATTCAACAACAGGTGATTTTTCAGTGGGTATTTCCGGTGTACTGTTTGAGCATGGAAAACCGGTGCAGACTGTTGCTGAAATGAATATTGCCGATAACCACCTGGAATTCTGGAATAAACTCATCGATGTATGCAACGATCCCTGGATGTATTCCAGCTGGAGACTCCCAAGCCTGGTCTTTGAAAAGGTGGTGGTTGCCGGAGTTTAAAACTTAAATGGTGTTGCCACGAATGCACGAATGAATAATATAAATACAGTATTTATATCTTTTTGAAAATTTGCAAAACAGTAAAAATTTCCATTTTTGAATAAGCCATTCATTCGTGCATTCGTGGCTTACATTAAAAATTTTTGATGAAAGCATTGAGCATTGACTCAGACTTTCCTATAATTGGTCCTTCTTAATCGCTAATTACTAGTTAGTAATCGACTGTATGTTTTCTACTACGCTTTTCAGGAATTCCTCTGCTACAACAATTTCGGTTATTCCATTAATGAGGAATTGTACTCCAACACATAATAATAAAAACCCCATTATTTTTGACAGGGCATTGATGCCATTTTTACCAAAAAAATTCAATATCTTGCCCGAGGTTCGAAGGATAAGGAAGGCTATTAAGACTACCAAAAATATTCCCACGACAATGGCAATATAATCGATCCATTGCTCAGTACCCGCCGATAAACCTATGGTTACGGCAATAGCCCCCGGACCACTCAAACTGGGCATGGCAATAGGGGTAAAGGCGACATCACGCTTTTCAACGGCTTCTTTTTTCGCATCGGTTTTCATGGTATTGCCATTGGTTTGCATCATACTATAGGCAATGCGGATGACCATCAAACCCCCGGCTATGCGAAGTCCGGGAATGGAAATTCCGAAAAACTCCATGATTAATGTTCCTGTAATTAAAAACACCAATAAAATACCAAAAGCATATACCGCTGATTTGAACGCCTGGTTTTGTCTTTCTGTTTTTGTCTCGTTTCCGGTAATGGACATAAATAAAGCAGCCGTACTTACCGGGTTGGCAATGGGGAGCAACGCTACAAGCGTAGCCAGGATAATGTTTAACCAATCAGTCATAACTATGAAAGTTTTATTTGTGATAAAATGCTTGGATTACTTAATTTATCTTTTCATGTGGTTATAATATGTTACTGATTTGAAACATATTTCCTGCTTAAAAGTTTTTATCATTCAAACCTTGTTTCCAAAAGCTTTGCTAATTCGGTTGCTTCTGCCAGTGATTGCGATTATATAAAACGGTGCCGCCATTCTGCAGCTCCCTGGAAGCTATGGATGTAAATAGGCATCCCAGTGGTTGTATACATAATCCCTGAATGCTTGCGGGTCTTCAATCCAACCATACCAGTAAGATGAGATGGTTCTGCGGCTGAAATCTTCTGCTTCCAGTTTTGTTTTAAATAAGCTTTGCTGTTATTATTCCAGCCATAAATCATCGTTTGTTATTCACAACTCAAAGCGCCCTATTCTACAAAATCGATCCAGCCGAACTTATCCGGTTCATCGCCAAACTGAATATTCACCAGCCGTTGGTAAAGGCGTGTAGAAATGGGACCTGGCTTGTTTTCACAGCAAAATGAATAGGATTTATCCTCAACCGGATCATAGATTTTGTTAATTGGGCTGATGACAGCTGCTGTACCACAAGCACCCACTTCTTCAAAAGTACCAAGCTCTTCCACAGGCACTTTCCGTTGTTCCACAGTCATACCCATATCTTTGGCCAATTCCATCAGGCTCATATTGGTAATGGAAGGCAGAATGGAAGTCGATTTTGGTGTGATATAGGTGTTGTTCTTAATGCCAAAAAAGTTGGCCGGCCCCGCTTCATCAATATATTTTTTTTCTTTTGCATCAAGATACAGCGCAGTGGAGTAACCCTGGTCAGCAGCTTTTCGGAGGCTTAGCAGGCTGGCAGCATAATTGCCTCCAACCTTATGTGTTCCTGTGCCCAACGGGGCAGCCCGGTCGTAATCACGGCATATCATAATGTTTACCGGCTTAAACCCTTCTTTGAAATAAGGCCCCACTGGTGTAACGAAAACCATAAACATATATTCTTTTGCTGGTTTCACACCAACTTCTGGACCAAGGCCTATAAGTAATGGGCGGATGTACAATGTTGCTCCCTGGCCATACGGGGGGACATATTTTTTGTTAAGCTCAACAACTTTGTAGATAGCTTGTTCAAAAACATCGGTTGGCACCTCGGGCATCATAATGCCACGTGCAGAATGCTGCATCCGTTTTGCATTTTCTTTCCACCGGAAAAGCCGGATTTTATTATCCTTGCCACGATATGCTTTTAACCCTTCAAAAGCTTCCTGTCCATAATGAAGTGCAGTGGATGCCATGTGAATGGTCAGTTGTTCAGAGTCGGTTACTTCAAGTTCACCCCACGAACCGTTTCTGTAATAACACCTTACGTTGTAATCTGTCTTGAAATAGGCAAAGGGAAGATTTTTCCAATCGATATTTTCCATGTCAATAAGCTATTGTTAAATGCCGTAATATCCGTTCCCTTCAAAATTACTTATTTCAAATCATCCGAACAATAAGAAATATCAACTTTATCTGGGCATATGAATTTTTTCCAGTAAATTTTTTTTAGCTGTTCTGCAACACTTACATCACGAAGTTTTTGGGCCGTTTGAGTAAATTCAAAGCCTTCAATATCGCAAAAATGTACGGTTACCATCCTATAGCGTTTGGTTTTTGCCCTTCCGGTTTTACGGAGTTCATCAACGGTTATTTTTGGCAAAACCCTTGCCATTCCCAGTCCTTTGCTGCGCTTCGGCCCTGGCTAATACCTGATGGCCTTTCGGGCCTTCCAGATGATGACCAGCTAATAACATGAAGGGCTGAAAATATTATAATTCCAAACAGCACTTTTGATAGTGATTGTGGCATAATTTTACAGATGACAGCAGGAAGAAGCAAAAAAAACGGAGATGAAAAGAAAACTTGTATGTTGAATAGATACTTTATCCAACATTACGTATACGAATCCGGGATTATTGATGGTGCACCGTTGGCGCTTCATTTAATTTTGCATCTCACCGGCTTTACCCTGCCATGCAGACTGGGTTTTTAATTACGCACCGGTGCGTAATCAATTATGGATGTTACAATCGAAAGCGGTATGCCTCTTATTCCAAAAATGTTCGGTCGAACCACACTTTTTACATGCAACGCCTGTTTACAATTGTCATTTTTGTAAAAAGCTCATTATCAATATAATTACATAATTTCACCGCCTGGATTATCCGTTCAAAACAGCTTGAAAGAAAAAGAAACAATGAAAAAAATGATGTGGTGTACAGAAAAATAGGATGAAAATTCATAACTTGTGAGCACAATATAGTGTATTAATCATTAGTTCAATAATAAACATTTATCTGCAGGTTATAAACTAAAACCTTAGAATCAAATGGAAGAACGACACACAATTTTGGTACCATGGGATTTTACCCCCGTGGCCGAGTATGCACTGCAACATGCATTAAAGATTGCAAAGCGCGTTAGAAATGCGATTTCACTGATTCATATTGTAAAAAAAGAATCAGAAATTGAATCTGCAACACGCAAGTTGACCGAAATAGCCGAGAAAACTTTTGCTGAACATCAGATACGTCCTACGGTTATTACCAAAGAAGGGTCTATTTTCTCAACCATAGGCGAAGTAGCTGATGAGGTAGCTGCTAATCTTGTAATTATGGGCACCCATGGAATCCGTGGAATGCAAAAACTCACCGGTAGCTGGGCGCTCAAGGTAATTGTTAGCTCAAAGGTTCCATTTATTGTGGTGCAAGAGCCCCCAAAAAACAATAATTTCAGTAAAATTTGTGTTCCGATTAACTTTAAGCGTGAAACCAAAGAAAATGTGGTCTGGATAAATTATCTCTCCAAGTATTACCAGTCGCAGTTTCATCTGCTCAGAGCAAAAAATACCGACTCCAGGTTTAAACGTGGCGTAGAATCAAATGTAATTTTTGCAAAAAAATACTTTGATGCCAAGAACATTACCTATGAGATAACAGAAGCTACAGGAAATAAGGATTTTGCACTTGAAACCATTGATTTTGCCAAAGAAATTGATGCGGATCTTATCTTGATAATGACCACCAAGGGCATTGGACTGGCTGATTATGTGCTTGGTGCACATGAGCAATACATTATTGCCAATTCATCAAGAATCCCGGTCATGTGTATCAATCCGCGCCCTCCCAAAAATGTTGGGGGTTTCAGAGCCGGTGGTGGATAATGTGACAAATGATTTGGAATACGCCATAAGAAATTCTGCCAGACTAGTGAGATGCTTTTCTGGCAATTTTTTTAGGTTAAAAGTTTATTCAAATAATGGAAAATGAAACTACTTTTTGCTACTCAAAACCAGCATAAGTATCATGAGATTAAAAAGCTTATGCCTGATAATGTTGAATTAATAAACCTGGCGCACCTGGGATTTATGGATGAATTGCCTGAAACTCAACATACCCTGGAAGGTAACGCCCTGCAGAAAGCCAGATTTGTGTATGAACAGCATCATATAAATTGTTTTGCTGATGATACCGGCTTGGAAATAAATGCCCTGGACGGTGCACCCGGTGTGTTGTCGGCACGGTATGCCGGCGATGATAAAGATCCGGTTCAAAATATGAAAAAAGTACTGGAAGAAATGAAAGAAAAAGACGATAGAAGTGCACGTTTTAGAACCGTAATTGCCACAATAATAGATGAAAAGGAGTATATATTTGAAGGAATAGTTGGAGGATCCATACTCACTGAACAACGCGGAGAAAATGGGTTTGGGTATGATCCGATTTTTTTGCCTGATGGATACAATAGCAGCTTTGCCGAGATGGATTTAAATGAAAAAAATCAGATCAGCCATCGGGGCGAAGCCATAAAAAAGCTGGTTAAGTTTTTAAAATCCCTTCCTCAGTAAAATATACGAATGATTTCAACGTATATACAAAAACAAATGCCTTATAATGTGAGCACATGAAACCAATGAAAATGCTTTTCCCGCTGTTTGTTGTGTTATCCATATCCGGTTTGCTGCAAACAAATGGACAAATACCAAACAATACCTGGCGCGATCATATTGCCTATACCAAATCACACAGCATTGCTTATGCCGGCAGCAGAGTTTACTGTGCAGCCAATGGTGGCCTGTTTTTTTATGATAAGGACGACCATACGATCAATAAATTCTCCAGGGTGCATGGACTTTCTGATGTGGATCTTTCAAAAATTGCGTATGATGATCAGTATAAAACCTTGATTATAGCCTATCAAAACGGAAATATTGATCTTTTTGTCAACAATACCATTCATAATTTACCAGATATTGAACGAAGTTTCATTATCGGGAGTAAAACGATAAATGCCATTGAAATAAAAGATGGACTGGCTTACCTGGCTACCGGATTTGGCATTGTTGTAATGGATATTGACCGGAAAGAATTTAAGGACACCTATTTATTCGGTCCGGGAGGTAGTAATATGATGGTGAACGACATTGAAATTATCGATAATATCCTCTATGCCTCCACCGATGAAGGCATATATACGGCAGACCTCAATAATCCTTTGCTTGTAAACTATGAAAACTGGCAGCGCATGATGAACCTGCCGGTTCCAACGGGAAGGTATACCTTTATGGATGCCGATGGTGATGCCCTGTATGTTGTGCATGCTGATGAGGTTGATGACTATGATGTATATGTAGTTAGGCAGAATCAGTTCACTCTTTGGGAAGGCGACATGGAAGCCAGAGTATACGGGCTTGCTGTGAAAAATAACATTGGATATCTTTCCGTTTACGGATATGTACGTGCATATAATAATGCTACTGGTGAGGATAAAATATACTGGGGTTCTTTGCCGCGCGAAATTGAGATCGTAGATGATTCGGAATTCTATTTTGCTGATTACATGCTGGGAATGGTTGCATTTGTAGATAAAAGCAGGCATATCTATACACCGGATGGGCCCTTTACCGATCAGGTTTTTTCGGTGAGGGTGTATAATGATGTCTTGTACACCACACGGGGAGGTGCTACTGTCGGGTTAAATAACTCCTGGATCACAGCCGGGTATAATTATTTAAAAGAAGAAAAATGGTTCTCAAAGAATGTATATACTGCCAATGATTTTAGTGATGTAGCTGTTGATCCGCGGGATCCCGGACATGTCTTTGTCAGTTCATGGGGCCACGGCCTGTATGAATTCCAGGATGATGTGCTGGTTGACAGTTTTAATTTTAAAAACACGCAAGCTCATCCATTGCGTAGCATTATTCCGGGAAGTGCGTATATGCGCATCGGGACTATAAGGTTCGATCAAAAAGGAAACCTGTGGGTTGTCAATTCAGGAGTGGAACACTCGGTACATGCATTTACCCCTGAGCGGGAATGGATAAGTTTTAATTATGGAGAGGAGATGAATAATCATCATCAAACGGATATGATTATTACACAATCGGGTGTTAAATGGGTTATAATGCCTACGGGAGGCGGATTGTTTGTTTTTGACAATGGGAACGATCTTGAAGACCGCTCAGATGACAGGACAAAACGCCTGTCTGTTGTTGATGAGGATGGCATTCCTTTGAATGATGTGTTTTCCATTGCCGAAGACAAGGATGGCGATATATGGGTGGGAACCAGCCAGGGCCCGGTGGTTTATTATACTCCTGAACGGGTCTTTGATGAAAACCTTATTGCCCGTTACATCATGGTACCGAAGAACGATGAAGACAACACCGTTGGCAAATTACTGGAATCCAGCACTATTACGGATATTGAAATCGATGGTGCCAACCGCAAATGGCTTTCCACTGCCGGATCGGGTGTTTTTTTGATGTCAGAGGACGGTACCAGGGAGCTTAAACATTTTACAACTGACAACAGTCCGCTGTTATCCAATGACATCAACGATGTTGTGGTACATCCGCGGACCGGTGAAGTTTTCATTGCCACTACCAAAGGACTCATCTCTTACATGGGTGAGGCCACCGAAGGCGATGATTTGTTTAGAAATGTATATGTATATCCCAATCCTGTCCGGCCCGGATATACCGGTGATATTACAGTCACAGGGTTAATTGCCGATGCCAATGTAAAAATTACAGACATCAGTGGGAATATTGTATATGAAACCACTACCATCGGGGGTCAGGCTATATGGAATGGGCGGAATTTAAATGGAAAAAAAGTACATACCGGGGTTTACCTGGTTTTTTGTACAAACAACGACGGCAGCAAAACCCATGTGACAAAATTATTGTTTGTGCGTTAATATACTTCATGAATAACCCATGATTGTAAAATCAGCTGGCATTGTACTTCATGCTTTTGATTTCAAGGAGTCGAGTTTAATTGCCCATGTATATACCAGAGAATATGGGCGGTTATCTTTGATGGCCAACGGTGTACGTAAAAGACGGCCTGCTTTCCACCGAAGTCTTTTTCAACCGCTGTCCCTGGTTGATTTGGTTTTTTATATGAATGAAAAACATGAAATACAAAGAATTAAGGACATTAGGTTTGAGCATGCCTTTAATGAAATTCCTTATCAGATTGAAAAAAGTACCATAGCCATGTTTTTGGCCGAAGTGTTATATAAAGTAATCAAAGAACAGGAACCAAGCCATCCCTTATTTTCGTTTCTGCAGCATGGCATTGAAATTCTGGATAACCTTGAAGGAGGAATTTCTAATTTTCACCTCCTTTTTTTAATTCAGCTTAGCCGGTACATTGGGTTTTTCCCGGAGAATAATTTCAGTGATGTAAACAAATACTTTAACTTGCAAAAAGGAAGGTACTACCCAATTGATAGCAATGATAAGCTTTCTTTCAACACAGAGGTCTCAAAAAAGTGGCATGAGGCTTCGACACTCCCCTTGAATGAAGCATTGGGTTTGAAGGTGAACAACGAAGAACGGACCATCCTTCTAAAAGGAGTGGTGGATTATTATTCCCTGCATTTCGGTCATTTAGGAGAAATTAAGTCCTATGCGGTATTGCATCAGGTTTTTTCGTGAGCGGACTGTAATTTTTCAAAAATGTACACATTAGCTAAAATGAGTAACATCCCGTAAAAAATATCTTCCACAGGAATGGTTAATAAACGGATACTCAGGATTTCGGTATTGTTATACCATACAATGGGTTCTTCGAAACCTGTACCGGTAAGGGCACCATTGACAATTAAAAAAGGAAAAAAGATGATGCCATACGCTGGTAAAAAATGCTGCATCACCGGATACTCTTTTTTTATTAAAAGATACACCAGCCATGCTGATAAAAGGATAAAAGTAATATCAGTATAATTCCTCCAATGTGGAATTAAAGTTGTAAGAAGCAGCAGGAGGGCAAGCACGGAATAGATATATCCTGTGGTCCTTCTGCCAGGAATAAATCCGGGAAAGTATACCTTAATTACTTCATAAGTAAAAACACAGGCATAAGGTATTGTGATAAAAAACAGGACTTCTTCCAATGGAAGGTTTACAACGTTTATTCCGGTAAGGTATCTTTCATTAAAACCCCATATACCCATGGCAGTAAATGCGATATCCCAAAGAATAAAAATAATGGCCGGAATGAGAATAGCCGGATACAAATAGCGCCATTTTTTATAAAAGGCAACCCGCTTATCAAAACTCAGGATAAGTGGGAAAAATATAGCCAGGACGTTAATCAGCAGATAACTGTATGTAGGTTCCATCAATTTCATTTGCTGTATTCTTCTTTAAAGTAACGCCATGGGACCATGAACAAAAAACCATAATTCTTTTTTCCCCGGTGATGGTCATAGTGTGCCCTTACAATGGCTTTGAAAAATTTAGTATGAGGCCCGCCAAAAAGCTTTACCCGCTGGTGCACCAGTACATCATGGAAAAGAAAATATGCCAATCCGTACAATGCTATGCCGATGCCAATGTAAAATGCCGGTCCTATTCCATCGCTTGTGCCAATGATAATGAGGATAATGCTGGGAACAGCGAACATAAGCGCAAATAGATCATTCCGCTCCAGTTTGTGGTGATGTGGAGTATGGTGGTCTTTATGCAATACCCACAGGAAACCATGCATGATATACTTATGAGTAAACCACGCCATAAATTCCATGAAAAGAAAGGCCAGCAATATGAGTGTAATGTTGAGAACCATAGTATACAAGATATTGAATTAGAAAATGATGGTAATTGTTAAATTAAATTAAGCTTAAATCTCAGGTATCCTCTGAAAAACATCATATACTTCATAAAGTTCGATAACCTTACCCTGTGCTGAAGGATATAGAACGGGGATGTACGCTTAATTTTCTTAAAAAGGCCATGGAAATAGCGATAGGCCATATATACACCAAACCGGGAATCTTTTGGCAGCTTTTTTATACCTTCCAGCCCATAGGCAAAATCTTTTTCAATATCCAGTTCAATTTGTATTTTAGCCCGGTCAGTGAAGTCATTCAAATCCACTCCAGGGAAATAGGTACGGCCAAGGGTTTGAAAATCTGCTTTAACATCACGCAAAAAATTGATTTTTTGAAAAGCCGAACCCAGGCTCATGGCATGGGGCTTTAACTCCTGGTAGAGTTCTTTATCTCCTTCACAGAAAATCCTCAGACACATTAATCCAACCACCTCAGCCGATCCCAGGATATAGTCCTTGTACGATTGGCTATTATGTTGCTTGGTATCCAAATCCATTTCCATGCTTTGAATAAACAGGTCGACCAGTTCCTGCTCCATGTTGTATTTATGATAAACATGCTGGAAGCTGTTGAGGATTGGGTTCAAGCTAAATTTATCATTGACAGCGTTATACACATCTTCTTTAAATTCTTCCATTAACTTATTCTGGTCGTAATCGTGAAACGTATCCACAATTTCATCTCCAAGGCGTACAAAACCATAAACCGCATAAATCGGATTCTGGAAACGCTGGTTTAAAAACTTAATTCCAAGCGAGAATGACGTGCTGTAAAGTCTCGTAGTATACTGGCTTGTTTTTATCGATACGGTGTCAAAAAGATGTTTCATGATGCTGTTGTTTTTCGTTCATAAAAGGCGAAACCTTCATGATTTCTTTTGCCGCAACCTGTCCGGAGATTATCGTTGGCGGTACGCCCGGTCCAGGTGTAGTGAGTTGTCCGGCGTAAAAAAGATTACGCACTTTCCGGTTATGAATCTTGGGTTTCAGAAATGCAGTCTGCCGTAAAGTATTTGCAAGGCCATAGGCATTTCCTTTGAATGAGTTATAATCGCGGATAAAATCACTTTGTGCATAGAATCTTTTATATACAATGTGCCCTTTTATGGATTGGCCCGTGATTTTTTCCAGCCTTTCTATGGACATTTCAAAATAATGCTCTTTTATGGCGTTGGTATCCTCCAGTCCCGGGGCAACCGGAATCAGGATTATCAGGTTTTCATGTCCCTCAGGAGCCACAGTGGCATCTGTTTTAGAGCTGCAGGAAACATACAAGGCCGGTTTAGTAGGCCAGGTAGGGTGGTTGTATATTTCGGCAGCGTGTTGCTCAAAGTCTTCGTCAAAAAATAGGTTATGGTGCTCCAGATTTTTTAATTTTTTGTTGATTCCCAAATAAAACAACAGGGCAGAAGGAGCCATATCACGATTTTCCCAGTATTTGGCTGAGTAATTCCTGTAGGGAGGATCCAGCAGGTTAGCCTCAATATGGTTGTAATCTGCTGCACCAATAACATAATCTGTTTCTACTGCGCTGCCATTCAGTTGAATTGAATGTGCCAGCCTGTTATGAATATTGATTTTATCTACCGGTTTGCCCAGATGATATTCAACACCCATTGATTGCCCCAGTTCAACCATACCGTTTACTACAGAATACATGCCTCCCATCGGGTACCACGTACCCAGTTTAATGTCTGCATAGTTCATTAAGCTATACAGTGCCGGAGTTTTTTGAGGGGTTGCACCCAGGAAAATGACCGGAAATTCCAACAGTTTAATTAATTTGTGATTCTTAAAGTTTTGCTTTATATAAGTTGTTATTGATTTAAAAAAGTCAAGGCGGAATATTCCTGAGACTATTCTGTATTCCAAAAACTCACTAAATCTTTTTGCCGGTTTACGGACAATTTCTTTAATGCCCAGGTTATATTTATATTCTGCGTCTGCCAGAAATTTTTTTAATTTTATTGAACTGCCTGGTTCAAGTTTTTCAAAAAGATCATACACCTCATCCATTGATGTTGGCAGATCAATGTAATCGTCTTTACCAAAAAACATGCGATAGGATGGGGATATGCGGACTAATTCATAATAATCCGATACTTTTTTACCAAAATAAGCAAAAAAATCTTCAAAGATGTCCGGCATCCAGTACCAGGTAGGCCCCATGTCAAATGTAAATCCCTGGGCCGAAAAATTTTGGGCCCTGCCACCGGGTTTAGCATTTTTATCGTAGACCTTTACCTGATAACCTTCTTTAGCAAGTGTAGCAGCAGCGGATAGTCCGGCAAAACCTGCACCCAATATGGTAACTCTTTTTGGTGGCATTATTTGAAATTTATCTAAATAAATTTAATAAAATTCCCTATCTTAATCAATAATATAATACTTGGTAAACAACAAAACATTTCATTTGTTTAATAAACCATTATAATGGTTAAACAATTTTTTGCTTTGGAAACACAAACTCTAGAAAAGCGTTTTTCGCTGGTATTAATTATCCTCTATATGTTTGGTGCCGGGTTTCATCTGGTAGAAAAAACACGTCCGATAATGCTTCTGTTGACTGAACTTATGTTATTGGGAGGGGCTTCAGTGGTACTATACTTCACTTATCGGTATGTCAGGCTAAAAATTCGGTTGTTGCTCTGGCTGGCCATAACCATTCCGGTTACCTGGATAATAGAGATTGTCGGAGTTGATACCGGATTAGTTTTTGGGCAATATGAGTACGGCAATACCATGCGAATTCAGGTGTTTCATGTTCCCCTCATTATAGGGATAAACTGGGCTGTTCTGATACTTGCCACGCACAGCCTGAGCCTGACTATCACCAGGATACGCTGGCTACGGCCAATGCTGGCTGCCCTGTATATTGTGATATTTGATATTTTTATGGAGCCCGTAGCACAGAAACTTGATTACTGGCAATGGGAGGACCAACAAATTCCTTTACAAAATTATTTGGCCTGGGCAGTTATCACTGTTGTATTCAGTACTATGCTGGAAAGTTTCAAGATTTATAGCCGCTCCCCAATTTTGCGGGCCTATTTTCTTATCCAGCTCGTATTTTTTTTGGTACTTTACCTGGCATTATAACCAACTCACTTCAGTGATTTTATGCCTTTTCGCTTTTTATTCCGGGCAGTTGGCTTAGCGGTACCATAAAGCTTAAATTATTTGTGATGTTATACTTTCCCGGCTTATCTTTAAGTTCAATTGGACTTCTATATATTGCTGAAGGTAATGCGTTTATATTTACTTTTATTCTTTTTTCTTTTTATTCTTGGCAATGGAATAGGATCCGGAATGTTTGGCACCCTCTCGGCTGTTACATGGCCTCGTTTTTTACGGGGTAAAACATTTAAGGTAAAGAGAAACTTACACTAGGTAAATTGGATTACTTTTCTCAATTTTGCACAGCAGAATTAACGAGGAGTGTTATGGGTAAAGGCATTTTTTTTGGATTGAATACCATTGATTTACAGTTTTTAATTGATTCGGACATTGCACCCAATCAAAAATATAAGGCCAGGAAAAACGGAATTTACACAGGCGGTCCTGCAACAAATGCGGCAGTTACCTATTCCCATCTGGGAGGCAGGGCCGGTATAATCACACCTGTCGGCAATCATGAGTTTTCAGGTTTTATTACATCAGAGTTAACAACATTGGGAGTGGAACTTATTGATCCTTTATATAATCAGGTTTCAAAGCCGGTATTTGCCACAGTGGTAACAGCAAAACATACCGGTGACCGCTCCGTGTTTTCATATCACCCGGATAATCTGCCGGGTTTTTCATTGAACGGTGAAGCACAAATCCTTCAGAATGCTGATTTTCTTCTGATTGATGGGTTTTTTATGGGTCAGGCCATTTATCTTGCAGAAAAGGCAGCTGCGCTCAATGTGCCTGTCATTTTTGATGGGGGAAGCTGGAAAGATGGCACAGAAGATTTATTGCCTTATGTAGATGTTTGCATTGCATCGGCCGATTTTTTTCCGCCGGGAATTGATAACCCCAAACAAACACTGGAATATCTTATTGATAAACAAATAAATAAAGCAGCCGTTACACGTGGTGAAAAATCCATCCTGTATCAGGAAAGCAAAACCAGTGGAGAAATACACATACCTGAAACAGAAGTTGTGGATACCCTGGGGGCAGGCGATATTTTTCATGGTGCGTTTTGTTATTATTACAGCATCACACAAAATTTTGTCCAGTCCCTTTTAGAAGCATCTGAGGTGGCTTCGGAATCCTGCCGGTATTTTGGTACCCGGCAATGGATGCAACGGGTTCAGGAGGTAAACGAATGATGAACAGAAAAGAATATGAGATCATGGCGCCGGCAGGTTCGTGGGAATCACTTAGTGCAGCCATTAATGCAGGGGCAGACAGCATTTATTTTGGAGTGAATCAGCTAAATATGCGCTCACGTTCATCGGCTAACTTTACGTTGGAAGATTTTAAAAACATCGTCGAACGATGTCATGCGCATAAAGTTAAAGCTTACCTTACCCTGAATATAGCCGTTTATGATAATGAACTGGAATTATTGCGCCAGATTATCAATAAAGCAGTTGAATATAAAGCGGATGCCATTATTGCTTCAGACCAGGCTGTGCTGAACCTGGCAGCAGCCAGGGATATTCCCATTCATATTTCCACCCAATTGAATGTAAGCAACATTGAGGCAGTGAAATTTTACGCCCGTTTTGCTGATGTTATGGTGCTTGCACGCGAGCTTAACCTTGATCAGGTGGCAGCTATTTACAGACAAATTCATGAGGACCAAATAACCGGACCGTCAGGAAATCTGGTGAAGATCGAAATGTTTTCACATGGGGCTTTATGTATGTCTGTCTCAGGCAAATGTTACCTGAGCCTTCACGAATATAATTACTCAGCCAACCGCGGAGCCTGCCTGCAAACATGCCGCAGGGCTTATGAGGTAAAAGATAAGGAAACCGGCGCTGAGCTGGCGGTTGAAAATGAATACATAATGTCACCAAAGGATTTGAAAACCATTCATTTCCTTAATAAAATGGTGGATGCTGGTGTAAAGGTGTTTAAGCTTGAAGGCCGGGCCCGTTCACCTGAATATGTCCATACTGTTACAAGTTGTTATGCAGAAGCTTTGCAAAGTGTCCTTGAGGGGACATACTCCCGAGAAAAAATCCATCAATGGGATGAACGCTTAAAACGGGTTTTTAACCGCGGTTTCTGGGATGGGTATTACCTCGGTCAGCGACTTGGTGAGTGGAGTGATGTGTATGGCTCAAAAGCCTCAACCAAAAAAGTTTATATTGGTAAAGTCACCAATTTCTTTAGCAAGCTGCATGTTGCCGAAGTTCAATGCGAAACCGGCACCCTGAAATTAGGCGATGAGGTACTTTTCATTGGAGAGACCACCGGGGTACATGAGCAAGGGATAAACGAAATGCGGAAAGAACGCAATAATATAGAAAAAGTATCCAGGGGCGATGTTTTTTCATTGCCGGTAAATGATCTGGTTCGCCGTGGAGATAAGGTGTATAAAGTGGTCAATGTAAAGCCTGAAACAAAGTCTTTCCAGTGATTAGGTTATTGTCCGACGAAATTTGTGTGCATAATATCACCTCTTATTACAACCTTTTCGGACATTTTAAATGTTAGGTGAAATTACAAAAGTACGTTGACTCAATTTCACTCATTTTATTCGTGCATTTGTGGCTTATATGCTTTAGGTATATTCGCGGACAATCATTTAAAAAATTCACGATTAGTTATTATGAATTCTTTTATAATTAGTATTTTAGTACTAATATTTTTGAAAAATGGGTATTTTCCGGTGCATCCTTATTTGTTTGCTTCTTTGTCTTGGCAGGCTTGTACCAGCTCAAATTCAAAGTTCGTTGTTTAAAAACTATACGATTCAGGATGGGTTGGTTGACGAGCGTATTCACTGTATTTTTCAGGATTCAAAAGGGTGGATATGGCTGGGTACGGATTATGGTGTATCCCGCTTTGATGGGTATGATTTTTTTCCTTTGCATCTGGGCGATTCCATTAGCGATATACTTAATACAGCACTAATACGCAAAATAGTTGAAGATGCACATGGAAATATTTGGATAGGCAGCGATATTGAAGGTCTTTTTCAATACATTCCTGGCGAATATAGATTAGTACGACACTTTAAAGGCGAATCGGTTTGGGATATTTACGAGGCTGATTCCAATAAATTATGGGCGGGGACAAGCCGGGGGTTATTTTTGCTTAACACCGAAACGAACGAATCAACCAACTTGCTAAACCAGCTAAACGATAGCCTTTCCGGCGATTTTATTCGCAAAATTTTTGTTGAAAATGCCCAAAGAATATGGTTGGGAACCGATAAGGGCATTACCGTGGTAAACAATGATTTATCGATATATAAAAAATATTTGGTGGGAGAAAAGTATGCCAGTCTCGAAAATGAGGTCTGGGATATTTTTAAAGACGACGAAAATCAACTCTGGGCAAGTACTTATCTGGGTGGCGTGAAACGGTATGATGCCAGTACCGATTCATTCATTGATTTTCCCCTTGACAGTAGAAATAATCGTTCCCTTACGGTACGTGCTATTGAACAGGATAAAAATGGGGATATCTGGTTTGGCACCAGGGGAGGGCTCTATAGTTACGATTATGCATCGCGCCAAATTAGCTTTTACGAAGAAAACAATCAGGATGGTAGTAGTTTAATACATAATTCGGTACTCGATTTGTTTCTTGATAGAAAAGGCGACCTGTGGGTGGGAACCCGGAATGGATTGAGTTTTTTGAATTTTGATAACATTGCTTTTGGTCACATTTCGGCTAACGATGCACAAAAAATTTACCTCAATAACAGTGAAGTGTATGAGATATGGGAAGCGCCGGATAAGAAGCTTTGGATAGGAACCGAGAATGGGGGGATAAATATTTTTAATCCGCAAACCAACACGTTAAATTATTTAACTGATGCCAACGGGTTATCCAACAACTGCATTAAGGCCATTGCGCCCGATGGGCTGGGCAATGTATTAATTGGCACTTACCTGGGTGGACTTAACCAGTATGATCCTTTAACCGGACAGAATAAAATTTATAAAAATAATCCCAATGATTCAACCTCCATTAGCGATGATGCGGTTTGGTTTGTTTTCACGGATAGCCAAAACCGCATTTGGGTGGCTACTTCGAAAGGAGCCGACATTTTTGATCCAAAAAAAGGAACCTTTCAGCGGATGGGAAAAAAATACGCATTGGGATGGGTTGAAACCATTCATGAAGATAAGCAAGGAAATCTCTGGTTTTTTTCGACCGACAGCAACATTTTAACCCTGGTGCATCCCGATGATAGTATGGAAACCTTTGCCATAGAAACCCGTGTTTTATGCGATGATGACCAGGGGAACGTCTGGATAGGTTCATTGGGTGAGGGCCTGTTAAAGTATGATTTAGCCGCCAAAACTTTCGATGCATTTACTGTTGACAGTGGGTTATGCAGTAATGTTATTTTAGGAATTATTAATGTGAATAACAACCATTTATGGCTTAGTACCAATAACGGGCTTTCGCGGTTTAATCTACAAACTAGAGCGTTCAAAAATTATTATACGACCGACGGGCTGGTTAATTCAAAATTCAATTATGGTGCTTTTACTGCTTTATCCAATAATAGCTTGGTATTTGGGGGTAACCGGGGAATAGATTTTATCTTTCTCGATTTATTAAAAGACAATACTTACATTCCACCAGTTGAAATCACGGATTTTAGAATATTTAACAAATCAGTGAAAGTAAGTAATCAAAAAAACGCCGTGCTCTCTAATAGTATAAATGAAACACAGTTGCTGGTGCTGCCTTATCATAAGAACATGATTTCTTTTTCGTTTTCGGCACTCGATTACTCAGCACCTCAGAAAAACAGGTATAAATATATGTTGCAGGGTTTTGATAAAGTGTGGAATGATATAGGCACCAATCGCCGGGCTAATTATACCAACCTCGACCCGGGTGAATATGTTTTTAAAGTTATTGGCAGTAACTCCGATGGTATATTTAATACAAACGGACAAGCGTTAAACATTACTATATTACCTCCTTTCTGGAAAACCAATTGGTTCCGGTTTTTATTATTTATAACCATTCTGGCTCTTTTTTATGGCATATACCTGATAATTATTAATCGCGAAAAACTTAAAAATCAGTTGGTGCTTGAGAGGCAATCAGCGCGCAAACTTCAGGAAATTGACCGGTTAAAGCACCAGTTTTTCATGAATATATCGCATGAAATAAAAACGCCTTTATCATTAATTACCGGGCCTTTAAACCAGTTGCTTACATCAGAGAATATCGATGATAAAAGCAGGAATCTGCTTACTTTTATCAGTCGCAACACCAATAATTTAAGTAAGCTGGTAAGTCAATTATTAGATTACCGAAAGCTTGAAACAGGTAACTTAAAATTGAATCTGAAAAAAGGAAACCTGGTGATATTTGTCGAAGAAATTGTAAACTCCTTTGCCAACATGGCTGCCGAAAAGATGGTAACCTTAAATTTCCAGGTTTTTCAGAAATCTATTTTTTTCTCCTTCGACGAAGATAAGATTGAGAAAATAGTAAATAATCTAATATCGAATGCCATTAAATATACTCCTCAGGGAGGTAATATTACCATAAGTTTATCGCTGATTTTAGCCAGCGAAATTGAAGAGAATAACACGTATATTCCACCTTTTGATCCCGATAAACCCGAATACCGGAGTTATGTAAAAATTACTGTGGCCGATACGGGTATTGGTATTCCTGCCGGACAAATAAGCCGGGTTTTTGACCGTTTTAGGCGAATAACAAACAAAAGCATTATCAACGACTCTGGTGTGGGCATAGGGTTGGCTTTAACTAAAGAACTTGTAAAACTGCATAACGGGTTTATAAAAGTAAAAAGTAAGGTGGGCAAGGGCTCAAAATTTTCCGTACTAATACCACTTTACGAACATGATGAGGAGACATTAGCACAAAACAATGCCACTTATGTTGCCGAGGTATCTTCAGATGATCAGGAAAATTATAATGGCAACTATAAACCAACGAAGCAGCCCATTTTACTGATTATTGATGATAATCCTGATATACGCGAATTTATTAAAACCCAGTTTGAATCTGAGTATCAGATTTTTCAGGCGCGCAATGGTAAAGAAGGGTGGGATATTGCCCTTGAACAAATCCCTGACATTATTATTGCCGATGTTATGATGCCGGTTATTAATGGAACCGACCTTTGCCGTAGGATTAAAGCTGATGAACGAACTTCGCATATTCCTATTATAATTCTTACCGCACTGGCATCACCCGATCATCAGCTTGCAGGCATTGATGCCGGAGCCGATGATTACCTGACCAAACCTTTTGATATAGCCTTGCTTAAAGCCAAGTCCGATAATATTCTGGCAACAAGAAAAGCGTTGCGCGATATGTATAGCAAAGAATTGTTACTTAAACCCCGGAACATTGTTTTGGCTAACCCCGATGAAAAATTCATAAAAAAACTGGTGCAGATAGTAGAAAAAAACATCGATAAAAGCGAACTTGATGTCGACTTGTTGGCAAAAAATGTTGGTGTAAGCCGAACGCAGTTGTTTCGAAAAATCAGAGCGCTTACTAATATGACCCCCAAAGAACTGGTCCGGGACATCCGCTTGAAACGCGCCGCACAGCTTTTGTCGCAGAACATCCTCAATATTAGTGAAACAGCCATGGAGGTCGGCTTTAGTGATGTATCGTACTTCAGAAAGGTATTTAGAGAAAAGTATGGGATGAGCGCGTCACAATACCAGAAGAAAAAATAGTAGAACCTGCCCGGAAGTTGCGACGGAAATGCAGGAAGAGAGAGAAGAACAATCACAAATAGTGTGCTATCAGAGCAATCATTTTTCTTAAACTAACTTTTTCAGGCTCTCTGGACTGAATATATAAGATCTCCGCCCTCAGGTTGTCATTTAATTCTAATGAAGGACTCATCACGGTGGATTTCAGGATTTCAATTGTGCTTTCTCACCCCGGGTGGCT
>CAZZBU010000019.1:0-37462 GCA_964652315.1 uncultured Bacteroidales bacterium
TAAGAATAGCCCGCTGAGGATGCTGGTAAATATCACCACCATGACTGTAAATAAAATCGTTATATTCCATATTAAACGAAAGAGAACGATTATTTTTTCCGGCATACCCACCGAATTCCTTTTCTCTGAATCCGGGATAGACAACAGAGTCAAACCGGGCTGCATTCAGAACCTGGAAGGATGCTTCACTAATGGAAAACTCGTTGCCAATGGTAAATATAGTATCATGAGCTAAGCCACTTTCTTTCTTACCTTCTTCTGACAGATTATACCATACTTTGCCTACTTCAAAAGCTTCCAGAATTTTATGCAGTCCTCCATAATGATCCTTGTGCCAATGGGTAATAAACATATAATCGATTTTTTCGACCCCAAAATCTTTAAAAAATGGGATTACACGTTTTGCAGCCATCCCTTCTGTTCCTGCATCAATGAGAATATTGGTATCAGGCAGCATAACGAGTACTGCCACACCATGTTCCACATTGATATTAATGATTTTGAGGGCATAAGCATCCAGTTTCTCTTTTGTGGTAATTTCTATTTTACTGGTATGCACTTCATCATTTTCAAACCGGAACTCCAGCATGTGTTCTCCTTCTGCCAAGGTTTCAAAGAAGGTTTCATCAATGGTAATTCTCATGGAGTAGGGCAATGAAAGAAGTTGTTTATCAGCCTGTAAACCGGAAAATGGCAGCTGATCATAATCAATTCTTTCGCTTTCATAATAAACCCCTTCCAGCGCAGTATTCGGATAATGGACTACAAAACTGAGGGGTTGTGGGTTTGATTTAAGGACAATATTTTGCTTTGGAGTTACCTGTATGTCTCTGGCAATATATTCGATACCTGTTTGTGCAAAGATAAGAACAGGCAACATACAAAGCGAAAGAACAGTCAAAAACCTGAAATGCATGTTCATAATTTTCATCAAATTACCTTTAATGAATAACAAAGTTAACACAATCTGTTTTATAACGAAACCGAACATAAAAACCCCTTCAAACTATAAACCTTCAAATCCTTTCCCCGCGTTACCGGTCCGAAAGAGACGGAAATAATGCACAGTACCCATGAGACAAAAACCTAAAATCCGGACAATACTATCCGAAATACCCAAGCTCGGGTATTTTTAGTCAGAATCATAACACTGGACAGGTGTCTTGCGTAGGAAGCTAAAAGAATAAGCTATTCTAAAAGAGACTTTGTAAATACAAGCATTTAAACATTAATTTAAAAGATTTAACCATGAAAAGAAGTGTAATTTTTATTCTCCTTATGGGATTCGTATGTGCTGGCATGAGCTATGGGCAGGACATTAAAAACAAAGATGTAAAGGCCATGAGAGGGGCACGCAAGGAAGCCAAACAATTTGAAAAAGACGGATACTATGTAGCGCCGGGCGCATTGCCTATGGACAAGCAATTGGAGCAGGCCTGGGCAAAACAACTGGAAACCGATGACATGGGTTTCCCCATGTATATTACTGCAGAAGCAACCTCCCTTGGTGAGACACAAATAGCCGCACAAATGCAGGCATTGGAAGTGGCAAAAACAAACCTTGCCGGACAAATTGCTACAACAGTTGGAGCACTGATTGAAACCAACGTGGCAAACCAGCAATTAAATGCAGATGAAGCTGCCTCTGTTACCAAAACCGTGGCCGGGGCCAAAAACCTGATTGCCCAGGAAATTGGCCGCACCATCACCTTGTTTAAAATTTACAAAAAATCAGGGAAAAACATCGAATGCAACGTGCGTATCGCATATAACCAGGAGATGGCGCTGGAACAAGCAAAGAAAGTTATCCGTCAGCAGCTTGAAGAAGAAACAGAACTTGTTCAGGCAAAGCTGGACAAACTAATGGATTTTGAATAAAATAAACTTGAGTGATACAATGAGAAGAAACAGCTTGTATCTCACTCTATGCCTGGTACTGGTTTTAATCAGTGCCGGGCATTCCTCAGCTCAAAAACTGGTAAAAACATCGGGTGAAGCCCAGATGGAGCTCCGCGATGACCTGAGCATGAAGGATGCGAAAAAAATTGTACAGGATCTGGCTGTTATCAATGCCCTTGAAAAAGCTTTTGGAAAGGTAATCATTCAGGGTAATGCCACTTATATAACCAATATGCAAACAGGTGAGCAGGTAGAATCGAATTCGGTGTTCAATTCCATTGCCAACACCTCGGTAAAAGGTGAAATGGTAGAAATTATTAAAGAAGACTATACAGAAGTAACAGGCATAAAAATCATCGATAATAAAAAACAGGAAGTCATTGATTTAAAGTGTGAGATAACAATAAAAGCTAAAGAGATAAACACTCCTCCTGTTGAATTTACGAGTCAAACCCTGGCTTGTGACCACATACGGTGCGCTACAACAGCTTTCATGGAAGGCGACGATTTGTTCCTATCTTTCAGCTCACCGGTAAGTGGTTACGTATGGGTTTACCTTGATGATGGCAACAACGCCCAATGCCTGTTGCCCTATACCAGCACACCTGCAGAACATGAGGGAGGATTTCCCGTTGCAGCCGACAAAACTTATCTGTTTTTCAACAATTCTGCTGTGGCACACCATGTACCTGATGTGAATTTTAATATTGATACCTACGAATTGTATGCTGAGAAAGAACAGGATTTAAACCGGATGTTCGTCATCTTTTCAAAAACCCCGGTGAACAAGCCCCGGTTTAAAAAAACCGATGCGAGTGATTTCCTTTCAAAAGCGGAGATTGAGGAAGGATTTAATGTGCCAACAACCATTGAATCTGAAGATTTTCAAAAGTGGCTGAACAAACAGCGCAGCTATAGAACAGACGAGATGCAGGTAAGCATCATTGACATTACTATTTCAAAAAAATAAAAAAAATGAGAAGAACAATACTAATATCACTAATACTCCTTACAAGTATAGTGTCGGTGGAGGCACAACGCGTGGAAAATGTACGCGTTACAGCCGAGGATGGCAAAGTAGTCGTATTGTACGACCTTAACAAATATTCAGAGCGCTACCTGTATGATGTAGAGATTTATTTCCAGAGCACTACAAAGATTACCCCTTTTGCCCTTTCCGGTGATGTGGGCGAGCAGGTACTCGGGGGCAACGAGCGAAAGATTGTATGGGACCTTTACCAGGATATTGACGGGCTGTCAGGAAACCTGAAGGCCATTATCAATGTAACAGACAAGGAACGCATCAAACACCTGGGTGGCCAGTCAAATGCATTTTTATCGGTTTTGGTGCCGGGGGCTGGGAACTATTTCGTTCAGAAAAATAAACTCCGCCCTATCATGACACACATCCTGGTATTTGGAGGTACTGCAGCAACGCTTGCATACTATGGTATGTCTAACGATGCATATCATGAATACTTACATGCCAGAGAGCAGGATGAGTTAAATGCATCATTTAGCGATGCACAATCCAAATTAAGAACCGCTAATATTATTGGGTCAGCCACTGCTGCCATCTGGCTGTATGACATTCTACATGTGGCAGTTCGTGGAAGTAAAAACAACAAAATACATCCTTACCGTGGACTTAATAAACCTAAAACCACCACATCAGCCTATATATTACCAACTCAGGAAGGTGGTGCTCAGGCAGGTTTAGTGTTAAATTTTTAATTGAAAAAACATGAAGGCATACATATTATTTCTTTTAACAATGAGTGTCCTCCTACTTAGTAGCTGTGAGGAATATGAACGGGTAAATCCCTATGATGAAAATAGTAATTGTTATACCATCAACAAAGGAAGTGAGGCAACCATAACCAACCAGGATATTGTAATTTCATACAATTTTGAAAAAATCACTGAAGACAACCCTGTTTTATATACAGGAATTAGGTATTTGTATTCCGATATTTTAAATTATGAGAATTATAAGATCCAGTCAGTGTTTAATGAAAACAGCTATTATCACGAGGATTTCTATCATTTGATGGGTAAGCCAAATACAGGTGAACAACAGGTGATTTTAAAACATCTACCTCCAGGATCCGAAATATACTACCAATCTTTTTTAAAGTATGATGATGATGATTCCAGAATTTTTTATGGCGAAGTGGGAAGCATAAAAAAAGAACCCACAAATATCCCATGGCATGAAATAACTACTTATTTACCCCCTGAAATACCCGATGATTACGAAGCGAACTTACATAAAAATATAACTGTAATAAATAACGAAATATTCAGCATCATTGAAATTCAGCAATGGGATCCGGATATTTCAGTTCACGAACACTTTGCCTATTTATTAAAATACGACCAAAACAATGAAGAATGGACCAGGATTCATACAATTGATCAAAAAAATGAATCCTATTTCGGATATGTTAATTGCAACTCACACATTGTTTGTTTTTATAAAGATTTTGATTACTACTACTACGATGAGTATAATCCCAAAACGAATCGCTGGTCTGCAAGACAATTTTTACCAGCAGATTTGCAAAATTCATTTAGCGGTAATGAAAATCCATGGAATTATAACGTTTTCGTTATAGACAGTACGCTTTATGTATTCAGGGAGGGTGATTATTTGTCTACCTATACTCCCGGGTTTGGCTGGGATGGTTGGTCTGATAGTAACCTTCAGGAATCCGAATTGCGTGAAATCATCGCTGGTAGTCACCGTGTCAGCTTAAATTCCTGGTTATATCTTTTTAAAGAAAGTGATTACAACAGTGATGATTATATCGTATACAAATGGCAGCCCAATGAATCACTTGAAAGTTTAAATGACAATCCCGGATTTCCACAGGGTATCAAAAACTACATCATTTTAAATGATAATTTGTACCTGGCATGTGAATACTACATCAAAAAACAAATAAACGATTACTCCTCAGGAAAGGATTTAGTGACTTTTATACCAGAATATGATTATTATGGAAATAACCGGTCAGAACAAGAGCGATTCTGGAACCCCGAATTTCATTCAGATGAAAGCAAAATCTTCACTCAGCGTGCTTTATTTAAATTAAACTTAAATACCGGTTCATTATCTGATGATCCTTTATTAATAGCACCGATGGTAAATAATACAACCGGTGATTTAAATCCTGCCGCATATCAAAGTCCGAATGGATCCCACTATTTTTCAGGATTACTCGAGAAAGGACTATATAATTGGCATAGCTGGTACGGCTGGAATCAGACAAGATTTTTAGGTTCATTAAATAACGCCATAATCATGTACTACCCGCGTTTAGATGTTGATGTTTCATCAGAAAACACCGAAACAAAATTGGATGTTCTTTATCAGCTTGAACTGGATTCAGCATTAAACTAAATTATTGATAGTTATTAAACAGTGTATATATGAGAAATTTATTTAAAAAATCCGCATTTATGTCTTTAATGGCATTATTATTTGCAAGTCTTAACGCCCAACAAGGCGAAAGCGAGTTTGTACGGATCAGCCTGCCTTCGAAACAGGCTACCTCCTCCTCCACCGATGTGGTTAAAATGGCCGGGCTGGCTTCGGATGTGGATATGGACATCCCGGAAACGGGCCTGGTTAATCCCAACCGGTTTGCGCTAATCATTGGTAACGAGGACTACAGCTCTTTTCAGCTTGGACTGGAATCAGAGGCTGATGTGGAATTTGCCATGAATGATGCCAAAGCGTTTAAAATCTATGCCAATAAGGTGATGGGTATCCCTGAGGAAAACATTATTCTGCTGCTCAACGCTACCCAAATGAAAATGAACATTGCCATCGACAAAATGGTGGATATTGCCAAATCCATGGATGGTGAGGCTGAAATTTTCTTTTACTATGCAGGGCACGGTCTGCCTCATGAGCAAACCAAGGAACCTTATATTATTCCGGTAGATGTTGGCGGATCAAACATTGAGTATGCCATTAAGCTGAATGATTTGTACGAAAAACTGAATAAATATCCATCAAAACGGGTGACCGTGTTTCTGGATGCCTGCTTCAGCGGTGGTGGCCGTAATCAGGGACTGGTATCGGCCCGGGCCGTGAAAATCAAGCCTAAAGAAAATGATTTCAGCGGCCGCATGGTAGTACTTAGTGCCAGCAGCGGGAACCAAACATCCCTGCCTTACAAGGAAAAGCAGCATGGCATGTTCACCTATTACCTGCTGAAAATATTACAGCAGACTGAAGGCGACATAACTTACGATGATTTATCAGGATATGTTACCAAACAAACAACGCTTAAATCGGTAATGGTGAATTCCAAGGAACAAAACCCTCAGGTAGCCGCCAGTCCGGACATTGTTCATGAATGGAAAAGCTGGAATGTACGGTAATTAATAAGAATTTTCCCCTGCAAACTTCAAATCAATAACATCTCCTTAAAAATTGTGTGGTGCAAGGCCTTATTGTTTGCACCACCATTTTTTTTTAAAAAGGGGCATCCACTTCTTTTTTCATCTCCCGATAAATGAGGCGCTCTGCCACCTGGGGCACACGGCGGTAAAGCCAGGTAATCAGCTTTCCCTCAGTGGTAAGAATAATATCCCGCTTTTTGTTTAATATTCCTTTAACTACCTCTTTGGCTACACGCTCGGCAGGCATTAATTTTGATTCCTCTAGCGGAGTTTCTACCTGAGGTAAACCAAACTTATTCAACGCAACATTCCGGATGTTGGAAGTGGTGAATCCGGGATGGACAAGCATCACATGCACATCTTTTTCCATGTTCTCCACTCGAATGGTTTCCAGGAAACCATCCAGGGCATGTTTCGAAGCCACATAACCCGTGCGGCCCGGTAAAGGTGTAATTCCTGAAATAGAAGATATGCCTACCACACTTCCTTTGGTTTTAATAATCTCAGGCAGGGCATATTTGGTGCAATATACGGCTCCCCAAAAATTGGTATCCATCAGCTTTTTAAGTACTGAAAGGTCAAGATCCAGAAAATTAGCCCGCATGGAGATGCCGGCATTGTTCACGAGAATATCAATTCTTCCAAAAAGTTTGAGTGTAGTGTCAATTAGCGCCCTGCATTGATCTTCTTCAGACACATCGGTAGGTATGACATGGGCAAGGCCGTTGGCTTTGTTTATTTCGTCGCGCAGACTAAACAATTTTGACTCGTTGCGTGCAGCAAGCACTACATTTGCTCCATTGGTGGCGCATTCCATGGCAATGGCACGTCCAATACCTGATGAAGCCCCGGTAACAACCACTACCTTATTGTGAAACCACGAAATACTTCTTTCTTCATTGGTATCCTGCTCGTCATAGGGATTGTTTTTGGTATTATCAAAAACCGTTTTCAATGTTGGAAAATTCCAATCGTATTGTTGTACAAACTGATAAAAATAATTTTTGATCATGGCTGTTGAGGTTAATTAATAGTTAGTTCTGATATCATTTAAATCAAAGTTCATGGCTCTATTGATTATCTGTCAAATTACAAAATATTCTTTTTTAAAAATATAAAATAATCTGACAAATGCCATATCAAAGATCAGACCAGAATTTAGTGAGGAATAAAAACCTGTTGCCTCGAATAAGCTTTCATTATAAATTATTTCATTCGTGCATTGGCATAGCCGAGCTTGTCTGCAAGCAGGCTCGCTCCGCTTCGGTTCGTGGCTAATTTGCTTTAGGTATATTCGCGGATAAGCATTATAAATTATTCAAAAAATACCTTACCTTTATTTGCATTCAAAAGAATATTCAGGCCTAATAACCAAAATATGTTTATCAGTCATAAGCTCGACAAAATGTTTAACCCTTCTGCCGTCTTTGCAGGTTACCTGATCATAGTGGCAGGATTGCTAACAATAATAAAGGGGTATGGGTTTATTTTTATTGCATTGGGTTCATTTTTATCATTTTCGCAAACCCTGATCAAGATTGATACTGAAAAGAACCGGTTTAAATATTACACCAACCTGTTTGGCATCATTCCCACCGGCCATTGGCAACCGCTGGAACCGTTTACGAAAATCACCATTCTCAAATCAAATAAAATATATGGTGCCTACAGCCTGAGCAACAGATACCTTAAAGGAAAGGTGCTGGACTACAGACTTGTGCTGCTAGATGATTCGGGAAATTTGCGCCTTCCACTAAAAAAATGCAAGACACTGGAAGAAGCACTGAATGACATAAAACTTTTGAGTAATCAACTAAACCTTCCTGTTACTGGTGTGCATCGAACAAATGATGAATAATATAAATTAAAAGCCTCATGAAACGAAGAGATTTCATCCATTTTGGTTCTTTAGTGGGGGCCGGGTTAACAACAAGCCTGTATTCCGCATGTGATTCCAATGAACCATCAGCTGCTGTTTTCAATGATGATTTTGAGTTAAAAGAAAAAACCATCAGGGAGCTGATCCGGGCAATGGAATCAGGTCAACTTACCTGTGAACAAATTACCACACTTTACCTGAAACGAATCGAAAAAATTGACGTTGAAGGCCCCGGAATTAATTCTGTCATTGAGGTAAATCCCCATGCTATACCTCTTGCAAAGGAACTCGATAAAGAACGCCTTGAAGGTAAAATACGAGGCCCCTTACATGGCATTCCGTTGATGCTAAAAGACAATATTGATACCGGAGATAAAATGATGACTACAGCCGGATCCCTCGCCCTGGAGGGACATTATGCAGCACAGGATGCACCGTTAGTTCGGCAATTGCGTAATGCAGGGGCCCTGATTCTGGGAAAAACCAACCTGAGTGAATGGGCCAATTTTCGCTCCACCCGTTCATCAAGCGGATGGAGCGGACGGGGCGGACAAACAAAAAATCCCTATGCCATCAACCGCAACCCCTGTGGTTCAAGTTCAGGCTCCGGCGCGGCTGTATCTGCTAATCTTTGTGCCGGAGCTGTAGGTACTGAGACCGACGGTTCGGTAGTTTGTCCGTCAAATGCAAACGGCCTGGTAGGAATAAAACCTACTGTCGGCCTGGTTAGTCGCACCGGGATTATTCCTATCTCCAAAACACAGGATACTGCCGGCCCCATGGCCCGGAATGTGGAAGATGCTGCCATCATGCTGTCAGCCATGGCCGGGATGGACCCTGAGGATGAAGCCACACAGAAAGCCGGCGAACACATCAAAGAGGACTATACCCTGTTTTTGAATAAAAAGGCCCTGCAAGGTGCCCGCATTGGTGTCGCCCGGGAACGGTTCGGCTTTCATGAGGATGTAGACGATGCACTAAATGCAGGCATTGAAGTTCTTAAAGCCCAGGGGGCAGCAATTATTGATCTGGATAAAATATATACCAATAACGGAATCCAGGATGCTGAATTTACCGTACTGCTTTATGAATTTAAAGACGGGCTAAATAAATACCTGAGCGGTTTAAAAGATACTCAGGTCCAATCGCTGAAGGACTTAATTGAGTTTAATAAAACACATAAAGACAAAGAAATGCCTTTTTTCCAGCAGGAAATACTCGTAATGGCCGAAGAAAAAGAGGATTTATCAAGTAAAGAATATCTTGATGCGCTTGAGCTTTGCCGGGAAACATCGCAAAAAAACGGCATTGACAGGGTGATGAATGAAAACAACCTGGATGCAATTGTGGCACCCACCGGTGGCCCGGCCTGGGTTACAGATCTGGTTACGGGCGATCACTTCCTTGGCGGCAGTTCCGATTTTGCAGCTATCGCAGGGTATCCAAACATCACGGTACCTGCAGGTTTTGTACAGAATCTGCCCGTGGGCATGTCGTTTTTTGGCCGGGCATTTTCTGAGGATAAACTAATCGGACTGGCCTATGCTTTTGAACAGGCTACAAAACACCGGAAAGCACCTGGGTTTATTGATTATGTATGATTGTTCCGGCGCCTGATGATATATTGACGTACTGCGTTGAAATTCAAAATGATTAGTGAAAATCCAATAATAATCATACCGGCTACTGCCGATACATCGGGCTCTTCCTCAGGGATTAGCCACCAGCTTAACAGGGCTCCGAACACCGGAATAATAAATTTCCAAATGTTAAGATAGGATACTTTTACTCCGGGTCTACGCAACAATACAAACCAAATGGAAAAAGCTGCAGCCGAAAGGAAACTCAACCACCCCAATGACAGGTAATATTTTAAGGGATATATCCTGAGCTCAAATCCTTCAATGGGTATGGAAAGCAAAAAAAGCATCAGGCCACCAATCAGTATCTGACTGGAGTTTAATACCAGGGGAGAAATTGGCCTGGTGTTACGGGCAATAATAATGTTCCCGAAATTTCCTGATAGGTTGGCAATGATTAAAATAATCATGCCCCAGAATTCTTTTCCTTCACCCAGGCTGAATTCACCACGCCCAAGCGCAATAACAATAACACCTACCATACCAAAGCTGATGGAAAAGAGCTTATTAAAAGAAAGCTTATCGTCGTGCATCAAAAAATGCGCCATCAGGGAAGCAAAAAGCGGGGATGCCCCAACAATGATGGCTGCCACAGCGCCTGGAACCATGCTGATGCCGGTATAAAAGAGTGCATAGAGGGTGAAGGTTTGAAAAAAGCTTAACCGGAGTATAAAACCTATGTGCTGCCTCACTTCCCTGAAATAATTTCTGATATTACCAGCCAATGGCATAATAAGCAATCCCGAAATAAAAAAACGGATACCGGCAAAGTTCAGGGGTTCAGTAAATGGCAGTCCGATTTTAATCCCCGCAAAAGCAGTGGACCAGAGAAAACAAGCCATAATAGCCAGAATGGTAGTATTAACCAGGTATTTTCGCATAAAGTAAAATTAAGCCGACAAAAGTAGAAAAAAAACGGAACCCGGCAGCCGGCCTATTTAAAGACGCCTTCTATTTGTATCAACAGGCCGGGATCAGAAAGATCTCCTGTGGAGGCAGCAAGCGTTCCTACTTCATCAATGAGTTCACCAGTGAGCATCAGGCTGTTTTTATTTATAACAACATATTCAGTTATATCAATTGCACGTGAACCAGCCAAATCCTGCCCATATACCTTTATCAAATTAGGTAACCGCTCAAACTTAATGGTTAGGGAATTATATCTGCCAAAAACACCAATGGGTTTTTCCCATTCATCAACCATGATCAGGACATCGTTGCGTGGATGGTAAGCTCCACTACCTGCACCTGTTCTTGGCAAGGTGGCTATTGCCGTAGCTGCGTTCGGATACCTGGTAGCTACTGCATAAGCATAAGCTGTTGTATCCTTAACTTCCGGCAGGGGCATTCCGCGGGAAACCCGCCCGGGGGCATTTTGTATGACCCTCTCTCCTGCCAGCCAATCGCAGGGTGTATTTTTCGAGAAAACCCATTCGTCTTTAAGTCGCCAGGCATCAACCTCTACAGTTGATTCTCCAATGGCAAAAGCCGGAGCTATACGTTGCCAGCGAAGGGCCCGAATTACTTCATCGAACTTTTTATTTTTTCTATGAAGATCCATGCTGTCATCTAACCCGGTATAGTTCAACGGATGTCTTTTGATTTGCATGGCACACCCCAGTGCAGCAGCCATATATGGGGAATCACCACAGTTTACAACAGCGCCTGATGTATTTTTCATCGTAAATTTTATCATCAACTGGGCAATCCGTTCCAACGTAGTGGGTATATATAAGGGTGAAGTTACATCACCCGTAAAGAAAACAAGCCCTATTCCTGCAAATTCCACTGCCTGATTAAGGATTAACCCATTTCCCCAGGCCGAAAAGGTGCCTGTGTTTTGACAAACCACAGTATCCCATGGGCAGGCATAGTCATTTAAGGGAGAAATATGCTGGCTGTTTTCGATTATTAAATCCGGGGCCATTTCCTGTGCCATAGACACAACCAGTTTTAGGGTAGAGGGATCAACGGAATCAATAAAACCGGTCTTCCAATATCTTATCCCGCTTTGGACTGACCATTCAATTCTATCCATGTAATAGTCACGGAGGGAGTTTATGGAGGAAGAGGCTGAGTCAAAATGAGTGGCACTAAATATGGGCACCCACACCCCTGCCCCTTTCATTCCATTTTTTTTGCTTAAATCATTGATACAGCTCAATCTTTCGACAATACGACCTGCACAGGCAGGATAAAGCGACTCATTGATCATAAAATTACCTGGTGTTCTGCCCCCAAAGCGCGATACATTTGTGATAATATCCCATCCGTAATCAAACACCACAAAGACATCATTTCTAACTTTGAGAAAAAAGGAGGCTAATGCATTGTGCCCAAATAATTCCTGTTCATCAGGCAATGCGGTGTGCCGATAACTCAACCGGTCGTTGTTTTGCATTGCATTTTCCGGTTGATTTTGAACCTGTTCAGGCAGCCAGCAATTATATGTTTCTAAGACATTATCCGGTATCAGATTTTTTGTAGATGCATGGTATTGCTCCTGTAGGGGTATTTTATCATTTTTATCCTGACATGAGCATAAAAGAAAAAGAAAAGTGGCAAATAAATACCTGTTCATGATGATCCGTCAAATGAATTCCCTCAAAATTCATAATAAATTTCGAATTACCATAATGAAATGGGTAGAAGGTGTCAGGAATCTTCAAAAGAAACGTAGCGTCATCATGAAAATCAACTGTTATTCTTTCGGTTCTTCGTCTTCAATATCAATACGTGCGCCACGCACTGTAGCACCCAGCACTATTGCCGCACTGATCACAACCAGGTTTTTAAAGATATACTGCCCCTCAATGGTTAACACAAATGGAATACTCACAAACACTTTCTCCGGTAAAAGAAAAATTGGAGTGAACGTACCAAGCATTTGAGCAAACAATAACAGCAACGTTCCGCGCATAAATATTTTAAAAAGCAACCCCAGACCAATGAGTGTTTCCCAGGTTGCCAGCCCGTATATGATAACATCCTCCGGTATTATGCCAAAAAACATTGTGTCAATGGTTTCAATGGCAAAACTTTCCGCCGGGCTCAACCCTTCAAAAAATTTTAATGCTCCATACCAGGTAAAAATAACACCAAGGCTGATGCGAAGCAATTTCAGGCCATTTTTAGCCATCCATTGGGTTGTTTTTTTGTCGAGGCTGTATAGTTTTTTGTTATACAAATTCATAGTTGGAATAATTCTATTACAATTTAAACCAAAACCGGAATGATTCTTTGTTTTCAATAAACAAACAGTAAGTCTTGAAAGTTCAATAAAAACAGCTCCTGGCCTATAAAAACATATTTGCAACAAGTGCAAACCCAAGTCCGCAAAAAGCAATTATACTCTCCATTACAGTCCATGATCGCAAGGTTTGTTTCTCATTCATCCCAAAATACTTCCCTACCAGCCAGAAACCACTGTCATTAACATGGGATAGCATGGTAGCCCCTGCAGCAATGGCAATAACTATAAGTGCCATCTGTGGTGAGCTCAGGTTGAAAACAGGCAGCACCGGGGCCATAATTCCGGCAGCAGTAATCATCGCTACTGTTGCTGATCCCTGGGTAACACGGACAATAACCGCAAGGATCCAGGCAAGTAAGATTGGAGGCATGCTCGACCTGGCGAATGACTCAGCCATGATGACGCCAATACCGCTATCCACCAGCACCTGCTTTAAAACGCCGCCGGCACCGGTAATGAGAATGATGATACCAGCAGGCCCAAGGGCTTTGGTGCTAAGCTCCAGAATTTTGTCTTTTTTCATGCCACGCCTGACACATAAAAAATAAATCGCTGCCAGGGTTGCCAGAATTAAAGCGGTAAAGGGGTGCCCAATAAACACGATGATTTCAGTAATCAGACTTGCCGAAAGCCATTCCTGCTTAATTGCCATACCTGTGAACGTGCTAAAAAGAATTAACAGCAGCGGGGTGGCAATGATTATAGCAATTAAACGAAAGGGAGGATGGTTATCACCTGGTTTTTCATCTGCCGATACCTCCTGAAACATTTCCTCCGGTGGTTGTATATGGATCTTTTTTGCAATATAACGGCCAAACACCGGCCCGGCAATAATAACTGTAGGTATCCCTAATATAAACCCAAATAGGATTACCCAACCCAGTTCTGCACCGATAATATCGGTCACGGCGACAGGCCCCGGGGTTGGCGGAATAAAACTATGCGTTACCGCCAATCCGGCCAATAATGGAATGCCGTAGTAAAGAATGGAACGCTTGGTATCGCGCGATAAGGCATACAGTATGGGTACCATAATGATGAGCCCCACATCAAAAAAAACCGGGATGGCTACAATAAAACCGGTGATGACCATGGCCCAGGAAGCTTTGTCGGTACCAAATTTCTTCAGTAAATAATTTGCCAATGCCTCTGCTCCGCCGGAAGCTTCAAGCATCTGACCAAAAATAGCTCCAAGGCCTACAACCGTGGCCACGAACCCAAGCGTACCCCCCATGCCTTTCTCAATGGTATCGAGGATGGCGTTTAACGGCATACCAGCCATGATCCCCACCAAAATGGAGGTAATTAAAAGGGCGATAAATGCACTGAGTTTTAGTTTCAGCACCATGAGCAGCAGCAGGGTAACTGCTGCTACTACAATTATGACAATGTAAAGTGTTGACATAAGGAATTAACTTGATTTAATATATTCCCATCTCCAACCGGGTTTTAACAGTAAATATAAATAAATCCGGATGGTTCTCAAGAATGTAAACAGGAAATAAACCTCTTTTAAACCTAAAATCCGGTGACTACCCAGGAATCAGAATCAACTTGAAACTTATTAATCAGTACTTTATCTTAAACAACTATCATCCCAGAGATACTTGAAATGTGTTATTCACTATTCAATCATCCTTGTCAATCCTGTTAGCCAGGCGGCGCTGTGTGGTATCCAATCTTCATCGGTAAATGAAAACGGTCCGTCATTTTCTTTTGTGGGATCAATGTCAAAATGAAACTGTTTACCAGCCGAAAATCCGTTGCAGATGACACCCCGCGTAATAAACCACGAGCCTGCCCACCGTTCGCCAATATTGCATATCATGCTTGCTGCAAGCGAGGTATTTTCAGGTACATACGTGCTGTAAACGACTGCTTCTTTCAGGGTATCCACGGTGATCCCTGGATTAAGTCCGGCAATCCATTGGAGGTTTCCATAAGCAATACGCTCTAATCTTGGCTCATCAAACAGATTTGCCAGTTCATAGGCGAGAGCTGCGGTATACCCATAAATGGTATTGGTACCATGGAATGGACCGGCAAACCAAATGGGGCCTTCATCACCAAAAATACCCAACGGCACAATAAGAAATGGATTCTTTTCGCAGGCGGGTATCAAATAACCGCGTGCAAAGTTTTCAAGCGTTGATTTCCACCTGTCAGCATCAACATGATCACTCCATTGGTTAAGCATATAAACAAAAGGCATCAGATAGTTGGGATAAATACCACCAATATCCGCCCCAAATTTATTGTTAACGATTCCGTGGCACCATGATTTTTCGGAATGGCTGGTACTTGTATACTCATAAAAATGCCCGTAATAACCATTTTCTGCTTTTGATTCAGGTATTTGCCTGTCCATCACCTGCCGGGCAAAATCAATGCAGGTGTTTTTTGCTTCACCGTCTCCTGCCTTCCATTTTTCAAAACCTGCCCAGCACAAAGTTAACAGGTCTCTGGTCATCCATTCATCCTCTGGAATAAAAGCATCCTCTGGTAAACCGCGTTGCCGTTTCGACATTCCCAAATCACCCATAGGTTTGGCTTTGGTTAACAACCAGTTCATGGTAAGATCAGCCGTTTCGCGGTATGCTGCTCTTTTTTCGGTATACTCATCCGGCAAAAACCGGAGTGTGCGATACAAGGCTACTACCGCTTTAGCTGCATCATGTGGCAGGATATCATGCTCATGCCCGAGTAAATCGTGCGACATGGCACCTTTCGCATACCCTAGCTCGTCAGCCTTCTCCCTGGTCATAACCAGGTAATCACAACCAATGGTGAGTTGCTCGTGAATGCGTTTTATGAATACTGGATCAAATTTATCCGGTGTTTTCTCGAGCAGTTCGGTCAGTCCGATGATCATGGCACTCTGAGCCGGACTTTCGACCCATAATGTTCCGGCATCCTGCCATCCTGCACCGACTTTGGTAAAGTGTTTCCTCCGTTCGAGGATATCTACTGATGATAATTCGATGGTTTCATTCCACAGGATTTGTTCAGAAACTTTTAATCCTTTATCCCGGAAAACAATTGTACCACCATCCTCTACTTCCAGGCACCATTCACCAATTTCATTTATACTGTTATACTCAGCAATCCACCAATGGCTTTTCCAAAGCTCCCCCCAATAGGAAAATGATGTCTGATAATCAGCTTCCTTATTTACACCCTGTAACTTGCATAATGCATCATCAGAAAGTAAATCCCGTTCAGGCAATCGCAAAATAATGCGCACTGGTTTACCTTTTTCATACCCCACCTGAGAGAATAAAAGGCCGGCAATTCCATCAGCAGGAGTATAGTTTTGTCCTTTATATACCGGAAAAACATCCACTGAATTACATGAGCTTACCTGATTGGTACAAGCGGAAAATGCGCCACCGGCAATAGCTGTGGATGCTAAAACAGAAGACTTTAAGAAGTCTCTTCTTGAAGATTGATTTGTCTTTGTCATTGGATTAGTAGTTCATTTAAATATTTCGGTAAAACTATACGATTTCAAAGTTTTTAGAAAATTTTTTTAATGATCAGTGGCCTGTAATAAATTCTATTTGCTCATAACTATCAAAATAGTATTTTTACACTCCTCAACAAAAAGGATGCGCTAACAGATGCTAAAAAAAAGAATTATTGTATTTCTTCTGCTGTTACCATACCACCTTTCGGGAACAAATAATCAACAGTTCCTTTTCGATCATTTGAATACATCCCATGGCCTTTCGAGTGATAATGTCTATTCAATCATTCAGGATGCCCAGGGATACATCTGGATAGCTACCTCTGATGGACTGAACAAATATGACGGATATAATTTCAAGCATTACAGGCATAATCCCAACAACGAATCCAGCCTCATAAATCATTCGTTAACCAGTAAAAACTCTTTATTTCTTGATTCCAAAAAAAGGCTATGGATAATTACATCAAAGGGTATCAGCAGATATTTGCCTGAAACCGATGATTTTAAGAACTACATTCCTGACAGTTCTAAAATAAATCAGCCCGGCTATAACTACATTACTGATATTTGTGAAGGACCCAATGGTATATTCTATTTCTCCACAGCCTGGGGCTTGATTTTTTCATTCCGGGAAGAAACCAATCAGTTTAATCTTCTTCATCAAACCAGATTTGGTTCAAACATTACCGACATGTTGCTTTATAAAGACACATTGTGGATTGCGAGTGGTTCGGCAGGTCTTTTTCGTTTCGATTTAGAGTCTTCCAAAATCAAACACTTTAATCCCGGTATGATGACTAAAACAGGAACAAATCTTATAATAAATCACCTTTACACTAAAGACAGCCTGTTGTATATAATAACAGAACAGCGTGGTTTGCTTTCTTTTAATTTGAATTCACATCAATTTCAACAGGAAGACTTTAAAAGCCTTGTCTCACCTCTGATTATTACTGAGGTTAATGGTGATTTTTGGGTTGGAGCAAAGGATGGCATTTATATCCGCTCAAAATCAAATGAAATAAGATGGATAACCACAAACTCCACAAATCCTTATGGGTTACATTCTGATGCAAAAGCCATTTATAAGGACAATCAGGGCAATATCTGGGTTGGAGGCACTATGGGAGGATTAAATATCCTTCGGAACAATTATGGCTTTACCCGGTATATTCCAAACCAAAACAGTAATTTAAATCTTTCTACTGAAAAAGTTTCATCCCTGTTTCTGGATGCAGCGAATAACCTTTGGGTGGGATATTTTTCAGGCGAAATGGATCGGTTTTCAATTGGTGGAAGTGCGTCTTATGGCCCATACCAAAAGGAAAAATTCGGAGATGCTGCAAGAAGAAGAGGTACAATTTTCGAATTAAAAGAAGATGCTTCAGGCAATTTATTGGCCTGTACTTTTAATAATGGACTGGAAAGATTCAACCCCGCTGAAAACCGGTTTATTCCACTCAACCTGCAGGTCAGCATTGATAGCACAAAAAAGCTGGCAAGGGATGTCCGGTCGGTATGTCAGGACCCTGATGGTATTTATTGGATTGTTATACATGGCAAAGGGTTGTGTAAATATGACATGATAAACAACAGACAACTATTCTTCTTTTCTGATTCAGGTGCCATCGATAAAAGAATCTCAAACGTTTATGGTTTTGATGTTGTATATGACGGACAGGGGTATATCTGGCTGTCTACGAGTTACGGACTAAACAGAATCGATTACAAATCAAACCATGTAACACAATATTATTTTGATGAAGATAACCCCTCAAGTATTGCTTCAAATTACACCTCAACCCTGTTCGTTGACAGCCAGAAACGGCTCTGGATTGCTACAGACAATGGATTGAACCTCTATAACCGCTTTAAGGATAATTTTTACCATATAAATGAAAATGTTGGAATGAATTACTCCCATATCCGGGGAATAACCGAAGACTCTGAGGGAATAATCTGGGTTACATCCAGAATGAATCTTTCACAGATACATTTACCCCTCACCGTTAGAGATATTAATAAGAGCAACATAAAAGTTGAAAATTATGAGGTAAATGCTTTTTCAGAGTATAATGAATTTTTTCCGGGAGCAATAATCTATAAACACCCTGGCATTATTTATAATGGTGGAAGCAAGGGCATCTTTACATTTGATTCCCATAGCAACCTGTACAGCTCCATCAACATTCCGGTTTATATTACAGATGTACAGGTTTTTAATGCATCCATACCCATTGAAAATACAGAAAAACCGGGTCATTTAAAAGAACATGTCAGCCTGGTAGATACTATCATTTTACGTCACAACCAAAACATGCTGACCTTTGAATTTGTAGGACTGCATTATGCCTTGCCTGGTGAAGTTGAATATGCATACATGCTTGAGGGTCTTGAAAACCAATGGCATCATACATCCGAAAAATCAAAAGTCACCTATGGGAATCTAAAACCTCAGCAATATACTTTCAAAGTCAAAGCCTCTGTATTAAATCAAAAACACGCACACAACACCCAAAGCCTGGTTGTAATTATCAAAACACCTTTCTGGCAAAAGGCCTGGTTTAAGGGAATTGCGTTGCTTTTTATTGTTTTCGTCACATACTTGTTTTTTATTATTCGCATCAGCATCTTAAAGAAACAAAAACTGAAACTGGAGGAGAAAGTCACCAGCCGGACAGCAGAATTAAGAAAAACCAATGAACTTCTTTCAGAAAAAACCAAAAAAATCATCCATCAAAAAGACGAAATAGAACGCATTGCCATTGAGCTGAGAGAGGCGGACCAGATAAAAACAAGGTTCTTCATGAACATCTCCCATGAATTCAAGACACCATTAACACTCATCCTCGGTCCGTTGGAACAACTGAGGGAATCACTGAATCCAACAAAGAATAATCTTACATTATTTCATTTAATTGAACGTAACGCAAAACGTTTGCTTCGGTTGGTTAATCAGTTGCTGGATTTAAGAAAACTGGAAACCAACACCATGAAACTTAAAGTATCGGAAGGCAATATGGATGCCTTTCTTTCAGAAATTTATAACCACTTCGGCTACATGGCCAAGAGGTATGCTGTCCATTACAAGTTTAGGGTAAGACCCGCTGATTACAAATGTTATTTTGATAAAGACATTGTTGAAAAAGTAATGTATAATCTGTTGTCGAATGCATTTAAATATGTCAATGATAATGGTGATATTAACATCAGCCTTGAAAAACTGAATTACGAGGAACTATCAGGTGTTGACCCTTCAATTCATAAAGAAGAACCAGGAGAATATGTGAGGATAAATATCCAGGATAATGGAATAGGTATTGAGGAGGAGAAACTACCCTACATTTTTGACAGGTTCTATCAGGCGAACCATGCTACTACGAAGCACCAGAAAGGTACCGGCATTGGTTTATCGCTAACTAAAGAGCTGATTCATCTGCATAAAGGGCACATTCTGGTTGCTAGCAAAAAGGATAAGGGTACCTTGTTTACCATTTTATTACCTGTTTCGAAAAACTACTTCCATGTCAATGAAATAACCAGTGAAACTGGTACTGATAATACTGAGGATTACCCCTTGATTACTTACGAACTTCCACCCGCCGCTCAATCACAAAAATTCGTAGGTCAGCAGAAAGAAAACACTCGCATTCTGATAGTTGATGATAACTACGATATACGGGAATACCTAAAGAGCTGTTTGATTGGAAAATTTCAGGTCATTGAGGCTGAAAACGGTAAAACAGGATTTGAGAAAGCCCAAAAACACATGCCCGACTTGATCATTGCAGATGTTATGATGCCTATACTTGATGGTTATGCATTATCACAAAAGGTGAAAAATGATATCAGCCTGAACCATATACCGTTTATATTGCTAACAGCAAAGTCAGGAAAAGAAAATGAATTAACCGGATTAAATACCGGGGCTGATGATTATATTACCAAACCATTTTATAAGGAGGTGCTGTTGGGAAGAATCAACACCATACTGAAAAACAGAAAATTAACACGGGAAAAAATTAAAAGGGAATTAACTGATAATGAAACTCCCATTCTCTCCTTTGAAGAAAAATTCTTGCAACAGGTAAATTCCATCTGTGAGGAAAATATGGAGAACAGCGAGTTTAATGTAGAACAATTGTGTGAAAGGCTTAACATCAGCCAGCCACATTTGTACCGTAAAATTAAAAACCTCACCGAACATTCTCCTACCGAGTTTATTCGTATCCTCCGTTTAAAAAAGGCTGCGCGGCTAATCCGGCATGATTCGGATAACATTTCACAAATAGCTTATGACGTGGGGTTTACTGATCCTAAATACTTTTCGAAATGTTTTAAAGCATTCTTTGGCCAATCGCCCTCTACTTATAAGAATGACCTGTAAACAGCATGATTCTATTTATAATCTTTTGAAAACCAATAGCTTTTCTTCCAGAATGGAAATTACCCCCATATCGAATGATTTTTACCCCCCTGTCCATGATTCAATAAAATAGTTTTGTCAGGACTACTATTATTTGTCAGGACTACTATTAATTATTAACATTTCAAAACTATTTACTATGAAAGTTTTTAGAATTACTTTTTCTATGTTAATTATCATGTCCATAGCGTTTGGTTTAAGCTTTGGACAGGAATCCCGTCCTGCGGGAAATACGGGATCAGGACCATTTGTAAAGAATGGCAAACTTTACGACAAAAACGGCTGCCGCTTTGTTCCGCGTGGTGTAAATCTGCCAGCAGGTTGGCACGACTATGGTACTTCTGGTACCATGTATAACGAGATCGATAACATTGCCGCCTGGGGTTTCAACAGTTTACGTATTGTATGGTCGGCGGGTATATCCGGCACGGGAACAGAAGAATGGAGCCAAAACCAGACAATTATCTACAACATCATTGAAAAATGTATTCAGGAAGGCATGATTCCTATGCTGGAATTACATGATGGTACCGGCTCAAATCGTACTGACTGGCTGGAACAGATGGCCCAGTGGTATGCCAATAATAAATCATGGCTGGATGATTTTGATGATAACCTGATTATAAATATTGCCAATGAATGGGGAAATCATAGTTTAGCAGCTACAACCTGGCGTGATGCATATCAAAATGCCATTACCACCATTCGTAACTCGGGACTAAAAAACTGCCTGGTTATTGATGGTAAAGAGTGGGCTAAAGATATAAGCGTCGTACAAACATACGGCAGCACATTGGTTAATCACGATCCACAGCACAACATAGCTTTTGGCGTGCATTACTATTGCGGTACAGGTGAGAGCAGTACAACAATAAGAAATAACCTGGAATGGGCCGATAACAATGGAATATGTTTAATGGTTGGTGAATTTGCAGCGCAGCACGACAACTATCAGGGAGGTATGTGTAATGTACAGGAAGAAACCATTGTAAACGAGTGTAACCAAAACGGTCAGGGCTACTACTGGTGGGCCTGGGAAACCGGTAACGATGGTGTCTTCGACCTGACAACCGTATGGAATTCCACCTCCTACAATCAATTAACAGCACTCGGCAAATGGCTGATAGTGGATTCTCCTGATGGTATCCAACAAACCTCTTTCAAAGCCTCGAATCTGGGAGGACCGTTATGCTCAGGTGGCGGTACGGATGCCATCACTACCGTTTCGGGGCCTACAACGGTATCAGCGGGAGAGGACATCACCGTACAGGTTGGCTATGAAGCTTCCACAAACCGTGACGTCTATGTGTCCTTCCAGCTAGATGAAAGTCCATATACAGTTTACGGAACCGGAAAAGCCGATGTTTCTAATGGAAGCGGAACTGCAAACGTCAGCTTAACTGTTGATAATGCTGCACCATCGGGCACGAATTACAAATACCAGACATACATTACCACTGATGACGGTGGTTGGAGCGAACGTCTGGCTAATGATAGTCAGGATGGCATTACCATATCCGGTGGTTCAGGCGGCGGATTTGCCATACCTGGAAAAATCGAAGCCGAAAACTATACCAGCATGAGCGGTATTCAAACCCAAACCACCTCAGATGTTGGTGGTGGTGAGAATGTTGGATGGATAAACGCTGGCGACTGGCTGGATTATACCGTAAATGTGGCTACTGCCGGACAATATGATGTCACCTTCAGGCTTGCGTCGCTTAGCAATGGCGCCAAATTTGACCTTAAAAACGAAAGTACAGTATTAACCAGCGTTAACGAACCGGCAACAGGCGGTTGGCAAACCTGGACTTCAGTAACAAAAACGGTAACCCTGAGTGCGGGTACCCAAACCCTGCGCATCCTTGCCACAGGTGATGGTTGGAATTATAACTGGATGGAGTTTACAGAAGCCAGTGCACCGGCTACCTATACCCTGGGCGTGACCAACGGCTCAGGTGACGGTAACTATGAAGAAGGTACGGTAGTAAATATTTCTGCCAACGCTGCTCCAACCGGTCAGCAGTTTGATGCCTGGACAGGGGACGTTGCAAATGTAGCTGATGTAAATAATGCCAATACGAGCATTACCATGCCATCAGAAAATACAAGCATTACTGCAACTTATAAGGACATCCCATCCGGAGAAGACGGTACAATTACAGTACGGGCAGCTTTAACAAGCGGTTCATCAGACGTATTGGAACTTAGGCTAGACGATGTAACCGTAAAAAGCTGGACCATAGGTAGCTCCTATGCAGAGTACAGTCATTCGGGTATCAGTGGTTCAAAAGATGTAAAAATATACTTTCAGGACAATGGCACAAATGCCAAATTAGATTATATAAATGTGAATGGCACCATTTACCAGGCAGAAGATCAGGCTGATAACACCGCGGCCTGGGATGGCAGCTGTGGAGGAGGTAGCTATACAGAAAATATGCATTGCGCCGGATACATAGGATTTGGCACACTCAATTTTGGTGGAGATACGCAAGCACCCACGTATACCTTAAGTGTGACTAATGGTTCAGGTGATGGAGACTATGCAGAAGGAACAGCAGTAAACATAACAGCTAATGCTGCACCAGGCAGTCAGGTATTTGCCGGTTGGACAGGTGACATCAGTTACCTCGAAAATGCCAATAATTCAAGCACTACGGTAACCATGCCATCAAGCAATGTAAATGTTGCAGCCAGCTACGAGGATGCGCCTTCATCAAACAAATACGAGGCAGAAGATGCTACCCTCACAGGGTGTTCAACTGCTTCAAGCGTCAGTGGATTCTCAGGCACCGGGTATGTAAATGGCACCACATTTACCAATCCGGATAAAATCAGCTGGTCAGTAAATGGAATCACAGCCGGATCATACGATATCATTATCGGTTACAATGGTTCTATGGGTACCAAAGAGCAGGAATTAATAATCAACGGCAGTTCACAAGGAAATATCAGTTTTAGTAATATTTCGGACTGGACTACGGTTAATGCAGGAAGTTATAACCTGAATACGAACAACACCATCGAACTGAAGGCTTCCTGGGGGTGGATGCACGTGGATTATATTGAGTTGGTTTCTTTAAAACAAGGGATAACATCAACAAATCCGGAAGAAAATCTGATACAAACCGGAATAAAGGTTTATCCAAACCCTGTTGACCACTCAGGGGTATTACATCTAAGCCATAATTATGAGATCCCTGTTGTAGTAAAGATTTCTGATGTACAGGGTAAGTTGGTTTATTCTCAAAAACATCAGAATGAACAGGTCATAACAATTCCAACTGAAGGCTTAAAGCAGGGATTATATATTCTTCAGGCCAATGAAACAGTAAGAAAAATAATAATCAAATAAACATAAATCAGTTTTTCATCAAAGTACCCGAAAGCCCGGTCTTAGGTCAAAGCACCGGGCTTTTCTGGCTTTCTTTTAGAAGCTAAAAAAAACAGGATAGAATAATAAATATGGTAACTATGTTTATCTTTGCCTGGTCATGAAATGGCAATTTCAATTGAAAAATTGCATGATAAAACAAATTACGAAAAAATGATAATAATAACGAATAGATTCACAAATTTACTTCTGTTAAGCCTTTTGGCTTTGTTCTCCTGCAATGACCAAAATGAAGCCACCGGAGAAAAAAATGTATTTGTCTTTTATTATTTTGAGGGTAACAGCGGTGAACGAGCAGGCCTGTTCGCAGCTTACAGCCGGGATTTAAATGCATGGCATAAACTAGCAGATAGTTTAGTAGCTCCTTCCATAGGGGAATGGGGTGTGTTTCGTGATCCCAGTGTGATAAGAACAGATGATGGCACATTCCATTTGGCCTGGACAAGCGGTAAGAGTGGCTTTGGGTATGCCAGTTCACAGGATGGTATTCATTGGGAAAACATTCGTTATGTACCGGTAGTGGACTCTGCCAGGGGTATGGTGTTTGCCAATGTTTGGGCTCCGGAGCTATATACAGATGGAGAAGAAATTATCATATTGTGGTCTTCAACACTCATGAAGGATTATATACCGCCTGAGGAACCTGCTGAATGGTGGACCGCGGTTTGGGATCACCGGATGTACTACACCAAAACAACCGATTTTCAGTCGTTTGCCCCGACCAAAAAATTTTGGGATCCTGGTTTTAATGCCATCGACGGGTCAATTTACCCAACAGACTCTCTATTCTATCTCTTTTTTAAAGATGAAAGAAAAACATCCAAAAAAGTAGTCATGGCTGAATCAGAAAACTTATTTGGTCCCTACCGGAATATAAGGGAAGTCGGCTGTCGATATTCAGAAGGCGCAATTGCAGTTTCTACTGACACTATGTTGGTTTTATATTACGATAATTATCATGAAAATAACGGGTATCGATATGTAACTACACGCAATATGAAAAAATGGAGTGATGAAATTATACCTGAGAAGGCTCAATTTAATGATGTATTCCGGCATGGCTCAATTGTTCAGGTAACAGAAAAAGAACTGGAAAATATGTTGAAGACAATAAAAAATAAATAAAACAAGCCTTTATAGATATATCCTTCCTTGAAATGCATCAGGAGGGAGTCATGAATTTAAAGCTAAAAGAATAAATTACCTAGAAATATTTAAGATTATGAAATTAAAACAAGTTATTATCCCTGTAATTATAGTATTTAATATAGCATTGACAGGTTGTGAAAACAAGTTGGAGAAAGATGGCAGACAACAACTCATTATCGACACAGATTTTGGCGCTGTTCATGGCGATATAGATGATATGGGAGCTATTGCTGTTGCGCATGGTTTGATGAATAACGACGAATGTGACCTTAAGGCTGTAATACTTTGCATCAACAACGGCCATGCCATGCAGGCTGTAGACGCGGTAAACACCTATTTTGGGCGTGGAGACATTCCTGTGGCCAACACCGATGGCGAGCTTATATACGGGGATACAAGCTTTGCCTATCATGTGGCAGTAAACTTTGAAAACGATATTGTTCCGGAAGAAGCATTGCCAGCTACCAAATTATACAGGAAACTATTAGCTGAAGCAGAAAAAAACAGCATCCGGATAGCTGTTATCGGGCATCCAGGTAATTTATATAATCTGTTTAAATCAGAAGCAGATGAATATTCAGATTTAAATGGTATTGAACTGGTACGTGCCAAGGTGGATACACTTTACATCATGGGAGGCAATTTTCCTGTGGGAAGAAATCCCGTTAACTTTAAATATGCAGGTGAATGCGTGACCAAAGATGTAATTGAAAACTGTCCCGTTCCGATTGTTTTCCAGGGAGGTGAAATAGGCCGGATGAGTAACGGGTTTATAGCAGGAAGCAAGCTCAATCAATTGCCTGACAGCAACCCTGTTAAAGCATGTTTTCAATACTGGTTTAAATACCCTGTAAACTGGTACCATAATCCCTCGACCGATAGCATCCGTGATCATAATATTTGGGATGAAATAACCATTCATACGGCAGTTAGAGGGGTTCAAAACTGGTTTGAACTGGAAACTAACGGATCCTGCAAGGTGGAGTGTAATGGGTTTAATACATGGGATTCCACAGAAAATAAGGATCATGCTTATATGAAAGTCAAAATGGATCCTAAATATTTCTCCGAAACTTACATTGAGCCGTTAATGATGGCATTGCCCATAAAAGATACAATCCATTAAAAAAGCGCTAAGTTTAATGAATGTTACCATTTTGTTTGGTAGCATAACGCGACGGTGATACTCCAAATTCTTCATGAAAGCATTTAGAAAAATAGGGTAAGTTATCAAAACCCACCATATAGGCAACTTCTGTAATATTATAAGCCTTTGAAAGGATTAAGTCACTGGCTTTTTGCAACCTTACTTTTCTGATAAAGAGTTTAACTGAAGTATTGGTTATTGCACCCACTTTTTTATAGAGTTGCGCTCTGCTCATCCCAAGTTCTTTGGTGAAGGTTTCTATACCCAGGTTGGGATCAGCTATGTTTTTATGGATCAGTTGCAGCAGGTTTTCCATAAATTTTTCATCCGTGGAAGAAGGGAGTACTTCATGTAAGTTAATTCCATAATTTGCGAGAAAGCCTTGTTTTAGTTTAATGCGGTTTTCTATCAAAGAATCAATAAGTGACAGTAAAGGTTTGATGCCAAAAGGTTTTCTCATAAACGCATCTGCTCCATAGGAATATCCCTCTGTTTCATCGTTTTCCGAAACTTTGGCTGTCAGTAAAATAATGGGGATATGGCTGGTTTCCTGAGCATTCTTAAGTTGGCTGACAACTTCAAAACCATTTATTCCCGGCATCATAATATCACAAATAATTAAATCCGGCATAAGTTCTTTTGCAATTCGGATACCCGTATTTCCGTTTTTCGCTTCAAGCACCTCATGAAATACTGTTAACTCAGATTTTATATACAACAACAAATCTATATCATCTTCTATCAAAAGGATTTTATGACCAGAAGAAGCTTTTGTTTTTTCTGACTCAATATGCACATTCTTCTCCGGCACATTCCAATTGACAGCCATTTGCCGGTTTTCAAGCATTATCTCCTCATGCCTTAAGGTATCTTCTGTTTTTTCTTCTGGCGTTAGATAGCTGTCATCAAGCGGAAATTTCAGGGTTACCTTTGTTCCCTGCCGTTCAGTACCCAGAGATTGATCGTGTGGACTTATAACTGAAATCTCCCCATGATGCAATGTTGTATACTCTTTAACAATAGATAGCCCAATGCCTGATCCCTCATTATCATAACTGAAACCTTTCTGTTGTGTATAAAATCGTTCGAATATCCGTTCTTTATCTTCCCGGGCAATACCCGGCCCCTGATCAATAAAATCAATACAGATGTAATCGTCAACCTTTTTTTGTAGCTTATTATCTTTCGTTTTATAAACATTAATGATTATTTCCGAATTTTCAGGAGAATATTTTAATGCGTTCGAAATTAGGTTAAATAAGACTTTATCCATTTTATCAGGATCAAAATAGAAGGAATAGTCGGTGTGTTTATCGTAATTCATTTTAATCTTAACCTGACGTGCTTTAAGCTGATAATCAAAATTCTCTATAACAGAGTAAATAAATGGAGTTAAATTATATTTTGCTGTTCGAAGCGTCATCTTATTCAGTTCAATTTTTCGAAAATCAAATATTTGATTCACTAAGCGCAACAACCGTTTGACATTTCTATATATGGAATTGATGTCATTTCTGTTTATAGTAAGTACCGGGGCGTCTTTTGACCGATCGATAATGCGCTGTAGCGGAGTAGCGATAAGTGTCAGTGGGGTTTTTATTTCATGAGACGCATTCACAAAAAACTGGGTTTTCATAGTGTTAAGTATTTCTTTCTGTTCAATTTGAAGTTTGGTCCGAACCTTCTCTTTGTACAAGCGAAGAATTAATATCGATATGCCAACTACGATGAGCAGATAAACCAGAAATGCCGCCTTACTTTTCCATATCGGTGGAAGCACTTTAATGGCAAGGGTTCGTTCATTTGTACTCCAAACACCATCATTATTAGCTGCTTTTACTTTAAAAACATAATCTCCGGGATTCAGGTTTGTGTAGGTTACCGTATTCCGGTTTCCCGAATTAGTCCAATTTTTATCAAACCCTTCAAGTTTGTAGGCATATTGATTTTTTGAATAATTGATGTAGTTCAGGGCTGCAAAACTGAACCCGATAACATTTTGGCTTTCCTTAAGTACAAGTTGGTCAAGATGATTGAGGTGCCTGTCAAGATAAAATTTATCAGTCTCTTGATCAGTCGGACCTGATTGAACCGGTACGGATTCATTAAATAAGCTGAAATCGGTAAAGACTGGTTCTGGGGGAAGCCTGTTGGATTTAATGCTATCGGGATAAAAAACAGTAAATCCGCCAATGCCTCCGATATAAACGTTTCCAGTGGGTGATACCGCCACAGAATTCTCCAGAAAATTATTGTTATGCAATCCATCTTCCATATAGAAAGCTTCAATGGCAAAGGAGTCTGGAGAAATAACTTCCACCTTTGATAATCCGTTTGCAGTTCCAACCCATATAATGCCGTTTATATCTTCCACAATGGATCTGATATTATTATCTGACAAGCCATTTTCTGTTGTTACCTGATGCAGGGTTTGATCCGGAAATATTATGTTTAGTCCGTAAGCTGTTCCTAACCAGATTCTTCCGCTGGAGTCCTCAAAAATCTGCTTCACGTAATTATTTGAAATCTGCCTGTTTGCTGTAGCCTCCTGATGGTAAATGATATATTCACCGGTTGCAATATTCAGACAAGCAGCACCTGTAGTAAAACCTGCCCAAAGCTGTCCCTTGGTGTCAAATATCACATCAAAGGACCATTTGTTGGTGAATGGTTCGGGCAATCCATTTTTAATTACAAAACTTTGAAATCTTTGGTTCTCTGGATTAAAAGAGACCAGGCCACCTCCCATTGTAGCAAGCCAGAGGTTTCCATCCGGATCTTCAGCAATTGACCGGATAAAATCAGAGCCTAAAGCGCTTTCACCATCCCCTTTATGAAATTGCACAAATCTTGGATCGTTGTAATTATACTTTAGTAAACCATGAGCATAGGTTCCAATCCATAAATTTTCTTCAGCATCCTCCAGAAAAGTAACAATGCTGCTAATATCCGGGTCGGGTTTAAGGTCGGAGCTACTAAAAATACCGTATTTTTCCTTATAGTTTTCATCAAAGATACTGATACCTCCTTCAGCAAAACCTAAGATGATTTCTCCCCGTTTATTGATTAAAATAGATGTGACATTTTTATCATATCCAAGGTTCCCGAATTTGAAACCATAAGGTTGAAATTTATTTGAGCTGTAAGCAAGATTTAGTCCTTCTTCAGTTCCAATCCAAAGATTATTTTGTCGGTCTCTGAAAAGCTTGGTAATGCTCGCACTTGAAAGGCTTTTTATGTTATAAATGTCTGGTTTATAAGTGTATAATTTGTTACTCACCAGATCATGATGGTCTAATCCTTCACTGGTACCCACCCATAAAGCTCCTGATTTATCATCGAGGAGTGTATATGAATTTTTAGAAGAGAATTTCAGAGGCCTTTCAAAGGCATTGTTGATTAGATTATACACAATTAAACCACTTTTGGAGGAGGCAATATACAACATGCTGTCTTTAAAAAGCATATCGTATATCTGGTATTCATTTTCATTTTGCCTGGAAAGGTTTATTAGGCTTGTATATTTCGTTTTAAGATTGTATTTAAACAGCTTGCCATTTGCCGCAATCCATAAATTTCCATCCTTGTCAAGGGCCATGTTTTTGCAGCCTTCAATCTGCAGATCAAGAATAACAGTAAACTCACCCCCAGGTGTAAACTTATAAATCACACCATTCTCTGCATTTACATAGTATGCACTATCTACAGGACTTTGTACAAGCCGGCTTGCTACTTTCGATATATAGGATGCATTCGGTGATACCGGTAAGGGGTAATGAATGAAGTTATCCTGTAAATGATTATACCGGTACAATCCATTATTTGTTGTAATCCACAGGTTGTCATTTAAATCCAGGTATAACGCATTGAAAATGGTACCCTTCTTAAACTGGTTCGTTTTTGTATAAGACACAAACTCATGTCCGTCAAACCGTTGGATGGAATATTCGGTAATGTACCAGATAAATCCTGTTTTATCCTGTATTATGTCATCAATCCTGTGATTTAATGCACCGGGAACATGATTAAATTTTTGAAATTGCAATGGATAAGGTTGAGCTTGTGTGATTAAAAAACAATTTATGAGGAAAAAAACAAATGTAAAGTGTCTTACCCAATATTTCTTCATCGATTTTTAAAATTTACGGATTGGCTTTTACAAAATAATCCCCGATAATACTAATATTTTCCGTATTATCCTGAAAGAGCAACTAGAATAAAAAATGAATACAATATACCAAGAATAATGTGTTTTAACACACTATCTTGAAAGGAATTTATTCAGTAACATACTTTATTGTTTTTCCTTTAAAATCACAAGTTTTTTTTCTTTCGTCTCCGCGAAAATTTGAAAAACAAATGCCTAATTATATTTTATACGAGTGAAACACATTCTTTTTAAAATAAAAAAACACAAACTAACCATTCTAAGTGTTATTGAGGTGTTATTGTACATACTGGTTAGTTGTATTTTAGGTCTTATTTTTTTTATCCTTCTTTTTTAACAGAATTATTTCAGGAATAATTCTGTTACAGATAGATATATGTTTTTCTTTACTTATTGTCTACAATTTTTACACTATTTTCCAAACCCGGGATATATAACATTTTCGTGACAGTTTTCAAGAAACTGATATAAAGCTCCTCTCCTTTCAGAACTTACTTTTGATACATTATAACTCAAGAGAATCAGGACGATTATTCTCGCTTTATTGATATTTCAATGCTAACTAATAAAAAGTAAACAAATGACTGCTAAACGATTTTACCTGTATCCGGATAGTAAAAAACTACAGATAATATTATTGTTCATTTTCATTTCATTCACATTACAGGCAGCAAAAATCCAGGGATATGTATTTGATGAAGAATCGGGTGAACCTCTGATTGGCGCAAATGTAATGCTTGAAGGTACTAATGTTGGCACGGTGAGCAATTCGGAAGGCTATTACCAGCTCAATTCGGTAGTACCGGGAGATTATACAATTGTAGCATCCTTTATAGGTTACAGTGAACAGCGAAAGGACATTACCGTTGAAAAAAATCAGGTATTGGAAATTAATTTTCAGCTACAATATGGAACGATTGGTATTGAAGAAATTCAAGTTACTGTTCAGGCAAAAGGTCAACGAAAAGCAATTAACGAACAACTAGGCTCAACAACGATATCAAATTTTGTATCGGGCGACAGAATCCAGGAGGTGCCTGATGCCAACGCTGCCGAATCCGTTGGAAGATTACCCGGTATATCGGTAAAACGATCTTCGGGTGAAGGAGACCAGGTAGTGGTAAGAGGTCTGAAACCCAATTTAAACCTGATAACCATTAACGGCGTGCGCATGCCATCGACCAATGAAAACAATAATGCCGTAGGTTTATCAGGTATTTCACAGTATATGCTTGATGGAATCGAAGTCCGTAAATCACTTACAGCCCAGGATGATGCTGATGTTGTTGGAGCCATTGTGGATTTGAAACTCGCGACTGCACAAGAAGGGTTTCACATGAACACAGTGGTTGAAAGCATTTACAATGGCCTGACCAACAACTTTGGTTCATACAGAGCAAGCATTCAGGGAAGCAACCGGTTTTTTAATAATAAATTGGGAGCCATTGCAAATATTAATCTTGAATCCGTGGACCGCACGCGTGAGCGTTATTCGGCAGGTTTTGGCCGGGATACAAGGGTAACAACCAATGAAGGCGTATTTCTAAACAATGGAAGCTATCAATACCATGAGATTATGCGTGAACGTTTTGGTACAAATATCATTCTCGATTACAAACTTCCTGATGGAATTATACAATTTAATACGATTTACAACAGCTTTGTTGAAGACAGGTGGCAACGAAATTTAAATTACCAGGTAAAACCTGAAGCGTCAATCAATAAAATCCAGCAATCTGTTGAAACCAACAATACTTCCTTTGTATCAAGTTTAAACCTAGAAACAGGGTTGTTTGATTTTGCTGAATTTGATTTGGGCGCGTCCTTCACCCGTGGCGTTAGGAATGATCCGGTAAACCAATCATTAGATTTTAAATATGATGCCAGAAAAGACAGTCCGATTGACCCTGAGTTTTTACAAAACACCTATGGAAAAACTGGCTATGATGCCATACAGCACTTTCGCGACCGATCGGAGGATTACCTGGTATTCGGGTTATGGAACAACACAAAAGATTTTGAGCAAAAAGAGCGCGCGATTCAATCAAATCTAAAAATCCCTTTTAAGTTAACGAAGACCATCTCCGGTTTCATTAAAACAGGCGGTAAAGCCCGTTTTAAATCACGTGATTATGATTATGAGGGTGACGGTAAAACAGGCATATATGGCGCCGATGAAAAAATGCGAACCGCCATATTGCAGGAAAATCCTGACTATAACTGGCCGTTTACGGCACAGGAAAGACCCGCTTTAGCAGAAATTCCGGCTTATCCCCTATATGATAGCTGGAACCGCGATATTCTTACTGATAGAGTTTTTCTGGATGAATTTGCCAGTCGCGGAGATGTTGAAACGGTAGTGAGCAATTTGCACGAAGCCGGATGGGCAGATTTAGACCACTGGGTGATAAATGCAAACGATGCAGTAGATGATTATAATGGCGAAGAACGGTTGTATGCCGGATATTTGATGACAGAGCTAAGATGGGAAGATAAGCTGGTAATAAATGCCGGAATACGCTATGAAGACGAAGAAACAACCTACAAGGGCTGGGGAATAACGGCCATTGCCAATGAAGTTAATTATCCCGACACCCTTGAGCCCTCTACCCGGAATAATGCCTTTTGGCTTCCCAGTGCCAACGCGAAATTCAAATATGCAGAATGGGCCGATGTACGAGTTGCTTACTCCAAATCGCTTGCAAGGCCCGAATATTACAGTTTCATCCCCAGGTATAAAGCCGACCTTCGCCTGTCCATGTCAACAGCTGCCGGGAATAAATACCTTAAACCGGCTGCAGCAGATAATTATGATCTCATCTTCTCCTTTTACAGCAAATACCTTGGGTTGATTTCTGCAGGGGGGTTTTATAAAGAAATCACGGACTTCTATTACGTCAGAAGCATGAAAGTCATCGATGAGGAAGAAGACAATGCCGTTCACGGATACGAGACAATAACCGTACCCAAATCTCAAAACATACAGGTATGGTATAACAGTCCTGAAAAAGCAACAGTAAAAGGGCTGGAATTTGACCTGCAATCCTCATTCTGGTATTTACCTAAGCCTCTTAACGGATTGGTTTTAAACGCCAACTTCTCAATTATGGAATCACGTTCAAAGTATTATGTTTCCGAAATACAGAAAGAATTTTATGGAACCAGGCCATGGGAATTTAATGAAGTCCGGGTCGACAGTTTCCTTACCCGCCGCATGATCGATCAACCAGATAATACATTTAATATTTCACTGGGTTACGATTATGAAGGGTTCTCCGTGCGGATTGCGTATAATTATCAGGGTCACGCTCTTGCCTGGAAAGGTAGTAAAAATGAAAATGATGGCTTTACCCAAAAGTATGAACGCTGGGACCTTTCAATGAGGCAGAATCTACCGGTCAAAGGGCTATCTGTACAACTCCTGGTTAATAACATTACCAGCGTACCAGACCGGCAATATGTATGGCAGCAAAAGTTCAATACGTTCGAAGAGTATTACGGCATTACAGGCTCCCTGGGTGTAAAATATAAGTTTTAATCCAATCCCCTGATATATCTGAATTTCAAATGACTAATTAATAACTACTTACAAGGATTTATTATCTCCTAAACTAAATAATTTGTATAACAAAAAAAGACGATTATGAAAAGAATCTTGACTTTTACAATGTTTGCTATCGCAATAGCATGTTTTTCCACTACGCGTATCAGTGCCCAGACAAGTAAGGGCGACACACTGGTGATTACCTCAGAAGAGGCATTTGAAACGCCCCTGAACGAGATTATCGCAGCAGATACTAATGCCGATGGTTCCCAAATACATAAAGTATATGAATTAGAACCTGATGGATGGTATGCTATGTCAGCTACGCTTGATGCCTCCACTTTTGATTTAAATATCTATGGTGGTAAACGATCAGAAGGCCAAATGAGGCCAATCATCCTCTTTAGAGAAGAAGTGGAGGGATGGCAAATGATTAACGCCCTTCAAGACCTTACACTTAACGGAATATGGATTATGCAGATAGCCGAAACCGAAGGTGGGGCAATTGGCCCCTGGGCCAGAGCCGGAATTTCACTGGGCTCCGAAAACCAAACCGTGGAAATACACGATGTAGTTTGGGATTTTAATACCGCGTCAGGATTGTATAATGCTAAAGATGGCCTGAACATGAATGTATCGAACGTATTGATGCGTTTTAGCGGTGACCCCAGTAATAGCTGGTGGAACGGATTTGGCATTGTTACAGAATCCATTGAACTGGATACGGTTATTATTGAAAATTCCACATTTTATCAGGGTAATTTCTTTTGGTTTAACTTCTTCGGCACGTCTCAGAACTTACTAAAAATTGATCATTGTACGTTTGTGGATCACACCCACTTTCCGATACATGGTAGCTCTTATAACAATGCTGAGTTTACCAATAATATATTCGTAAACGCATTTACGAATGGTGAAGATGAAGCAGCACGTTCCGGACAGGATCCGGATGGACTACCCTATGGTATAATAAGTATTGATACCATACATACTGTAGTTGATACAGTAACCGGTGAACGGGCGTGGGATCCAGACATGGAAGCAGAACGCAACTTTTTGGTAGCAAACAATAACAATTATGTAAACCCGGATATCAAAGAATACTGGGACTGGGCGATGAATTACGACAGCTCTTCTGACAGTGCATACTGGGATTTCAAAGTAGCTGATCCAGAGTATTATGATGGCTTTATGAATTCACGGGTAAAGGCCATGTTCGAAGATGATGATACCTGGCCAGGCCTTGTGCATGAAAACACGACCAGTGTTAATCCCGGATTTGTTGATTATCCTGACTTATCAGCAGAGTTAATCCAACACTCCAAGCATTTTTATGGCCCCGAAGGTGAACCTAAAGCCCAGATATTCTTTGATCCCGACGGTGAACCGCTGATACCTACCGATCCAATGGTATACAATTTGAAATATACGAACGAGACATTGTTAACCGCCAGTACTACCGGAGGACCAATAGGAGATCTTACCTGGTTTCTTGATGACGGGTACAATAGCCCGAACGTTACTACCGAGCCAATTGTATCATCAGTGGAAGAATGGGTACGCTTCCCAAAGATTATTGTCTATCCAAATCCTGTTTCCGGTAACTTGCTAAAAATAAAAGGTGCTGAAAACATGGAAAAAACAGTAATTGACATAACCGGGAAAATTATCCTTTCTACGAAGAAAAACCAGATTGATCTTACAGAATATTCCAGCGGTGTGTACTTTATAAAAATAGGCGAGAGTATGCATAAGATCATTCGTGAATAACAGAAATAATTTGTAGTTAGTTGGTTAGTTAGAAATAGTTAGTTTCTCTCTTAGTTGCATCTTATGCAATGCAGAATGGCCAGGTGTAAGCTAATACACCTGGCCATTTACAATGTGAAATGGTTATATCTGTCTTCTCATAATTAATGATGACCGTACCTTTGTGGAAAGCAATCTGACTTATCAATTATCTGAACCCCTGGTCATTAAAAACACCAATTGGATTAAGCCTGGGAAAGTGGCGTGAGACTGGTATAATGCGAATAATATCTACGGGGTAGATTTCAAGTCAGGAATAAATACAAAAACCTACGAGTATTACATTGATTTTGCTTCCGAAAATGGAATAGAATACGTTATTCTTGATGAAGGCTGGACTAAATCAACAACCGAAATCCTGGATTTTAATCCCAATATGGATGTACTTCACCTCATAGAATATGGTATAGAAAAAAATGTGGATATTATCCTTTGGGTATTATGGAAACCCCTCGACGAAAACATGACTGAAATACTCGAAACCTACAAAAGCTGGGGTGCCAAAGGTATTAAGGTTGATTTTATGCAGCGTAATGATCAATATATGGTTGAATCATACGAAGCGATCGCCCGCGAATGTGCCCGTCTTGAGCTTTTGGTAAACTTCCATGGGGCATTTAAACCTTCGGGATTGCGTCGTAAATATCCTAATGTAATTAATTATGAAGGAGTAAAAGGAAACGAGAACAATAAGTGGAGCGATGAGATTACACCTGAGCACAATGTAACCATCCCCTTTACCCGTATGGCTGCCGGTCCGATGGATTACACACCCGGTGCCATGATGAATGCAGACTCAGTAAATCACAAAATAAGCTTCGACAGGCCCATGAGTCTGGGTACACGCTGACAGGTATGCCCAGGATTACAAAAAAGAACAGACTCAGGTAAATCAAGGCGATAAGATACCTGTAAAAATGGCTTCCGGCGGAGGTTGGGCAGCTATAATCGAAAAAAAATAAAAAAATGAAATAAGGTTTATTCAAAAAATAAAGGGTTATGAAAGGCATTTAGTCCTGGACAAATAACCCGAAATGAATTTCACAAGAATAAAATTAGATTAAACATTTGTTTTTTAATTAATTAGCATGAATAAAAAAATATTCGTGCTCAACTACTTGTGGAACCCTCATGGTTTATTGCCTTCGGCGAACTCTCCGCCATTTGGCGTTTCGGTTCATGTCCTTGTTGTGGACGGCAGTGCATGAGGGTTTCATTCTATTAAACTGATTCCCTGGTTCGGAAAATAAACACCTTAAAATAACG
>CAZZBU010000020.1:0-4652 GCA_964652315.1 uncultured Bacteroidales bacterium
GTTAACAGGCACAACCTGCTTCTTTCTACTGGCAAATTGGCGTTCTTTTAGACTAAAAACCTGACAATTTGTGGTAGAACAGATGTTTTTTTAGGTAGGAACAGTATTTGCAAGGATATTCTAAAAAATATATGACAGCAAAGGAACTCAACGAAAAACACACAGCCATTATTGACGCTTTGGTTTGTAAAGAGATTACCATTGCGCTTGACAAATTATCGGGTTTAATTGGTCAAAGTCACAATGCTGATTTGAAATCCCAGATGGAAAAGCACACTGAAACCTATCATAATATGTTGAAATATTCGTTTAATTATGGTCCGGATCCGGAACGTGAAAATGTGCATCGACGTTTAATCCGTTCCTTGCTTACCCTTGCAGATGAAACCCGTGAATCCCTGATAATTACATATAACTTATCCAGTTTTGCTATTCGTAAGGCTCAGGTTAAAAGAAATTTAAGTCAATGGTCGTCACAGGATTCTGAAGAGTTGGTTGATGAATTGGCTGCAGATAGTGATCTCAGATCACTTATTAAAAGTGCTTTTGGTGAATCTTCGGATAAATCTCCAATAAAAACCAGGGAAACTTTTAGTAAAATATTTTATGTCATCTGGCTGACTGATCAGTTTAAAGAAACCCATACCACCCTTTTAAAAGGTATCATTCATTCTGACACCATTCCCTGGTATGATAAAAGCACGCTGGTGAGCGCCCTGACCCTCTCGTTACAACGGTATTTTGATTTTGATAAGTTTAATGCTTTATGTGATTTTTATGATGCTGCTGAGGATCAGGTATGGCAGCGTGCTCTTGTGGGAATTTTTATTGCTGCGATAACACATAACAACAGGTTGGAATATTATCCTGAGGTTATTAACAGGCTAAAAAGTTACGCCGGAAATGCTTCATTTGAGAAAGACATTGAGTTTATCATCATTCAGTACCTGAAATCAAAAGAAACAGAAAAAATATCTAAAAAAATTCAGGAAGAAATTCTTCCGCACATGATGAAGATTAAAACCAAGCTGGAAACCAAACTCGACCTGGATAACATCTTATCTGTTGAAGATTTTGAAGATAAAAACCCGGAGTGGAAAAGCATGTTCAAAGATACCCCGAACCTTTATGAAAAATTTGAGGAGTTTTCAATGATGCAAATGGAGGGGTCAGATGTATTTTTATCGGCTTTTGCCATGCTTAAGCGTTTTGATTTTTTCAACCCCATTAGCAATTGGTTTGTGCCGTTTTATTCGGAGAATGATGCGCTGGAAGGTGTCATCACCAACGAAAAAGGAGATTTTGATGTGGATAAATTCATTAAGGGCCTTGAGAAATCACATTTTCTGTGCAATTCCGACAAATATTCCTTCTGCCTGAACATTAAATACATGCCTTCTATGCAGAAATCCATGATGATGGAAATGTTTAATATGGAGTTGAAGGCCATGAATGAAATGGAAGAGTCTGACAGTAAAGTCAACCATAATATGAAGCGACAGACTGTTTTTACCCAGTATTTTCAGGATTTGTATCGGTTTTTCAGGCTTTTCCCCCGTAAAGAGGAGTTTGAGGACTTTTTCTCTGTTCAGGTTGACTTTGAACAACTTCATTTACTATCGTTGTTGAACAAAAAACAAAAGATTCTCCGGAACATTGGTGAGTTTTATTTTGAGAAGGAATATTACCATGCAGCCCTTAAGATATTTAAATCATTTGATGAAAAAGATCAGTCATTTGAACTGTTTGAAAAAATTGCCTATGCCTACCAGCAACTAAAAGATTTTCCCAGGGCATTGGGGTATTACAAGAAGGCAGCACTGTATGATCAAAACAGGGCTTGGGTTATGAAGAAAATTGCTTTTTGCCACAGAAAACTTAAGCAGTTTAATGAAGCCCTTGAAAATTACCGGGAAGTAGAGAAAATGAGACCCGATGATTTGCATATTCAGGCCAACCTCGGTCATACCTATATGGAACTGGGCGACTATGACGAGGCCTTGAATTACTATTTCAAGGTGGAATACCTTGACCCGAAAAATTATAAAATTCACCGGCCCATCGCCTGGTGTAGTTTTATTCAGGGCAAGTTTGATACCGCCCGTAAGTATTTCAAAAAAATCATTGAAGCCGATGCCAACCATTACGACTACTTAAACCTTGGGCATGTGGAATGGTGTGATGGCAATACCAAAAAAGCCATTGAAAATTACCGGAAAAGCCTGAGCAAGACCGATTACGATTACGAATGGTTTTATAAGGAATTTAAAGAAGACAGGAAAAACCTGCTCAAGCACGGCATTGATGAGATGGATATGAGCCTGATGAAAGATTATCTGAGGATGAAAGAAGAATAAGGGTAGAAGGTAGTTGATAGCTGATGGCTTGATTCGAAGAAGCAAAACACATCAAAAAACCCGATACCTGTTTAAAAGGAAGAATGATACAATAGACACATTGGCAGAACAAAATTCTGTTTCCCTTTCCATTGATTTTAATACTCTAATTGAGTAAAATGCTTTTGTGATTACACATTACGGTGATGCTATCCGCTTGCACGTTAAGACCGTAAAAGAAATTCTAAGAGAAGGGGCTTGAAGCTTTCAATATCTTAAGGCTGATGACTTACTGCTCACTGCTTACTGGTTTGCTATTTACTGATTACATTACGCCCTTTTGCTCCAGGCCCAATGCCCCATGCATATAACACTTACCGCATACTTCTCACTTTTCACCGATAACCGTTCACCGATTACAGGTATATATTTTCGGCTAAATACTATTTCTCTGTTGAACTCCCGTCTGCTTTACTTATTTTTCAACCTATACCTACCCATGTACATCGCCTCATCCAGCACACTTCCTTCAATGGCTTCATAAAAATCTTCGCGTTTATTCGCCGATTCCGGGGCTATCTTTTTCTTTAGGGCAAATATTTTAAAGTAATACCGGTGTTCTTCACCTTTGGGTGGACATGGGCCACCATAGCCAATTTTACCAAAATCATTTTTACCCTGAATGGCCTTGTTATCAAGATGTTTTTCAATGGGAATGATCTTTTCCAGTTCAGTTGCATCGCCCGGAATATTATAAACAATCCAATGCGTGAATGTACCTCCCGGCGCATCAGGGTCCTCCATAATTAAAGCATAGGTTATGGTGCCTTTTGGTGATTCATCCCATCGCAGCGGGGGCGATGTATTATCGCCCTCACATGTATGTTTTTGCGGGATGGATGCACCATATTCAAATGCCGTAGTAGTGATGTTAAATGCCATAATTTATCTGTTAATCGTTTGATTATCTGACAAGTTCTTCCAGTTCTTCAGGTAACTGGGCCATGATGTCTTCTATCTCACCCTGCGAAATATATTGCTTGAGATGATCCATTACAATATGGATTATTTCTTCCGTGGATTTCTGCCAGTTAAAGTCTTGCTCACCATATAATTCCTGTTGTTTTTTAACTTCATTTTTGAAATCCTCAATCTTGCTATAGGTGGCAGGGCGTTCGGAATATTTCCAGTTTTCAACGTAAACGGCTTTCAGGAACATTGGCAATTGGGCCAAAACGTTAAAAGACTCACTTATGGTGATGCGGTCTCTTAGCGTATGCATAACTGCACGCAGAATCATTCCTGCACGGTTCCGTTCATCCGGATGCCCCAGATCTTTAGCCAGTTTATTCATGAATTCATTTGCTTCTTGTGCATATTTGTCAAAATGTAGTGTCATCTTTTTAACCTCCTGATTATTTGATTAATAAAAAAAATTACTCTTCAATTCTGTCCATTTCTTCTTCGGACAAATCGAAATCGAAAATATTAAAGTTGTCACGGCGGTGTTCTTTACTTTCAGCTTTAGGTATTACCGAAACATTACCTAGCTGAATTAGGTAACGCAAAGCAACCTGTGCCCCGGTTTTATTGTATTCTTTTCCAATTTCCTCCAGAGTACTGTCTTTTACGATCGAACCTCTTTCAAGTGGACTGTAAGCAGTGATTATTTTATTGTGTTTACGGGCCACGGCAAGGTTATCCATCTGTGTATGGTGTGGGGTGAATTTTACCTGGTTGTTTATTACCGGCCCTATCTCAATGGCTTGTTCAAAAAGTTCTGGATCGAAATTGCTTACACCAACATGTTTTATCCTTTTTTGTTCTTTTAGCTCAAACATGGTCTCAAGGCAGGCTCTGAGGTCCATATCGGGGGTAGGCCAGTGTATCAGCAACAAATCAACATAGTCCATGTTGAGCCTTGTAAGGCTTTCAATGGCAGTTTTTCGAATTAAATCCGGTTTTAGGTTATTGGTTGCAATCTTTGTGGTTACAAATAGCTCTTCCCTTTCAATACCTGATTGCCTGATGCCTTTACCGACTTCTTTTTCATTGGTGTACATCTGTGCTGTATCAATATGACGGTAACCCATGTGAATGGCATCCTTCACACTTTCGATACAACTTTTTCCGGTTATTTCCCAGGTGCCGAACCCTATAACCGGCATTATATCCAGAATCTTTGTATCTGCTTGGATAGTATTTGTTTGAAACATATTACAAGTGTTTTAATTTACATGTTATCTCCAGAATAATAAAACTATACCAAAACTAAGAGTATAAGTTAGTATGTTATTTTTCAGTATAATATGAAAA
>CAZZBU010000020.1:4752-19662 GCA_964652315.1 uncultured Bacteroidales bacterium
TATACCAAAACTAAGAGTATAAGTTAGTATGTTATTTTTCAGTATAATATGAAAACGCAATTTTATTTACCTTCTCATTGGTGTTGATGTATTTCACACAAATAGGAATGAAACACCTCACATCTAACTGATGTTGCTTACCTCATTTTAAGCCTTACATCATTATACCAAATAAAGGATTGTCAGCCATTAAGCCTTTTCAGGAAATTTTAATTCAGCCTGCTAAAATGACTGGCATTTTTGTTGCTTTTTTTCATACAAACACAAAATGATTGTATTATGAAGAAGAAATTATTTTTTATTAGTGTAATAAGTTTTTTGGCCACAGCATTTATTTTCGCTCAGAACACTGAATGGAAATTTGATGCAGACCATACAAATATCCAGTTTAGTGCCGTACACATGGGTATTTCGGAGGTATCCGGTGAGTTTAAAGATTATAGCGGTACTATAATGGCAGGTGAAGATGATTTCACAGGTGCACAGATTAAGGTAATTATTAAAAGCGCTTCAATTGACACAGATAATCAAAAGCGGGATGACCATCTGAAATCTGAAGACTTCTTGTATGTTGAAGAATACCCGGAAATCCGCTTTGTTAGTTCTTATCTAAAGAAGCAGGATGGTGACAACTATACCATGGAAGGTGAATTAACAATTCGTGGTGTTACCAAAACAGAAAGATTTGACGTGGTACATCGCGGTACAGTTGACGCCATGGATGAAACCCGGGCCGGATTTAAAATTAAAGGTACCATCAACCGGTTTGATTATGATGTGGATTGGAACAAGACCATTTCACAGGGATTGGTAGTGAGTAAGGAGATTAACATTATATGCGATGTGGAACTTATCAAAGAATAGAATATATAACTGATTCTTTCAAAAGAGGTGCAAATTATTTAGTTTATGCACCTTTTTTTTATAATAATGGTAATAAACGCAACCATTTTATACGAAAAATGCTCATATTAGAAATGTTAAACTTAACCTTTTTTACATATGAAAAATAAACTGCCAGCACATTTATTGTCAGCCTTGGTACTGCTATTAGTCACCACTGGCTTTGATTATGATGAGCCTTTTATTAGTACCGAATTTGATCCCATTCTAATGGACCGGCAAAGCCTTAATGAGAGTGTTTTTTTCCAAACCTCCCGTCAGGTGGAAAACCCGGGGAAAATTTACCTGTATAATCACCTGATTTTGATAAATGAAAAATACGAAGGGGTTCATATCATTGATAATTCCAATCCTGCTGAACCAACCAACTTAGGGTTCATATCCATACCGGGATGCATTGATATGGCTGTACAAAACGGTGTATTGTTTGCTGATAATGCAGTGGATTTAGTGGCTGTAGATATCATTGATGTGCCTGAAATAACCATTCGGGATCGTGAGGTAAACATTTTTCCTGAACACACACCACCTGATTTGGATTATATTCCGTCTGAATTTTCATCCCGTAACCGGCCCGAAAATACTGTTATAGTAGGTTGGAAATAATACCCGAATAATCGTTAAATCGTGAATTTACTAAAATCTTATTAGCATGAACTCTTTAAAAAATTCAAATCAAACATACATCGCCGGCTTTATTAATACAGTAGTATTGCTTGCCAGCCTTTTTGTATTATCTGCTTGTGAAGGATTGTCTTCCGATATTTCCAATGAAACCGGTACCGGAGGATCAACAGCCCGGTTTACGATTGTGGGTGAGCATTTGTATACCGTAGATTTTCAAAACCTTCATACTTTTGCCATTTCCAATCCGAATGACATTCAATATCATGAATATATTAACACAGGTTTTGGCATTGAAACCATATTTCCTTATGGTGATAAACTCTTTTTAGGGGCCCGTGACGGAATGTACATTTACGATATATCCTCGCCTGATGAACCCGAACTTATAGGTACTACATACCATTTCTACAGCCGCGATCCGGTTGTTGTGCAAGATGATATTGCTTATGTAACGTTAAACAGCTGGAATTCTGAATTGCAAATCTATGATGTCAGTAATTTAACAAACCCCATTTTACTTGAGTCATACTCCATGGAATCACCCTTTGGTCTGGCCATCAGGGACAACATTCTATTTGTGTGCGATAGGGGTATTAAGATATTCGATGTGGAAAATGTCAACCAAGTAAGGTTGTTGCATCATTATACCAATATTGATGCCCGTGATCTTATTCTTGATGAAGACCGGATAATTGTAACCGGCCCCGGAGGAATTAACCAGTATCGTATAAATCAGAATTCTTCCCTTACCAAAATTAGTAGTATAACAACTTTTGCATCATTAAACTAAATCTTTTGACTAATGAAGAAATTTGTTTTAACTTTTTCAGTTTTTTTCCTTGGTGTGATGAGCTCCTTTGCACAAACAGATACCTTGCAGGCAAATAAAATCATCTCATTCGTACCACAATATTTAATTAACAGTGGAATACGTGTGGATTATGACATCAGGTTATCAGACAGGCACTGGTTACAACTTGCACCCCAGATATACCTGAGGGATCGAAGCTCCAGCGATCCGGAAGAATACTATCCTGACTATCATCAATTGTATGGTGCAGGGTTGTTCCTGTATCATAAGCAGTATCTGAAACAGAATTCAGAACCAGAAGGCGCATACCTGAGCTACGGATTGACCTATAATTATTTTTACCTGAATTACGATGAAGAATGGGTAAATTCCTATGTAGAACGATACAGTAAAATCAATAAGCTCGGTGGTGATATTATCATTGGCATAAGTACCATCCTGTTTGATTATGTTACCCTTGATATATATGCCGGTTTAGGTGTTCGGTATTCCCTTCTTGATAGTGATGCCGAAAATCCCCGACATTTTAATGATTTTTATTCTGATTTTGGATACACAGGCAATATGATGTCCCTGGGCCTGCGACTTGGAGTTATCCGGTAAATTAATAACCAGACAATAATTAAACATGAAAAAAATTACAATATTGTTCATCCTGTCGCTGTTGTTTGGCGCAGTTCGGGCACAGGAAAAAGAATATAAACTGCTGGTAATGGGATCACCACAACATCTTGCAATTAATGGATTGCGCGTTGATTTAGATTTACCGTTGAAAAGGTCCTGGCAATGGCTGGTATTATCGCCAACCTTTTATTATAATAAAGGCGATGATGCACTGGGTTTTTTCTATGAATCATCCTATAATCGCCTGATAGGAGGGGGACTAGATGTTAATACAAAAAGTTTTCTTGGCAGGAAAATCCACGGTGAAGGCGCTTATGCATCGTTTGGAGGAGGATACCGCTACCTGAACGTTAAAACCAGTGACTTTAAATGGGTGAGTTACGAACAAAAAGGGCTGCGCTATTATGAAAGACAGCCTGCTGATTATTCATTGGATATTCACAGCATTAATGCCCGGGCAGTACTCGGATTACAAACCTTATTAATGCCAGGAATGATGATTGATGTATACGCAGGGGTGGGGTTGAAATATTCAATACATGACCAGCCCGAAGGCACCTATCTGAAATACAATGAAAGTACCATCGATTATGGTTATACCGGCACCTTGTTTATAGGCGGATTCCGGATAGGAGTGGCCCTTGAATAGAATACGGTTCCCAGGGTAAGACCATCATGCCTTTAACATTAGTTGTATTGGATTAAAGGCATGATGATCAATATCTTATTTATTGGATTTTAGAAATTAAAATTGTGGCGGCTTGTTACCCGATATGGCTATCTCAAAACCACCGGAAATCCACCGGCCCGGTTGAATAAGGTTTGAAACATCTGTGTACCTGGTGTCAAATACATTTTTCACATCCAAAAACAGTTTTAGAAACCTGGCATCAAAGTAAATGCGTGCATCTACAAGCCAATAAGGCTCAAAGGGTTCTGTTATGGTTTCACCTGTCTGGCTGTTATAGTCAAGGTAAGTGCCATTACGATCATAATATGCCAGGTTCCAGTTAAAATGCCATTTTTTGGTTATGCCATGAGTAGCATTTATGCCTGCTTTATGCTGAAGGTTATTCAAAGAATATTTTGATACTAACCCGTCCGTGGATTTATCAATTTGGTTGTATGTATAGGAAAGCCTGATATTTTCAAGCTTGAGCAAATAAATAACCGGCGTCCGGAATCCCATACTGGCAATGAATTCTGAACCATAAGTATTCAACTCCCCGATATTCATGGCTTTGTATAGGTTCCTTTCCGGCTGGTATATCCAGTCGATGACATTTTCACCAATTTCGTAATACCCGGTTAATTCAATTACCGTTGTGAGGTTTGGCCATCCCTTCTCAAAACGGGTGCCCAGCTCAAAACCCTTCATTTTTTCAGGATCCAGGGTTTCTGTTCCTTCATTCGTAGGATCGGAATAAAACATATCTGTAAAAGTTGGGAGGCGTATCGATTGGTTTGCTGATGAATATACTTTCAAATCGTCCACAATGTAATAACTCACATCAATACCCGGGGAAAATGCCATCTCATCGTCGTAGTCTTTATTGTAATTCGCCATGGCGCCAGCTGTTACATGCCACCTTGAAAGGTGCAGGGCATGTTCGAGGAACATGCCCAGATTATCGCGGGTATAGCCGTAATTGTAAAAAGTGCTGTCTGTATTTTCCACTTTCTCAGGGTTGTCAATGTCATTGCCCAGCCGGGTGCTGAGAATGTTTTCCTGCCTGAAGTTAACACCCAGATTGGATATTCCACCTGTCCATGATTTTGTATAACTCAGATGAGAACCGTAAATATTGGTCTTGTGAAAATTTTCATAAAACGCCGGGTTATTCCTTTCAAGTAAAAAATGATCAAGGTGCTCGCGGTAATATGCTTTAAAATTAACATGATTGGTTGTTTTGCGGTAATTAATATCTGCAGAAATAAACCTTGTTTTTATTTCTTCCCATTGTTCAGGAAAACTGGGGGAATAAAAATTGCTGGCACCATAATCTTTGTTATTCAAACCAAGTTGTATATCGGCGCCAAAGTTCCGGTTGCTATAGCCTCCCTGATAGTAAAGATTCTTTATGTTGTAGTCGGTGTTGTTGGTAAATCCATCCGATTCACGTACTGAATACTGAATTCCATTGTAAAACCGTTTCCGGTGCAACCTGGCTGAAATAAATCCGTGCCGTAGTTTATGATCACCCCAGGTGTAACCCCCGGATAATTCACTGCCAGTTTTTTCAGTGATAATGTTAATCACTCCTTTATATGCATTGGCCCCATGTACGCGGGCCCCGGTACCGTGCAATACTTCAATGCGTTTAATGGCTGATAGTTCTACCGGTAGGTTAAGGTTAAAATGGCCGGTTTGCGGGTCGGTAATATTGATGCCATTCAGGAGTATCATAACCTGGTCAAAGGATCCACCGCGGATTTGCACATCGGATTGAACACCATGTGGTGAACGTTGTCTGATATCAACCCCGGGAATGTATTCAAGCAAATCGTTGACACTGTATACCGGTAAACGTACGATATCCTGTTCATCCAGTACGGTGATTTTTCGTGTTGTCTGGCTGTAAAAGGCAGGAGTACGCTGACCAACCACTGAAATTTCTTCAATATCATAGTGTTGTCCTATGCCGATGGTATCAATATTTTGGCTATTCAATTCAGCAGGGGTCAATAACAAGGAATAACTGACTACTAAAAAACCGATATGGATTTGTTTGTATAATGAATTCATTATTGAAAACGGTTTTCTGGTCCAACGTTTAAAGGTTTCGGACCTGTGGGCTACTTTTGTAAAAATTTCTTTCATAATGCTTATTTTATGGTTAAAGGCCGCAAAAGTAGAGATATTTATTTGATTTGCTTATCTGATAGGGCTGAACAATTGTAGGTTGTGAATGTTTATTTTTTCTGATGATTGCATCCTAAACTTATATACTATGGCCTTTTACAGAATGTTAGTACACCTCCACTCCGGCTTGCGATGGATATTTTTGCTGGTGTTGCTTGTTTCGATTATTATTGCTTTGGTCGGCTGGCAAAGAAGGAATAAATTTACAGTGGCAAAAAACCGTGTATTTCTTTCAACATTAACCATTGCCCACCTACAGTTGGTTATTGGGTTTATCCTTTATTTTGTAAGCCCTAAGGTGATATTCGCAACTAATTCATTCAGTGACAACATGCTCCGGTTCTTTCTTATTGAGCATATTTTGCTTATGATAACCGGCATTACCCTGATAACCATCGGCTATGTTAAGACGAAAAAAATTACCATTGAATTCAAAAAATTCAGGAATATTTTTTGGTATTTTTTCCTTGCCTTAATCATCACCCTTATTGCAATTCCATGGCCATGGCAGGGTTATGGGGCTTCCTGGGGGTAAAACTCAGATTTCGGCAATAAAAAAAGCTGTTTTTTACGGAATATTAAAATTCCTCCAAAACAGCTTAACAATAATCCGGTATCTGCTCCTGGATTATCTGATACTATTTAATCAGCTTATTTAAATCATGGTACTCCATGTTAAAAGCATCTGCAACGCCCTTGTAGGTACATTTTCCATCATAGGTATTTACACCTTTGGCAATGGATGGAGAAACTTTACATGCTTCTTCCAGACCTTTTTCAGCGATTTTCAGCCCGTAGGGCAGGGTAGTGCTTGTCAATGCATTTGTTGAACTCAAAGCTACCACACCCGGCATATTGGCTACACAATAATGAACGACATCGTCAACCACGTACACCGGATCATCGTGGGTAGTTGGCCTTGTTGTTTCGCAACATCCTCCCTGGTCGACAGCTACATCTACAATCACAGCACCAGGTTTCATCATAGAAAGGTGTTCTCTGCGAATCAGGTTTGGCGCTTTTGCACCGGTAAGCAATACTGCTCCAACAACCAGGTCGCTTTCCTTTAAAATTTCTTCTATGTTGCTGTCAGTGGAGTAAAGCGTATTGATTCTTGAACCGAAAATATCATCCAGATAAGCAAGCCTGTTGGAATCAATATCCAGCAAGGTAACATCCGCACCAATCCCTACAGCAATTTTGCAGGCATTGGTACCTACAATACCGCCACCAATAATGGCAATTTTTCCACGGCGTACACCGGGAACACCCCCCAGCAGAATACCGCGCCCACCATAGGTTTTTTCAAGGTATTTTGCTCCTTCCTGAATGCTGAGCCTACCGGCAATTTCACTCATGGGTTTTAAGCAGGGCAGATAACCTGGCGTTTCTTCAATGGTCTCATAGGCAACACCTTTTACTTTGCGCCTTAGCATAGCCTCTGTGAGTTCTTGTGAAGCTGCTAAGTGAAGGTAGGTATACAGAATCTGACCTTCCTGAAATAAATCGTATTCCTCAGGAAGCGGTTCTTTCACTTTCACAATCATGTCGCACTTATCAAAGATAGCTTGTCTTTCGTCTTCAATGCAGGCACCGGCGTTTTCATACTCACTGTCAGGAAAGCCTGCAGCCACACCAGCGCTTTTTTGAATAAACACCTGATGCCCTCTGTTGACATACGATTTAACACATGACGGGGTAAGCCCTACACGGTACTCATGTTTTTTTATTTCTTTTACGCAACCAATTTTCATCGTATTACCTGTTTTCGGTTTTTTTATTTTATGAATGTAATATTCTTTAAAAATGTTTATTTAATGAATGATAATTGTCAATCCGTGTGCTTTATCAGCAATTTGACTGATAATTTTAATTGTTAATAATTAAACCGCCTTTTCCTGTTTATCTGCTGACACATTCTGTATTTTTGGACAAAAAGTCGGGTATGCGATATATTGCTGATTTACATTTGCACTCTCACTATTCAAGGGCTACAAGCAAGAACCTTAACCTCGAAACCTTATACCAGTGGGCCAGGATTAAAGGGATAAACATAATAGCAACCGGCGATTTTACTCATCCAAAATGGTTTGAAGAACTTCAGCATAAACTTGAACCGGATGGTAAAGGCTTTTTTAAATTAAAATCTCCGCCAAAGGAGCCTGGTTTATCCGGCATCAGGACAGAAGAAACAGATGTCCGGTTTTGCCTTACCACAGAAATCTCTTCCATTTACAAGCAGGGCGATAAAGTTAGAAAGAATCATAACCTTGTTTTTGCCCCTGATTTTGAAACGGTAAAGCGCATCAATGCACGCCTTTCTGAGGTTGGCAACCTGTTATCTGACGGCCGGCCTATCCTCGGACTGCCTGCCCGCGATTTATTGGAGATTGTTATTGAATCATCTGATGATGCCCACCTCATTCCAGCGCATGTATGGACACCCTGGTTTTCTACCCTGGGATCCAAGGCTGGTTACAACAGCATTGAGGAATGTTTCCGCGATCTTTCCAATCATATCTTTGCCCTGGAAACGGGGTTATCTTCTGATCCTGAAATGAACCGGAAGGTTTCTTCTTTGGATAAATATACCCTGGTTTCTAATTCAGATGCACATTCGCCACAAAAACTCGGACGCGAAGCTACCCTTTTTGATACGGATATGTCTTATTATGCCATGTTTGAGGCACTTAAAACACGCAAGGGATACGCCGGGACGTATGAATTTTTCCCTGAGGAAGGTAAATATCATATTGATGGGCACCGAAAGTGTGGTATTTCAATGTTGCCCGAAGAAACCATTCGCTATAATAAACGATGCCCGGTGTGCGGAAAACCTCTGACAGTTGGTGTTTTACACAGGGTGGAAGAACTGGCAGACCGAAGAACACCCAAAAAGCCTAACCATGATCCTGGATATCATTATCTTATTCCCCTTCCTGAACTACTCAGTGAACTCACAGGAACAGGGCCCAACACCAAGGGGGTGACCCAGTTATTCTCAAAACTTATTACCGAGTATGGAAATGAGTTTTCATTGTTACGAAATGTGCCATTGGAAGATATTGAAAAGTCATCGGGCAGGTTGATTTCCGAGGCTATACGCAGAGTCCGTTGTCATGAAGTTAATCTGGTTTCGGGTTTTGACGGGCAATTTGGCACCATAAAGGTTTTTAATCCTGGTGAAATTGCAAACTTCATGGGACAGACAGATATTTTATAAAGTTCAAACTTCTGGCTGTTTATGAATTCCAGGGTGTAAATCAAGCCAAATTGACTTTTTGAACCTGTTTACGAAGGATGCTAAAATATTTGCCATCGATGATCCTGATCAATCCATATATAGTTTCTGGGGTAGTGATGTGGCATTCTATCACGGGTTTAAGGAAAAATTTCAAAGCTGCAACAGTTTATGCTCAACTATCCCTTTTTTAGTCCATATTTTATCTGCCTCATTTTGTAAGGTCGGCTGTTTCCATGGTATTCCATATATTTTGTTGTACTTTTAAATCTTCATTTTACTTTAAAAAACTGTTTTTATCATAATCAGGTTTCATTTGTTATTAATTAGGCATAACATTATTTATTGTGAAGAAATTTATAGGAATCCTTACATCAGGAGGTGATACACCGGGCTTGAATGCTGCTATACGTGGAATTGGTAAAGCAGCCATGAGTGGATATGATATGTCAGTCATTGGTTTTAAGGATGGTTTTCGCGGGCTGATGGAAAACCGGAGTATACCCCTTGACGGACACACATTATCCGGAATACTTACACTTGGGGGCACCATTTTGGGAACCAGCCGGAATAAACCGCATAAGATGCCGGTGGGAGGTAAGGTAAAGGATATGACGGAAGTTATTGTGGAAAATTACCACAAACACCACCTGGATGTGCTTGTATGCCTTGGAGGAGGAGGAACGCAAAAAAATGCCTTTCACCTAATGAATCACGGCTGTAATGTGATTACCCTCCCCAAAACCATAGATAATGATGTTGCAGAAACTGATATCACCTTTGGTTTTGATACAGCCCTTGGTATTGCCACCGAGGCTATTGATCGTTTGCACAGCACGGCATTAAGTCACCACAGAATAATCGTGGTTGAAATCATGGGACATAACGCCGGCTGGCTGGCATTGGGCTCTGGTATATCAGGCGGTGCCGACGTGATTCTGATTCCTGAAATCCCTTATGATATTCATGTTGTTGCCGAGAAAATCTTAAACCGCCGCCGTGAAGGAAAAACCTTTAGCATTGTTGCTGTGGCAGAAGGAAGTATGTCGCAGGAGTATGCTAATATGATGAAAGAACTAAAAAACCGGATTGCTCAGACCGATGATCCCGAAGAAAAGAAGCTTATTAAAAAAGAAATAAAGGATCTGAAAAGCTTGAAAAACAACCACACCATCCGGCTTGCCAATAATCTTGAACAATTAACAAAAATTGAGACCAGGGTTACTATTCTCGGGCACCTTCAGCGTGGAGGCACTCCATCGGCATCAGACCGCCTGCTGGCGTCTCAGTTAGGGACATCCTGTGCAAAATATATTATGGAGGAAAAATATGGTGTTATGGTGGCAATAAAAAACAACACCACCGTGCCTGTGCCCTTGGAAAAAGTAGTCGGACAAAAGAAGCTTGTACCCATTGATCATCTCTGGGTGGAAAGCGCCAGGCTTCTTGGCACCTGTCTTGGTGACATATAGTTCTTTGGACAGGCTCTATCACCAGACGCCTTTTTTCATTAAATAAACTGAATAAAGGTTATTAAGACAATTTGGTTTTGACGAGGCTGATAATCACATCGAAAAACATAAAATCTATGTTGATAAAATCAAACATTTTCAAACCGATCATGAGAAAGGCCACAAAATCACTTATTCAGTGATGAACTTTTTGTGAAACTGGATACTTGAACATATTCAAAAAACTGATAAAGAATATGTTGAGCTATTTAGATCGAGAGGAGTTAAATAGCATTAAAATGAACTGATCAATTATTATTTAAAGCATGTTTTTTCCGGTTCGGGTGCAATTCATGCATAAAAATTGAAGAAATTTTACGTTGAAAAAAACTACTTTACATATATTGAACAATAAAAAATATTAAAGATACGGTTAGAGGTAAGCATTTATCACCAAAAACAAACCAGTGGTCAAAATCAATGAACCTTAAACCAGTATTTTTCGTTATTTTATAACAAAAAAGAATATTGGATATGGAGGATTTTTATATTGAACCATCAAACAGTACACCAAAAGTCGATTTTAAAATATGCGGTGAACTTAATCTGGAAGGGCGCTCCCTGCCTGAAGATTCAATTAAGTTTTACAGTCCGTTATTTGTATGGGCACGCGAGTATGTGGCTGAAAAAACGGTTATTAACATTAAGTTGGAATATTTAAACACTTCTTCATCAAAACAACTGCTGCAATTATTGAAGATAATAACCGAAAATCCTCAAAATAAAACCGTGAAAATTAATTGGTATTATGAAGAAGGGGATCTTGACAGTCTGGAGACCGGCGAACATTATGCCACCATTATTGATGCTCCTTTTAAGTTTATCGAATTTGCAGAAACTGAGTCATTTTAATAGTTGTTATTCTATAAGTTGACCCTGAACCCTGTTTTTGTTGAGGCAAAAGCAGGGTTCTTGTTTTTATTACCATCCCGGAGAGAATGGTGATGATAACCCGGATGGAGAATAAAATGGGTTATACTGATAATTGGTTTTATAAAATCTGGCCCCGATGCTAAGGCCTGGGGAAATTTTAAAATCAACACCCACGCCCATCATATTATGTATATTTGAATAAGCATTAAATAAGTCATTATTTCCTGTTGCGTTATTAAGGTAGCTGCCATTGAGGCTAAGCCATGGCAATACCTCATATTCGCCTTCAGCCATAAATAACCCTGAACTAAAAGAAGGATAATGGTATCCGTTGTCTATTAACCTGCCACTGTATATATCAGAATTACCAATCCATTTGTTATCTGAAATATATGCTCCCAGGGATAGGCTGATTTTTGGACTTACATTGAACTGTGCTGTTGGTATCAGGTAAGATGATGTTAGGGAATGACCATTGCCAAAAGTACCTAAAGAAAAACCGGTTTCCAGCTGGAAATTAAACCGCCGTGCGGGTTCATCCCCACTTAATTCAAAGGAGGTCTTTGTATATGATGTGTCCTGCAGAGAAGGCGGCAGGTCATTGTCCTGTGCCTGACCTGTTAACAAGCATAAGAGCAATGAAAAGAAAATGATAATACCCTTCATAGCCGATTTATTTACCTGTAAAAATACATAAAAAAATAAAAATATTCTGCTTACCGGTTTTCAGCCCTTACAACCTTAATAATTCCAGGCAGTTGATTGAGCCTTTTCAGAAGGCCTTCAAGGTGTTTTTTGTCATTAACCATTACACTCAACCGGCCGTTAAACATGCCATCGTTTGAATTCAGGTTTATTGAACGTAAATTCATATTCAGTTCTTGTGTAATAAGATCATTTATTTTGCTTAGTATTCCAAATTCATCTATGCCACTGATAATAATATCGGCAATGAATGTTTTCAGCCCGTCAGTTGCTTTCCATTTTGCCTGGACAATACGGTAATTATATCTCGAATGCAGCTGGGAAGCATTTGGACAGTTAACCCGGTGTATCTTAATGCCGTTGCTAATGGTTACAAATCCAAATATTTCATCGCCAAACACAGGGTTACAGCACTTGGCAAGTTTGTAATCAATGTTCAATAATTTCCTGTCGATGATCAGGTAATCCTGATCCGTGCTGTGAATGATTTTTTGCTTTTCAACCGGTCGTGACTCTGTTACAAACTCTTCCTTGTCCTCCTGATTGAATGCCCTGGTCAGTACATCTTTAATCTCACTTAAATCAATTTTTTCATTTGCCACCAAATAATAAAAATCCAGGGATGTATTGATTTTGTAATGTTTCAGAAGAATGTTGATAAGGGTATCGTTATATCCAAATTTCCAGTTTTTAAACCTCCGTTTTATTAAGTCTTTACCAAGCTCTGCATCCTTAACTTTTTCGGCATTCAGGGTTTGTTTTATTTTGGATTTTGCCTTTCCTGTAACTACAATATTTAACCAATCCAGTTTGGGTTTTTGGTTTTTTGAAGTAAGGATTTCTACCCGGTCACCATTTTGCAGTTTGTAACGGATGGGTACATTTTTACCATTGACAAGGGCACCTGCACAGTTTGCACCCACTTCGGTGTGAATATCAAATGCAAAATCGAGTACGCTTGCTCCTTTAGGAAATTTCTTCAGGTCGCCTTTTGGTGTAAAAATGAATATCTCTTTATGATAAAGGCTCAGCTTAAACTCATCAATAATGTCAGATGAATCGGTATCCGGACTGTCCAGGATATCCCTTACTTTTCCAAGCCAGTTATCCAGAGCATTATCGGCTTTTTGCCCTTTGTACATCCAGTGGGCTGCAAAACCCCGTTCTGCAATTTCATCCATTCTCCGGGTTCTGATCTGGATTTCAACCCATTTGCCACCAGGTACCACTACCGTAGTATGCAACGATTCATAGCCGTTTGTCTTTGGTACCGAAATCCAGTCGCGCAACCTCTGCGGATTGGGCTGATAACTCTCTGTGACAATGGAATAGACTCTCCAGCAGTCTGATTTTTCCTGTTCTGCTTTGCTGTCGAGTATGATCCTAATGGCAAACTTATCATAAACCTCTTCAAAACTAACATTGGTCTTTTTCATCTTTTGATAAATGGAAAAGATGGATTTGGGCCTTCCTTTAATTTCAAATATGAACCCTTCCTCGTTCAGACGGTTTTCTATTGGTTTAATAAAATCAGCAATAAACTTCTTTCGGGCCGTGGCGGTTTGGTTTAATTTATTGGCTATGTCCTTATAAGTTTCATTTTCCGTGAATTTAAGAGCCAGGTCTTCCATTTCGGATTTTAGCTTGTACAATCCAAGGCGATGCCCTAAGGGTGCATATAGGTAAAATGCTTCATGGGAAATTTTTATTTGATCTTCACGGTCGAAAACTTTCAGATTGCGCATTAAAAGCAGTTTTTCGGCCAACTTGATTAGAATAACACGCACATCTTTGGCCAGTGAAAGCAACAGGTTTCTGAAATTGTCTGCCTGGCTGCTGGATTTATTGATGCCAAAATCAGCAATTTTGAGCAAGCTGTATATAATCTCCACAACCTCATCGATTCCGGCTTTTTCAATAGTCTCAAGACTAATGAGCCTGTAATTGTAAAACACATAAAGCATGGCACTGATGGCTGAAGTCACGCCCAGACCAACTTCTTTTACACATAACCGGCTTAACTGATAAGCTTCATCCAATGCTTCTTGCAAACCGGGCTCATCCCTGGCTATGACCCTGTCAAGAAGATTCATAAAGGCATCAATATCATCAGGCTTTGACTCCTTTACAAATTCATTTCCTGAAGACAACAATTCAGAAAAATTTTTCTGAAAGTTGATATATTCTGGCTTATTTAAAACTGGCATATCAAAAGAAAAATCGTGAACCTTTGTTGTTTACCCACCGGACATATCATGAATGTCACAGTCTGTAAAATTATCGACATTTAATGTAACGGACTAAATATAATGGTATTTTTTTTTCCACTGATTTTTATTAATGCCAGTGTTTACCTTTAATAATACTGATAAGATCGATTTATGCAAAACACGAATAAAAAAAAGGCTGCACCTGATTTGATGCAACCTTCCGGTTATATTTTATAAATGGAAAACAGCCTATTTTCTTTTGAAATCACTAAACGCTTTCTGAGCTTCAAGCAATTGAATGATTTTGGTAGATATCTCCCTCATCCCGTTTAAAATCTCCATATATAAGATGCTTGATCGTTTACTTTGACCATCTTTTTTAATGTACATAAGTTGTACTTTCTTAAGTTCAACAGTCTCAGCAGCAAGATTTTCCTGTTCAGAAGCCAACGCTTTTATTTTCTTATAATTATTCTCTTTAAGAATGACAATGGCATTGTTCAGTAATTTATCCAGCTTTTCCGATTCCTTATTCAGTGTTT
>CAZZBU010000020.1:19762-37067 GCA_964652315.1 uncultured Bacteroidales bacterium
ACAATGGCATTGTTCAGTAATTTATCCAGCTTTTCCGATTCCTTATTCAGTGTTTTTATTTGCTCCTTATTTAGGGGGGTATAATTATTGTTAATATGTACATAAATCGGATGAACAACTGAATCAAGCGTTATTTTTATTTCATTGAGGTAATCAGCCACTTCAACATAATGAATGCCGGTGTTTACGGAATCATCCTCAAGTATTTTTATAATCTTAAGAATATCCTTTTTTAGTACGGTAATTTTCTTGTTAAAATCCTTAACTGCTTTTTGACTTTTAGCAGCTTTTCCGCGTTTATCCTTGAATAAAGCATTCAATGCCATGTGAAATACCTGTTGGATATCTTCAATGGATTCAATAACATTGTTGGTGCAGGTTTCGTAAATACTAACCTTACTAATTGGGCGTGCGGCCAATGCTTCTTCTTCTTCTTGTTTTGCCTGACGACGTGCATAAATGACATGGGTGCGGATAACAAATGAGATGGCTAAAAGGATTAGCAGAAAGATAGCAATGATGCCGCCCCAGCTGATAATGGTTGCTACCAGGAATGCAACTGTAAATGCACTGAAAGCTGTAAAAAACCATCCGCCAATAACTGTGACCACCCCTGAAATTCTGTAAACGGCGCTTTCACGGTCCCAGGCACCGTCAGCAAGTGAGGTACCCATCGCTACCATAAATGTAACATAAGTAGTTGACAGGGGAAGTTTTTGGGAGGTGGCAAATGCAATGAGAATACTTGCTACAAAAAGATTGACCGATGCCCTGATTAGGTCAAATGAAGCACCCGGGGATTCATCAACTTTTTTACCCTGAGGTAATTTTTCAAATCGTCTTGAAACACTTGTTCTGACTCTTAGGGGAATTATGGTAGTAACACCAGAGGTGACCTTTAAAAATCCTCTGACAAGTGTACGTGCCAGCATGGATGATTCAAATCGTTCACTTCCTTCTTCCTGGCGAGCCAAATCCAACTCTGTTTTTACTACAGATTTGGCTTTTTTTGATAACCAAAGCGTAATAACCATAATCAGACCGGCAATAAGAAGCATGTAAGTTGGTGTTTGAACCTTTTGCTGTAGGGCTGTCATGGCCAGACTGTCAGGAGATACGCCTGGATTAGCAAGATATTCTTTGTAGGATTCAAATCCTGCCAGCGGTACCCCAATGAAGTTAACCAGGTCGTTTCCGGCAAAAGCCATGGCCAGGGCAAATGTACCAATGAGCACAATTACTTTCAATATGTTTATTTTGAAAAGCCAATGCAAAATCTGGAGAATTACAGTCCAGAATAAAAGGCTCCCAAAAATAATATACATGGCGTTTTCTTTAATCCAAGCAGCTGCATCATCTGTCATAAAGGATGCTCCTTTCGAACCCTTTATTAAAATGAAATAAGTGATGGCTGTGATAGCAATACCGCCCCAAAGCGAACCAAGAAATTTCAGGGGTTTGGTATAATTAAATGAAAAGATAAGCCGCGAAAAATACTGGACGATGGCTCCTACTGTAAAAGCAATGACTACGGATAAGAGTATTCCAAATATTATCACCAGGGCATTGTCTGAGTTGATAAAGTCACCCATGGTATAAAGTCCTTCTGCGCTATTCCGCATCTTAATGATAGCAACACCTACAGCACCACCAAGCAATTCAAATACGATGGAAACAGTTGTTGAGGTTGGCAGGCCAAAAGTGTTAAACAGGTCCAATAGGATGATGTCTGTTAACATGACCGCCAAAAAGATTATCATAATTTCATCGAAATAAAAATTATTCGGATGAAAAATACCTTCACGGGCTACTTCCATCATTCCTCCTGAAAAAGTGGCCCCAAACAGTACACCAAGACCGGCAATAGCCATAATGACTTTAAAAGGTGCAACTTTTGAGCCAATGGCTGAGTTCAAAAAATTAACTGCATCATTGCTTACTCCAACAACCAGGTCTGAAATAGCAAGAACAAACAGCACAATGACAATAAAGAGATAAAGATTTTCCATTGATCCAATTTTTTTTCCGGCGACAAAGGTAATGGCTAATTTTTTTTTTAAGCCTTTGTAATGTTAATTTTTTATTAAATCAATATTTCCTGAGTCATAATTGGATTAGATAATAAAAATAGAAATAAAACTGATTTAACACAAAATATATAAACATGAAATAGCTTAGCATGTAAATATTTATGGTTATGAATGTAATGGATTACAAGATTCTGGTTGTTGACGATGAAGAAGATATTCTTGAGTTTACAAGCTATAATCTCAAGAAAGAGGGTTTCAATGTTTATACGGCAACAAACGGAAAGGAAGCTATAAAACTTGCCCGTGACGTAACACCACACTTAATTATCTTAGATGTGATGATGCCGGAAATGGATGGGGTTGAAACTTGTGAAAAAATGAGGGAGATACCCACCCTTGGTAATTCAATTATTGCTTTTCTGACTGCACGTTCGGAAGATTATTCACAGATTGCCGGTTTCGAAGCAGGGGCAGATGATTATATTACAAAACCTATCCGTCCAAAAGTTTTTATTACCCGTGTAAGGGCACTTCTAAAACGTTATGGGACCTTTTCAATAAAAGAAACGGATGTTAATGATGTCAGTTATCAATTGGGCGATCTGTTAATTGATAAGGAAAGGCACCTGGTTACCCTGAAGGAAAAACCGCTGGTAATGCCAAAAAAAGAATTCAGCCTGCTGCTATTACTGACTTCCCGTCCTTCCAAAGTTTTTACCCGTGAAGAGATATTCAGTAAAATATGGGGTGATGATGTTTTTGTAGGCGACCGGACTATTGATGTCTATATTAGAAAACTCCGTGAGAAGATAGGGGAGAACGCCATCAAAACAATTAAGGGTGTAGGCTATAAATTTGAAATAACTGCCTGAGGTATCTTGGATTAAGCTTCTTCTTCCTCCCTCCGCAACGATGTAAAGGAAATATTTTGAACGTGCTTTTTCAGGTCAGTTTCAAACAGGGTTATTTCGGACCGCATGCCTACCCTGAAAGAAAAACCTATAAAGTCCAATCCTTTGTTGACATACAAAAAGTTATTCTCTCAAACAGAAATATCTTGTTTTTGCATTTGAATGCATCAGAAAATAGTTAAATTTGTTTAACTTCAACAGGGATACCCGACAAGTGTAGTAAAGTAATGCATGACAATCTGAATCATAACAAACTGAGGTTTTTTTTCTTTCTGATCATTGCCGGATTTCTGATTAATAATCCGTGCATTTATGCAAAAGGCCATGATGATAAAAATGAAATCAGGTTTGGAAAACCATTGGTTGAAGATTTATTAATGGAGTATTATCCATCTGACTCAAATGCTAATGCATTAATTTTGAGTGATATCGGTAGCACTACCTTTTTATGGAACCAGTTTTCAGGTTTTCAACTTCATTTTGCAAGACATTTGAGGATCAAAATTTTAAATAAAAACGGACTGAAAAATGCCGATCGTAGAATTTTTCTTTATCGTTCACACGGTAGCAGAGAGGCCATAGCTTCATTGAAAGGGTATACATATAATTTAAAAAAAGGAAAAGCAAACAAGACCAAACTCGAAAAGGATGCAATTTTCGAAGACCAGTTGAATGACAACTGGTCCGTGGTCAGTTTTGCTTTACCCAATGTACGGAAAGGTTCTGTTATTGATATTTATTACGAAATTCAGAGCGACTTTTTATTGAATCTTAAAGAATGGACTTTTCAACATAATATCCCTACCCGGTTCAGCCAATATACAGTTACCATACCCGAATATTTCGACTACAAGACCCTTTTGAAGGGATATCATCCGGTATCGCTTGTTAATAAAGGTAAAACAAGCGGAAATATCACCATTACATCTAAAACACACCAGGATAGCAGCCGGCTGTTCAGTTTCAGGAATTATGAAAGCCACAAAATTAATTTCCTTCAGCAATCCTATACCTGGGAAGGGCACGATATTCCTTCATTCCGTGAAGAACCCTACATGGATAATATTAACAACTACATTACTGCCCTTGAATTTGAACTGGCCAGTTATCAATACCCGGAGTCCCTCAAGAAAAATCTGACTGATTCCTGGGAAACCATCAGAGAGAAGCTTTTGGGGAATGACTATTATGGTGAATTTATGAAACCCAACACGCTGTTGGGGCCTGAGGTTGCTTTGATTCGAAATACGGCCCATTCCCACTTTGACATGATGGTAAATGCTTATGAGTACACAAAGGATAAAGTAAAATGGAACCAAAAAGAGCGTTTGTTTGCCAAAAACTCATTAAAAAAAATACCTCAGGAAGGATCCGGAAATTCAGCAGATGTCAACCTTTTTCTGGTGGCCTTGCTTCGGGCACTTGATCTTGATGCCTCACCGGTTATCCTGAGTACACGCAAAAACGGAATGCTGCATCCAGGGCAAATCATGCTGTCTAAGTTCAATTATGTCATTGCCTCAGTCAAAATTGGGGATAAACTTTATCTGTTGGATGCTACAGAACTTAATTGCCCTTATTATATGTTACCAGAGCGTTGCATCAACGGCAAGGGACGCTTAATCTCAGAAAATGGTTCTGAATGGGTTGATTTAAATACGGATCAGCCTTATGCCTATGTTTGCCTTCTAAACCTAAAGCTCGATGATGGTGGTGTGTTGGTAGGCAACATGCAAAATTCCAGGGCCAATTATGCAGCCCTTGACTTTAGAAATGAACGGGAACATGAACCGGATGAAAAACAGTTTATCGAACGATTCCTGGGTAAACATGCCGGCATGCAGGTAGAAAAGTACACACTGACCAACATGGATAGTATCTATCAGCCTATTAAGGACTCTTACGAGATTACCCTTAAAAACAGGGTAGATGTGCTGGGTGATATGATTTATCTAAATCCTCTGCTTCATGAATGTATGCAGGAAAATCCCTTTAAACATGAAGAAAGGAAATTTCCCGTGGATTACATTTATCCCCGGCATCATAAGTACTTACTGAATTTTGATATTCCGGAAGATTATGTTATTGATGAATTACCAAAAAGTACCCGGCTGGCGCTTCCGAATGAAGCAGCAGAGTTTTTGTATAACATTACCAGCAATGGAAAGACCATTCAACTGATGACCGAATTTAACATCAACAGGAGTGTTTTTACTGGCTTGGAATACAAAGGCCTTAAAGAGTTTTATGATCAGGTAGTGGCAAAGCAGAGCGAACAAATTGTATTGAAGAAAAAATTTTAGGATTGAGGGGCATGCATCAACGGATTTCAACGGTGAATTTTCTTTTTTTTGTCTTGTTAACAACAATTGTGTTTCTGCATGCCGGAAGATTAAATGCGCAACAAAAATATGATGCTGCGCTGATTGATTCAGCTCTTCTCAGGAGTGCTAATGGTGTAATCAGGGATTATACCATGGACTTCGAAATAAAAGATGAAGGCTCAGCTGTAAAAAAGGTCAAATATGCTGTTACAATCCTGAACAAACAGGGAGAACATTTTGGTGTTTTTAATGAAATGTATCATCAATTTGTAGAGGTGAAGCGTGTAGATGGAATGATTTACGATGGTGAGGGTGCCCTTGTCCGCGAATTAAAAAAAAATGATTTTAACGATGTGAGCGCTATATCCGGATTTTCGCTTTACGAGGACAACAGAAGAAAATACATAAGCCCTGTCACCAATTTTTTTCCATATACAGTGGTTTATGAATACGAAATAATATACGACGGCTTGTTCCATTACCCCACCTGGTATCCTGTAACTGATTATCAACTTGCGCTGGAAAAGGCATCACTTACCGTAACAATGCCCGAAGAACTATCCCTGAGGTATAAGTTACAACAGATGAATGATCCCGTAACGAAAAGCAACGATAAAAAACACAGGGTGTATGCCTGGGATATAAGCAGGATAACCGCATATAACGAAGAACCATACAGTGTGAAGCTCGATTACAGGGTTCCGGCGGTATATCTCGCACCTGAACGATTTGAAATTGATGGTTATGAAGGTAATCTTTTGAGCTGGAAAGATTTTGGCCTTTGGGTAAAGAAGCTAAATGATGGCCGTGATAAATTGAAAAATCGATCCCGTGAGGAAATTTATGAGCTGCTTACAGCCAGTGAAGATACCCTTGAACGCATTCGAATGATATACGACTATGTACAGTCGCGGACCAGGTATGTAAACATTAAACTCGGGATTGGAGGTTACCAGCCCCATGAAGCGCAACTGGTTCACGATGTCGGATATGGCGACTGCAAGGCGTTGACCAATTACACCCGGACTTTACTTGAAATAGCAGGAATTAAAAGCTATTATGCCCTGGTCAAAGCAGGCTCTGAAGCATCTGATATCATGACTGATTTCCCCAGTGCCCAGTTTAATCATGCTTTTTTATGTGTGCCTTATAAGGATGATACCATCTGGCTTGAATGCAGCAGTCAGGTCACGCCCTTCAATTACCTTGGCAGTTTCACTGATGATCGCCACGTGTTGCTTATTACTGAAGAAGGTGGAGTACTGGCCAAAACACCATCCTTCGATGTGTATGAAAACAGGAAAGTGACCAGTGGTAAATTCAATCTGGATAAGAATGGTGATGCCACCGGCATGCTTAAAATCCTTTATCAGGGTGTGTTTTATGACGATGTTGCCAACATGGCAAACATGGGAGTTACAGAACAAAAGGCATGGCTTTATGAAAACCTTTCCTTTCCCTCATTTACCATCGGCAATTTTTCTGTGATTAACCGTAAAAATAATGATCCCCCTGAAATAGAGCTGACTGTTCATCTAAACATTGATAAGTTTGCCGGTACCAGCAATAAGCGGTTGTTCATCCCTGTGAATATATTAAGCACAGTGGAGAAACAGGATTATTCTGTGGATGAGTTGTCAGACGCCCGTACCAGTCCCCTGCTAATTAACCGCTCGTTGACCCGGACAGATTCACTGACAATTACTTACCCTGAAGGATACCAAACCGAATATATTCCGGAGGCAAAAAATGTAACCAATGGGGTGGGCGTGTTTAGTACCGAATATGCCAACCATAACAATACCATTCATTTTTATAGACATAAGATACAGCAAAAAGGTGAATATGTTCCTGAAAAGCTTAGTGAATGGAACGTATTATTGGAAAATCAAAATGCCCTTAACAAACTAAAAATTGTATTGGTAAACGAGGGGATTGAATAATCCTTGTTTTTTTAAACGAATTAACCGGAAATAAAAAGTACCCAAAACATGAGGAATTTTAAAACAGGGTGTCATTAATCACCTTTTTTGAGCCAATCGTCAAAAAACTATTCTAACCCACCTGTCTGTTATGGGTGCTTCCTAAAAATATTTACAGTTGCTGTCTTTATCTGATTAGCAACCGCATCCGTCTTTTTGTTCGCCACTGCCACAACCACAACCTGAGCAACCACCGGAGTGAATATGTCCATGCGACAGTTCTTCTTCTGTGGCTTCCCTGATTTCAGTAATCCTGCCGTTAAAGTGTAAATTCTCGCCTGCCAATGGATGGTTGAAATCCATACGTACATGGTCATTGGCTATTTCAGTAATCTTACCGTTAAGCCTGTTTCCCTGATTATCCTGCATCGGAATGGTATTTCCCAGTTTTAACATAGTTTGATCAACTACACCGTTTACTTCAAAAGCTGCAATGGGTACGTTTACAATGGCATCCTGATTTTGTTGACCGTAAGCTTCGGCTGCTGCCAAATCAAAATTAAAAGAATCTCCTGCCTGAAGTCCGGCAAGCTTTTCTTCGAACTTTGGGAGCATATTTCCCATGCCGTATAAAAATACCAGTGGGTTTTCTTCAACCACTTTTTCCAGTACTTCACCACTTTCTGAATCTTTTCGCAATTCATATATTAATGAAACTACTCTGTTTTCTTTTATCTCCATTTTTATCTCTCCATTTTAATTACTCCCTGCAAAAATAGTACAATAAATCTATTATTTTAAAAGAAAAAATTATCTTTTAATCTTTTAATGATGTTGGTAAATTATGCAATCGTAATATTTATGGGTAATCAAATTCCACCTTGTATTATTGGTAATCTTTGGTAATTTAGCATAAGTTTGCTTCAAATATTAAAAAACCGTTGAATAAAGGAAACATGGAATAGATGAAAATATAGGTTATCAGTTATATTCTGGTGTCATGTCATTTTTACTTTTGTGGTTGAACCATTGCCAAGGTTTTTAACCTTTGGCAGGGTAGGCCCGTCAGTGGTCAACGACCCTGAGGGTGGCCAGGTGACATAATAGTCTTGACATGATACCAGAAGTTGAATTATTAAGCTGGTGTTCAATCCCGTGCTTAAACAAAACAGAACAATGCGAAACATTATAACAGTTTTTTTCCTCTTATTTTTAATTTCTCACAACACCGATGGCCAGGTAAGCATCGCGGGTAAGCCTGCAGATTTAAAAACCGACGATCTTAAGCCCATTACCTTTATTGCACCAAAGGAACTTAAAAAAGCTGAAGCCTCGGGATCGCGTCAACTAAAAAAGCTTGTTTTTGCCCATGTGCATCAAACAAACATTAGCCCGGAAAAACACGGAAAATGGACCCATGTGGATGGGATGAGCATATGGCGTGTGAAACTCGCATCGCCCAGGGCCTACTCCTTAAACCTTTCTTTTTCACAATTCAGGCTGGTGCCAGGTGTAAAAGTCTTTTTGTATAACCCTGAACGTTCGCATGTGCTTGGTGCATATTCTTATCATAATAATAAAACCAATAAAATGTTGGCTACCTCTCCGGTAACAGGCGATGAAGTGATAGTGGAAATGCAGGTGCCGGCAGGTATTCAGAATTATGGTGAACTTCTCATAAACCGGGTTGGACATGATTATGTAGATGTTTTAAGCTTTTTTAAGGACGGACAGTTTGGCCGTTCAGGCAGTTGCAATCCTGATGTTGTTTGTATTGATAAAGACAAACATCAGGAAATCAAAAATGCAGTTACAAGAATTATATTTAATAACAGCGAATTGTGTACCGGAACCCTGGTCAACAATACCAATCAGGACGGCCGGCCCTTTATATTAACAGCTAACCACTGCCTTTCTGACAGTGCATCGGCAGCCAATGCTGTTTTTTATTTCAACTATTTGAGTCAGTTTTGTGAAGGCCCGGACGGGATTACCAGCAAAACTATTGCTGGTGCCGATTTACTTGCCACAGCAAAGAAAATTGATTTTTCACTTGTAGAACTGAGCCAGGATATTCCGGATTATTATTATCCCTATTTTGCCGGGTGGAACAGGGCCCTTAATGATAATGAAATCAATTCTACTTTTGCCATCCATCATCCCTGGGGCGATGTAAAAAAAATTGCAGTAGATAATGGCCGTCCGGTTACTGAGCGGTACAGTTCTTATTATGAGCTTGACTCTCATTGGAGGATACTGGAGTGGGATGACGGCACCACAGAACCCGGATCTTCTGGTGGCCCACTCTTTAATGACCAGCAGCAGCTTATTGGTGATCTTACAGGAGGAGAAGCAAGCTGTCTCAAACCAATTAACGATTTTTTTACAAAATTTGGCATGGCCTGGAGTTACTATCCGGAAAATTACCGCCAGCTCAAACACTGGTTGGATCCTTTAAACTCCGATGTAAGCTATATTCCAGGATTTAATCCTTACAAACAGAAGGATGTTGAATGTAACATTGTATCAAATTATGGAGCCGGTGAGCAGCTCGTACTAACAGACATACCAGGGGAAAAAGGATATTATTCAGGTCATAACGCTTTGAATGTGAATACTTTTGCGGAAAAATTCATTTCACTGGATACGGTCAGTATTTCCGGTACGTATATGTCCATTGCGCGACTTCGTTCACAGAATAAAACAACGTCAAAAGTCAGGCTGAATGTATGGCTGGGAGACAATGGGCCAGAAACCTTACTGTATCAGGGAGATTACAGGTATAATCAACTCATCGAGAACAGGGATGTATACCTTGAGTTTGACTCAACCCTTGAAGTTTCAGGCAACTTTTTTATTGGTGTTACACTTAGTCCGGTTAACACCGACACGTTTGCCCTGTACCATACAGTTAACGATATTAAAAATGGCGCACTTGGAACGTACGTGCTCGATAACAACAATTGGAAAGACATCCGTACCTGGTCAGATTACACAGTGGTTGGAGGACTGGCCATAAAACCTTATGTATGCGGCGAATACCGGGATACGATTATCCCACAGGGAGAAATATCTAACCCAAACATTTATCCTAATCCCACCAATCAAATAATTACCATCGATTATCAAAACACCAGGCTCAAAAGTATAACAAAAACTGTCTTTGACGCGTATGGTAGAGTAGTAATAAGTGAGTCAACACAAACCAATGATTTGTCTGAAAAGCTTGACTTGCAACACTTGCCTTCTGGTATTTATTTTGTGAAATTCAGAATAAATCAGCAGGAATTTACCAAACGTGTAGTGGTTATACATTGAAAAGGGGTATAAGATAAATGATGGGATTTAAAAGCAAGGCCTTAATTGGATTAAGCCTGCTGCTTATATTTTATATTGATGGAATTGCTCAAAAAAGCAATGTAGTAGCAGCAGATGGAGTAATTGAGTATCACAACCGCATTCCTCTACCGAATGCAACCTTACGATTGTTTCTCGACGGAAAGGAGATTGACAAACTGATTACAGGAGAGAATGGTGAATACCATTTTGAACTGGAATACAACAAAGAATATACCCTTGAAATTTCAAAGGATGGATTAATTACAAAAAGGATAAAGTACAATACAACGATGCCACCAAAATTTAAGGGAGGATGGTGGGTAGGTATCCCGATAAATCTCTATGAAATTTGTGATAACATTGATGCGACTGTTTTTGAAGAGCCGGTAGCTATTGTGGAATTTAATGAAAGACGAAAAGAATATCAGGCTAATCCGGACCACGATAATCTAATGCGGCGACGCATACAAAATTTTGAAAAACAAAACCTCGCCTGCCTTGATAATAAATATGACGATCTGTTAGCTCAGGCCGATAAGCTGTTTTCTGAAAAAAAATATGAAGAAGCAAAAAGACTTTACGCAGAGGCTGATAATAAACGCCCATGGGAATATCATGCAGCTGATCGCCTGATTGAGCTGGAAGATTTAATAGCCGAAGCACAAGCCTCGGAACACCTTTACGACAAGCTTCTTGAACAGGGCAACAATCAGTTTAAACAGGGAAACCTGGCAGCAGCAAAAAATACCTTCAGGAGAGCGGCCATGCTTAAACCAAATGAGTTATATCCAAAGGAGCAGCTCGTTGCAATTGATAAGAAAATAGCATCTGAAGCTGAAAAAGATGCTCCTGATCAGTATGATATTATCATTCAACAGGCTGATAATGCTTTTGATGATGGCAACACAGGCTTGGCAGAAACATTGTACAAAAAAGCTGCTGAGATAAAACCCCGGGAGACCTATCCCAAAACCAGGCTTACAGCTATTAACAAACAGAAAGCCCGGGAGGCCGAAGAAGCAAGACGTCATGAACAGGAAATACTGGCCAAACAGAAGGCTGAACAACAATTTAATGAATGGCTGACCAAAGGTGAGCAATTCCTGGAACAGGAAGACGCCACCAATGCTGTAACAGCTTTTGAAAAAGCGCTGGAACTAAAACCTGACGATGGCTACACGAAATCCAGGCTTCAGAAAGCCGGTAAACTTTTAGCTGATCAACAGGAGGAACTTCAGAAGCACAATGAGGAATATCAGAATAAGCTTAAATTGGGTAACAGCCTGATGGTTCAAAATAAGTTGGACGAAGCAAAGCAGGTTTTTCAGCAGGCACTGGCCATAAAACCTGGTGAAGCCTATCCGCAGGCGCAAATAAACACCATTGATGCAAAGATGGAAAAAATTGCTGCTCAAGAAGCACAAACTGTTGCCCGTGAAGAAGCTTTTAATAATCTTATGGCCCGGGCCGATCAAAGCATGGCATCGGGCAACTATATCAAAGCCAGGAGCGAATACAACCAGGCATTGGCACATAAGGCAGGAGATGATGTTGCCATGCAAAAACTTGCTTCTGTTAATCAACTCATTGATAAACAAAAACTGCAACAGGCTGCGCTTGAAGCCAAAGAAACGGAGTATAACCAATGGATTGAAAAAGGTGACCAGCTTTATGCAGAAAAAAAACTCATGGAAGCTAAAAATGCCTATCAGCAGGCTCTCGCCTTAAAACAGGCTGCTGCATATCCTTCTGAAAAAATCTCACAGATTGATCAGGAACAAGAATTAATCGAACAGGAAAGACATGCCCATTTGGAAAGCGAAAAAAAATACAATAACATCATTGCTAAGGCTGATGAGCGTTATAACAACTCCGATTACGCCAACGCCAGAGAGCTGTATTCCATGGCTCTTGAGGTTAAGCCTGATGAGCGTTACCCAAAAGCCAGGGTGAAACAAATTGAGGAGTTGCTGTCTAAAATACAGGCTGGAAATAATGCTAAACCGCAAGTGGCTGCTGTGGATGAAAAACCTGCTTTGCCTGAACTTAATTTTTCTGATAACTCCGAACTTGAACTATATTTGGTGAAGGTGGCCAAACAGTATCCTCCGGGCATTACCCACGAAGTGTATAAAAGAAAACACTCCACAACCAACAGATACATCATAATTCGTGATAATAAGGCCAATGAATTCCGCGAAATTGTGTATAATTGGGGCAGCGAACATACAATAAACGGAAAGCCATGCACAGTGCTTTATTTCCGTCAACAGACAAAAAAGCGTCCCGATGAATATTATAAACGCCTGGAAAAATAGATTGCCTTTTTTATTCACCTGTTTTTTATACATATCATGCCATTCAGGAGGTGGAAAAGAAGTTCAACTTAAACGTGAGGTTGAAAACGAAATGACATCTTATGCCAGGCATTTTGGTATGAAGAAAACTGCTGAAGGTTATTCACTGGAAGTATATAACCCCTGGCAAAATGCAGCAGATGTAACATTTCATTACCAACTAAGTCGAACAGGCCTGGCTCCCGATAACAGGAACACGAAAACCATAAAAATACCTGTTCAACGGGTGGTTTGCCTGTCTACAACACATGTGGGTTTCATAAGTAAACTAAACCAGCAGCATACCATCGTTGGTTTGTCGGGAACACGTTTTGTATACGATTCCATTGTGAATCAACGGATAAATCAACAACAAATTTTTGAAGTAGGGTACGAAGAAAACCTGGATTATGAGTTGATCGCTTCTTTGAAACCTGATGTTGTGGTTGCTTTCAGCATCACCCAGACAAACAATAAACAACTTGAAAACCTTGAAAATCTTAGAATTCCTGTGATATATAATGCAGAATACCTTGAAGATAACCCCCTGGGTAAAGCAGAGTGGGTTAAGTTTTTTGGTGCCCTGTATGATAATACTGATGCAGCTGACACAATTTTTCAGGATATTGCCGGGCACTACAACCAGCTTGCCGACATGACTGAAAATGCGGGAATGCGACCGGCAGTGCTTACCGGTTTGCCATATAAGGATGTATGGTATGTGCCAAACAGCGAATCACATCTTGCGCAGATGATACGGCAGGCTGGAGGGAGGTACCTCTGGGAGGGTTATAATGAAAAAGAGGTTTATCCCCTGGATCTGGAAGCGGTCTATACCCGGGCCATGCATGCCAATGTATGGATAAATAGTGGATTTGCAGCTTCCATGTCTGATATCCTTTCTATTGATGCCCGAATAGGGGATTTTCCGGTGATTAAACATAAAAATGTCTACAACAACAACCGAAGATTGGGGCCAAAAGGAGGCAACGATTATTTTGAATCCGGCGCCATACATCCTCATTTGATTGTAAAAGACATGATTAAAATATTCCATCCGGAGCTCATTCCTGACCACAAGCTTTTTTATTATCAAAAACTGGAGTAACAAGAAAATTTATGTAGGTTTGCCAGCAAATATGGCATTCTCCTGAGAAATTTTTTTGTTTTTGAAAAACAAACGCATACATATTATTCTTTTTATACTGGGGCTGATGTTGCTTGTCTTGTTTTTAGCGGCACTCTCCCTGGGCTCATATCAAATTGATTTTAAAACCCTTGTACATATTTTTTCTGGCCAGGATACTTCGGATCCCATTAGTAGCAACATCCTTATCAATTTCAGGTTACCCCGTGTTTTAACTGCTGTTCTTGCCGGTTCAGCCCTTGCAGTTGCCGGATTACAAATGCAGACCGTATTTCAGAATCCCCTGGCCGGACCTTATGTGCTGGGCATTAGTGCAGGGGCCAGTCTTGGTGTAGCTTTACTCACCATGAGTGGAATTTCCATCGGGGCCGGTATTTTTGGGACTACTTCCATGGTAGTAGCTGCCTGGCTGGGTTCTATGGGGGTGCTGATGTTAATCTTTCTGGTATCCTCACGCGTCCATGATGTCTTAACCATTCTAATCCTTGGCATATTATTTGGCAGCGCCATTTCTGCAGTTGTAAGCATTTTACAATACTTTAGCACGGCCACAGCACTGAAGTCTTTTATAATCTGGTCACTGGGTAGCCTGGGCAACACATCTATGGAACAGCTAAAAGTGCTCGGACCGGTTGTTTTAGTTGGGCTTGTCATTGCGTTTATGGCATCCAAACGCCTGAATGTGCTGCTTACAGGCGACAAGTATGCGTTGAGTGTAGGCATGAACGTTAACTTCCTGTTGCTTGTGGTATTTTTATCCACCGGCTTACTGGCCGGCAGCATAACTGCTTTTTGCGGGCCCATTGGTTTTATTGGTGTGGCTGTGCCCCACATAGTAAAAATTATGATGCGTACTTCAAACCATTTTTATTTAATTCCGGGCACCATCCTTGCCGGAGCTGATATAATGCTATTTAGTGACATATTAAGTAAGTTGCCCGGACAACAACAGACTTTGCCTATTAACTCAGTTACAGCAGTTGTGGGAATTCCGGTTATTATCTGGATCATCCTGAAAAACAAAAAACTAAGCCATTCCTAATTCGTCATGCAACCGGTAATTACCATACAAAATCTTCGTGTTGGCTATTCCGGCAAAGACAGGGAAAAGCCACTGGAAGTACTCAAAGGATTTTCCACTGAGGTAAATTCCGGTGATTTCATTGCACTTATCGGGAGGAACGGGTCAGGAAAAAGCACCTTATTGCGCTCCCTTGCCAGACAACAACATGTGCTGGAAGGTACATTATTACTGAATAAAAAGCCTTATCAAAACATCAGCAGGCATGAATTCTCAAGGTTGGTAAGTTTTGTCTCCACAGAAAACCTGCATGTACCCCACATGACGGTGTATGAACTGGTTTCTCTGGGCAGATTTCCTTATACCAACTGGTTTGGAAAGCTAACAGCTGAAGATCATCATCTGGTACAGAAGGCCATTCATAATGTAGGGATATCACATCTTGGGCACCGGCCCATCAATAAAATCAGTGATGGCGAAAAGCAACGGGCTGTTATTGCACGGACCCTAGCACAGGATACCGATATCATGATTCTGGACGAACCAACGGCATTTCTTGATTTACCGAACCGGTATGAAATCTATCAATTGTTGCACCAACTCTCACGCAATACGGGTAAAGCCGTAATTCTTTCTACTCATGACCTGAACATGGCCTTGTTTGAAGCAGATAAGCTCTGGATCCTTAATCAACATAACATTGTTGAAGGGGCCCCTGAAGACCTTGTACTTAAAGGTGAGATTGATGATCTTATTGAGAACAGCCAACTGCATTTTGATAAAAAAACCGGAAATTTCAGGATGAAAAAAACGCTGACCGGGAAATTAAACCTGGTGGGAAAAGGAATCATTTACCATTGGACTGCAAAAGCCCTGGAAAGGATAGGGTTTTACATTGACCCTTCCAGCAATCAAACCATAACAGCACTTAAGGAAAACGATATATATAAATGGATTTATAAAGATAATGTTCAGGAAATCGATTTTTATTCAATTTATGATTTATCTTTATACCTGAATAATATTAAACCTTTCAGACCATGAGAAAAGTAGTATCTTATGTTTTAACCACCTTTGTATTGGTTCTGACAGTGATAGCATTGCTGGGCATCTGGAATGTTATTGAACTTGAAGATGTGCTTAGAAAGGTTTTCCTGTCTCTGCTGGTAATTTTTGGTGCTTCAGCTGTAATCCTGTTTGTATATCATGTGGTGACCAGGGAACCTAACAATTATCAGCAACACCTTAGGCAACAACAATTTAATCCTGAACAGGAAAACAAAGTTTCTTAAATTTTTACAATCAAGCGGGCTGGTTACGTGTTATCTATCCTTATTCCTGTTTTCAATTTTGATGTTGTTCCCCTTGTGAATAATCTGGTGTACCAGATTGACACTATGGAATCAACCGCAGAAATTCTTGTTTTTGATGATGGTTCATCGCAGGAATTTAAGAAGTTAAACAGGGCACTGGAATCAATCTCCCTTGTAAAATATATGGAGTTGCCCTCCAATCTGGGTAGATCAGCTATCCGGAATAAACTGGCAGAGGAAGCCCGGTATGAATATCTGCTTTTTCTGGACTGCGATGTGATGCCCGAATCTGATGTGTTTCTGAAGGCTTACCTGGATAACCTTACCAGGGCTTCGCTTTTATGCGGCGGTTTATCTTACAGCCCTGAAGCCCCGGAGGATGAGTCCTTGTTTCTTCACTGGTTTTATGGAAGAAACCGGGAAGTACGATCAGCAGCCGAGCGACAGAAAGCCCCATACCGGATGTTTTTAAGCAGCAATTTCCTGATTAAAAAATCTGTTTTTCAGTCTGTAAAGTTTGATGAGGATTTTACCGGATACGGACATGAAGATACTGTTTTTGGCATTGAATGCTTAAAACAACAGGTGGGTATTTTTCACCTGGAAAATCCGGTTATCCATCTGGGACTTGATCCTTTTGAAATATTTATGGAAAAGAGAATACATGCGGTCCGGGGACTGGATAAGCTTAAAGCCCGGATTAAGGAAAAGCGGATTCTCGAAAAGCATATAAGAATTCTGGCCATGGAGAAGAGAATAAAAAAAATCCGATTAGAAGGCATTGTAAGAAGAATTTTGTCAATGGCAGAACCATTTTTTTTGAGAAACCTGCAAGGACCAAGCCCAAATCTCAACTATTTTGATTTGTTGCGGTTGAGATATTTACTGCGCTTCGGCCTGGACTAATCGGATGGCCTTTCAGGCCTTCCAGATAATGACCAGCTAATAACATGAAGGGCTGA
>CAZZBU010000021.1:0-36943 GCA_964652315.1 uncultured Bacteroidales bacterium
GCTCCTAATATTACAGACATTGCTTGTACTTTTGGCCGTAAATATACAATTTTGAGAAAAAAAGATTTTGTAAACCTGAAATTATTTATGTGTTCATGAATCAGCTTCCAAAAATTCTCATCGGTCTGGGTATCCTGCTACTATTATCAGGGATCATGTTGATGTTTTTTAAAGATAAACTTACCTGGCTTGGGAAATTACCTGGTGATATCCGCATCGAAAGGGATAATTTCAAATTTTATTTCCCAATTACCACCATGTTGCTTATAAGTGTGGCAATATCACTTTTGGTTCATTTAATCAGACGTTTTTTTTAAATCTGTAACAATTATACCTTTTGTATTATACTACTGTCATGTCAAGACTATTATGTCGCCTAGCCACCATCAGGGTCGTTGACCGCTGACGGGGCGTACCCTGCCAATGGGTGAAAACCTTGGCAGTGGTTCAACCGCAATAGTAAAAATGACATGACACTATGTACTAAACAATAATTTCTTCCTTATAATTTTTAAGCACAGTTTCCTGATCCGTATTTTTCTGCTCAAATACCTTATCCAACTCATACCTTAAAGCCTGGGCGAATTTTCTGATTTGATCCTTTGTATGATGGGCGCTAAGCACCACACGTAATCCGGAATTGTGATAGGGTACCGCTGGAAAAACACCACATGCCACAAAAAAACCATGGTTTTTTATATTGTTGCTAATGTCCATACCCGTATATGGATCACCGGTAGGGACGAAGGCAATAGGGGTATTTTCCTTCTTTATAACTGGTATTTTTAAGCGTTTGGCTTCGCTGTGGAAGAAATGAATAAGCTTTGATAAATTTTCCTGTTTTTTGGTAACCGCATCAGACAAATGGATTTGTGCCGATGCCTTTATTGCGCCAAGCGTTGATGGAGTTACCGGACCACTGAAAATTAATGGAGTGCCCCCTTTGAGTATGGTTTCGCGTTGAATCTCATCGTTACATACTATCACGCCCCCACCTGTGCCAAACCCTTTGGCAAGAGAGGTGATGACAAATAATCTGGGATGGTGCGGCATATTGGCCAGGGCGTATCCGCAACCGTTTTGTCCTGTCCAGCTCATGCCATGTGCATCATCTACATAAATATGCAACGAGTCATACTTATTAAGCAGATAATTTAATCCCTGTGCCGGCAAGGTGTCTCCATGCATGGAATATACACCATCTGCCAGGTACCAGATTCTTTGATGCTTCTCACGAAGTTCTTTAATACGCTGCTCAAGCTTGTTAAGGTTATTGTGACGCACCATTTCAACGCTGTTTCCATATCCCCGCAACATATCCGCTGCATTTCTAACAGTGGTATGAACATAATGATCAAGAATAATAGCATCTGAACGGTCCGTAAGTACAGGTAATGCAGCAACATGGCCTAGGGAGGTGCGGGTAGTAAGTATTACCGGCTTGTTAAAAATTTTGGAAAGAAGTTCTTCTACTTCATCATACAGCCCCAGTTTAATGTAAGTTCTTGATGCAGAAGTAAAAGCACCGAATTTGTCAAGTGCTTCTTTTGCTGCCGTTTTTACCCTGTTGTCAACTGATAATCCGAGATAATCACAAAAAATAAAACCAACCAGTTCCCGGTCTTCCATAGCAATGTTATTTCCCAGAAAAGGTTTTTGCTCCATAGAAATGTTCCCAACAAGGAGTTTTTCGCCATATTGTATGATTTCTTTGGCGGTTTGTGCATGTGTTTTTTTCATAAATTGACTGTTTTGTTAGTATAGGCAGGCCGTAAGAAACACATTTTAGTTGATTGATGGTTTTAAAACACTAAGTTACAGCAAATGAGTCATCCAACAATGTGTCGATTGGCATGCTTTATTGTTTTAATATCCAACGTATGAATATAGTAATATTCTTAATTGGTTGTAATGTTTTTGGGTCATTGTTTTTCATGAAATTATAAAAGTCCGGGGAATATTCAGTTTTTTAAGATTATAATTACTATTTTCAACTTTTCATAAAATGGAACATGCTTTATCAGCTAAGAAATAAGTTAGTTGGTCCAAAAAATCTGGATAATTTTGAAAAAAAATTCGTGCTTTATGCAAGTCTGGTTTTTTCTGTCAGTGGATTATTTGGTGTATTATTAAATTCTTTTCTTGGATTGGGCAACACCATGGTTTTTGTTGCATTGGGCACGTTCATTACATATTTAGTAATATATCTGGCAGGGCGGTTTACCTCCCTTCTTAATTCGCTTAAATGGGTGATTTCACTGGTTTCTATAGCACTCATCAACATATTCTGGTTGTATAATTACAATAGCCACGGGCCGGTACTTTATCTCTTTGTTGTGTATTTTTCCATGTTACTTTTTATCTGGGATATCAAACCGGTTATTATTCTGTTTTTGCTTATCCTTACCAACATTATTGTATTATATGTTGTTGAATATTCCAATCCTGAAATCCTTCCCGGATATCCTGATGAACGTGCCAGAATTACAGATACCTATTCAGGTTTGATAATTTATTTTTCAATTATTTTTATTTTTACAACAGCAGCGAAGAATAACTATATTCATCAGTACAAACGCGCGAAGGAATCAGACAAACTAAAATCTGCTTTTTTACAGAATTTGTCTCATGAAATTCGCACTCCGTTAAATGCCATTGTTGGGTTTAGCAACCTGGTCTTTTCCGCACAAATAACAGTTGCCGATAAGAAAAAATATAAAGCTTTGGTAGAGGCTAATAACGAGCACCTGATTCGCTTAATCGATGATATGATTGATTTATCTATGATTGAAACAAATCAGTTTGCCCTTAAAGATAAGCTGATAAGTATAAATGGTATACTTAATCAGGAATATGAGATATTCCAGCATATCCTTCGCAAGGAAGGTAAGGCTATTGATTTAAGGGTAATGCTATTGCCCGATGATGTAAAGATAAAAACCGATGCCACCCGTCTCGAACAGATCCTAAATAACCTCCTTGCAAATGCCACTAAATTCACAAATCATGGCGGTGTAAGTTTTGGGTGTGTGCTAAAAAACAATGATGCTGAATTTTTTGTGTCTGATACGGGCATAGGAATAAAACCCGAGAACACAGAACAAATATTTCAGCGATTTACAAAGATAGCTGACGCCAATACCACCATATACCGCGGTCTTGGATTGGGCTTATTTTTGACACGCAGGCTCGTTACCATTCTTGGCGGTCGCATTTGGGTGGAATCTGACTATGGAAAGGGCAGTACCTTTTATTTCACCATTCCCTTTAAAAAAGCATAGGCCGGTACATTTTAATCAAAATTGTCCGCGAATATACCTAAAGCATATTAGCCACGAATGCACGAATAAAATGAGTAAAATTGAGTCAACGTACTTTTGTAATTTCACCTAACAACAAAATGCCCGAAAACGTTGTAATAGACGTGATATATGCACACAAATTTCGAATGACTTTGTCATTCCTCATTCGTGCATTCGTGGCCATTTATTTTCATAGGTATGTGGCATTCGAAGCATTATTCATAATTAGGTGTTTTTACGGACAACCATATTAATTAAATAGCATGGTTACCCCATTTTTGTTTTGCGCCTCACCTATATTTTATAATTTTATTTCTTTTTTATAAAAACAATTATTGAATGTATTATGGGTAAACCAACGCTTTTGATTTTGGCTGCTGGTATGGGTAGCCGGTATGGCGGGCTCAAACAGATTGATAAACTAGGGCCTTCAGGTGAAACGATTACAGACTATTCCATCTATGACGCCATCCGGGCAGGTTTTGGAAAAGTAGTCTGCGTTATCAGAAAAGACATTGAAAAGGATTTCAGGGAGTTTTTCGACAAATTCCAGGATAAAATCCAGGTAGAGTATGTTTTCCAGGAGCTGGACAACCTGCCGGAAGGTTTTAATGTACCCGGACATAGAACAAAACCATGGGGAACAGGGCATGCTGTGATGATGGCTACAGAGGTTATTAAAGAGCCTTTTGCTGTAATTAATGCTGATGATTTTTATGGCCGGGAGGCATACAAGATTATGGCCGGGTACTTGTCTCAGATAAAGAATAATAACTCCACAGAATATTGTATGGTGGGTTATCCGCTTAAAAATACCCTTTCTGAATTCGGATCGGTCTCCAGGGGTATTTGCGAACTTGATAACCAGGGATTTCTTAAAAGTATCGTTGAACGTACAAAAATTCAGAAGGATAATGGCAAAATTGTTTTTGTGGATGAGCAGGGAGAAAGAGAAGAATTACGTCCAGAAGAACCGGTGTCCATGAATTTTTTTGGATTTTCTCCATCTTTTTTTGGTTTCCTGCGACGCGAATTTGTGAGGTTCCTGTCAGAGCATGTACAAACTCCAAAATCAGAATTTTACATTCCATCCGTGGTGCATCAGCTATTAAAAAACGGTGAAGCCAGCATGAAGGTTTTTACTACCTCATCTACCTGGTTCGGAGTTACCTATCGTGAAGACAGGGAGGATGTAGTTGAAAAATTACAAAAACTAATCGATAAAGGTGAATACCCCACAAATTTATGGGGGCAATAACGGTTGTAATTATTTTTTAGTTTAGCTATTTCGGCTTGCTTTGAAGCTGGAAGAGATTAATAGCCATCTTCATAAAAAACCGGAAGGTTTATTATCTTTCACCTATTTTCAAGTTTTATTTTTTTCACAGGATTTTTTCCGGTAATCATTCATACCAGTCTGTTACGTTTCGGCTTTGATATTTTTTGTTAAAAATTATTAATTATTCAAAAGAATGATTGGTAATTCGAATATATTACGTATTTTTACATATGAATATATATATATTTATATATATGGCATGTGATTTGCTTTTGATTAGAAAACAATAAAAATGAAGAATAATAAATGGCTGATTTACGTTGGAATGATACTGTTAGGAGCTTTGGCAGGATATATTTACTGGTATTACATTGGTTGTAACTCCGGAACCTGCCCTCTGACATCCTCCTGGAAGAGGAGTTCACTTACAGGTGGGTTTATTGGTTATTTATTATCCGACACGTTTATAAATAAAAAAGAGCGAAAAATTAACTCCCCTAACGATATGGGGGAATAACGATTTAAAACACAGAAAAAAGTAATTATGAAAAAGACAAAAATTTTAATCCTGTCGGTGCTAGCCCTGACGCTTATTATTTCACAAGGATGCAATTCCTCAAATTCGAATGCCCAATCAGGTCCGGTGAATAATGATGAAAATCTGGCAGAACAGATAGCATCATCAGATAAGGAAAAAAGTACATCGACTGAAGTAAAAGGTACCATTAACCTTACCAAAGCTGAATTTTTGGAAAAGGTTATGAACTATGAAGAAAATCCGGAAGAATGGGTTTTTATGGGAGATAAACCCTGTGTGATTGATTTTTATGCTGACTGGTGTGCACCTTGTAGGACTACATCACCCATATTGGAAGAGCTTGCTGCAGAGTATGGTGATAAGATAAACATTTATAAAGTAGATACCGAAAAAGAACGTGAGTTAGCCGGTGTATTTGGTATCCAGAGCATACCATCTTTTCTTTATTGTCCGACTGATGGAAAGCCCTTTATGGCCTCAGGCATTGCACGTACCGAAGAGGAAACAAAACAAATGTTCAGGGATTACATTGATGTATATCTTTTAAAGACCCGGGAATTGGAAAAATAATTATTAAATACTGTCAATCATGAAAACAACAATGAGTTTCAAAACATCTTTTATAGCTGCGTTGTTGCTAATTATATTTTCATCAGGTGTTTCAGCTGAAAACAAAGAGAAAAGCAGCTTTTATTTCAGCAAGGAAGTTACCGGTGATTATGAAACCATTTTCAAAAAGGTAAAGGCCGCGCTGAAAGGAGTGGAATTTGGTATTGTATCTGAAATGAAGATGCATGAAACCCTAAATGAAAAAGCTAACGCCAATATGGATACCTATGTGATCCTTGGAATTTGCAACCCGAAGTTTGCCCATGAGGCCATACAGATAGAGAAGAATATAGGTTTGATGTTGCCTTGTAAAGGCATTATTCGAAAAATAGGTGAAAATAAATATGTGGTGGCATTTCAGAATCCCGAAGCCATTATGGATGTTGTAGATAATTCTGAGTTGAAACAATTGACCAAAGAAGTTTCAAACAGACTTAAAGAAGCATTAAACGCGGTTTAGTGGTTAATTTTCTGATGTTTTTGGTTTAATTGAAAAAGGTCTCCGGTTACGGGGACCTTTTTTTAACCGTATTGAGCTTTGGTTTAAAAGGGAGATTGATTTATGAAAATCTCTGTAAGATGCATAATTATGTTAATCTGGCAGTTTTGGAAATGGAAAGTTTTAAAGATTGGCAAACATTGATTGATTTTTGTCATTTATTCAATCCTTTCAAACCATGCGAATGTTTCTATTCCCCAGGGTATCACAGCATCTTCATGGCCGAGGCTGTCGGTAAGCTCCAGGCTTATTTTGTCAGTGTCTATTCCTGATTCAAGAAACCGGTCATACATTGTTTCACTTTGATTGTATGATATTGAACCATCACCTTTGCTATGATACAGCAGGAGATTCGCACTTGTATTCCAGGGATCGATTGAATTAGTGAGTAGTTCGTTATATAATCCGGGGAATTCATTGCCCGGGGTGTTTAATGAATAAACAGATGGAGACAGCAATTTACTAAGTGTATCTGGCAATGCATTGTTAATGGATGAATTACAGTTGTTTCCATTAAACAGGGTTGGGATGGAGGAGGAGTAAGGAGCATTAAAGTAAGAGGATACGGGTTCGGTTAAGATGTCGTTTTCAATTCTTGAATAGATAAAGTAGGCCAGGTACAGGGGGAAAGCATAAGTTGTCTTTTCCAGAAGGTCTTCCGTCATCTGAACCAAATCGTAGCTTCCGGCTCCACATGATGCGGCTTTGGGTTGCAGTGGAAAAGATGCTAGTTTTTCGATAGTTTGAAGGGCAGATAAGGTGGCCCAACCACCCTGACTGTAGCCCATCAGATATAATTCTCCGTTATGTTTTGTTTGTGTTTCATCTAAATCAAGAAACTCAATTGCAGCATTAAGTAAGTCCAGCACAGCCTGATCCGATGAGTTTCTATGAATGTAGGGATGAAGGATTTCGGAAGACTCACCAAATCCTGTATAATCAGGTATGGTTATGATGTATCCATTGCCTGCCAAAACGCCCACCAGGGATGTGAGCGGATCGGAAGAATTTACACTGGGGGCATTTGCATTGCAGGTATTGGTGCCCGGCTGAAAACTTAAAACCGGAAACTCAGCACTGCTGTTTGGAATACAAACTAATCCGGATGCAACAATTTCATCGTTTAAGAAGGTAGTACTATAGCTCAATTTGTAAATGGAGACACCATACTTATTTGAAAGTGCTAAATCGGCTAATTGAAGGTAGTAAATGGCTGCAAAGGCCAGTTGGGTGTTTATCTCAGCAGAAGTCACTTCCCTTATTTTTTGAAAGTCTACCAAATATTTGCCCGGAAGCCCGTTATTGTTGTTGTTACGTTCGCATTGAATAAAAAATATAGCGAGTATAAATACAATGATGCTTCTGAATATTATCTTTTGCTGGTAACTCATGTTGTAAATCTTAAGCGTAATTTACAAATGTAGTCCCTTTCATTTATATTGTCTGTGGATTTCTTAACCATTTAAGTTGAAGCCTCAGAAAAACTCCCGCCAGCCTTCCTCTATTTTTTCAAATTGCCAAATGACGAATAGCTTTTCAGACTCCGGTGGACCGGCTGCTGATGATGTAATCAAATCTATGCAATGATCGATCTCCTGGTTTGTAAAAACTGTCTTGTGTATTACGCCCGTTAAAAAAGCTGTATTCTGAGATATTCTCCTTATGTTGCAGGAGAGTATCTATCTCCCTTTCCGGTTGTTGGATTTTTCCTGCCCGGTATGTAATTTCCAATGAATTTACAGCCTGCCTGTTTTGAATTAATTCTTTCATTTTAACTGATTTACCGTTGATTCTCATCAGTCGGAGGCATCCGTTTTCAGTCTTTTTCTGATAAAAACTATCTGAATAATAACACCCAATACATAATATGAACAATATTGAGATAATTGATAATTTTTATAGTTCAGAGAAGATGTAGAGGCAAATCAACAATTTGAACGTATTGCTGTAGCCATGGCTATTGGCTCCTTTCATGTTAAAATAACCGTTTTATTTCCATCTGCCTGGAGGGGGATAATTACTGCCGGCACCATCAATGACCAGAAGCCAGTCATTGTTTTCGCCCTTGGCCGGGGGTACAAATTTAAAGTGTCCTTTAGTCTTAAATTCCCCAATTTTTTTGGCTTCACCATTCCGTGGATTGTACCACCATGCTACAGCATTGTTGCCATGGATTTTGCTCATAACAACATCTACAGCCTGCCCCCTGGCCAGGTATACCATTAAAAATGAATTGTCTGATGAACCAGCCGCCCGGATATGGTTATTGTTGTCCCTGTTTTCGCCAAATATGATGGATTGATCAGGTATAAGTTTCTCAAACGGGCGTGATTCAAGTACTGCCCGTACATGTTTCATGTCTTCGGCACCCGGACGATCCATAGCTTCACGCCAGTCGGTTAAGGCAGGGATGGCAATTTCACCCCCTGTTTTATACATCTGCCAGATGGCATTGTTTCCATAAGTATATCCGGCTGCTCCGGCCAAAAAGTTCCAGTAAGCATGTATCCGCACATGATATGGTGTGATAAATCCTTCTTTGAAATGTTCCTTTTTAAGGATGGTTCCGTCTTCCTCTAAAACACCTTCGGGTACACGGTCTTCAGACTGTTTTGAAAAATCCATGTATTCCCAGAACCGGACTGCGATATCCTCGTACGCCGGCTCACCATCAACAAAGGGTTTTACAGGTTGCAATAAATAGGCATCTTCAGCATAGGAGTAAACGCTGTTAAAAGCTTCATGCCCGCTTTGATACATATTGAAATCCAGCCACTCCTCGTTATGAAACCACCATGAAGAGACTCCTGTTCCACGGGGATGATAGGTAATGAGTTGTTTATTGCCTGACCCCATCTCAATTCCTTTGGCCATGGCATTCCAAATAGAAAATACCTCGTCGTTGGCCACATTTCGGTCGCCCCCCAGTATCCACACAACCTCATTTTCTGAATAGCGATTACCCAGGTATTCACCATACACAGCAGCATTTTCGGGAGTAAAAATAATAGGCCCTGCGCCAGGATTTTCAGAGTAAATTTTATCACCCCAGGTTGGCAAAATACCAACTACCATGCCCAGTTCATTGGCTTTGTTTACAATGTAATCTACATGTTTGAAATAAGCTTCATTTGGGTTTTCCGGGTTATTGTTAATCAAAGGTAAATCACCGTAAGGATTTGGACTACGTAATCCATTGAGCTCGGCAAGTATCACAGCCTGAATGACCGTGAATCCCTTTTCAGAACGATTTTTAAGGTATTCATCCGCTTCTTCACGGTTGAGTTTATGAAATAACTCCCAGGCAGTATCACCTAGCCATAAGAATGAACTACCATCGGAATTTTCAAAACGCCGTCCATCTTCACTTATGGATAATTTCTGGGTAAAAACCATGGAAGGTACCAGAAAAAAGACAATAAATAAGCAGGTAAACCGCATAATTTAAGAAATTTTAATGAATGACAAATTTAAATATATGGTTGAATATTTAAGGTGATGAAGATCATCGCTTTAAAATAATGAACATCACCCTGAATTTATTGTCAGAATGTTGTTAACCTCTTATATTTGTTTGTGTAAACAGTTGACAAAATATTAAAAAGTATTCAGTTAGGGTTTAGTTGATAGTTGGTTGACAGGAAGGCCTCGAAAGTTTCGGGGTCTTTTTTTTTTATCTAACCCGGGATATATAATTACACTAAAATTCTTAATGTTAAATTGTTAGTGATTAACATCACCTCCATTTAGTATACAATATCATTTAAAAAAAGTTGCATCAAATGTAAACCCAAGGTAATTTTGTACGTACACAAAAATATAAAAAGACATTATAGAGTTTCATAGTTTGGTTTTAGTTAGTTAGGTTAGTTAGTTAGTAATAAATCCCCTCCCCGGGGATTTATTATTTTATAGAGCTTCACTTTCTCTGCGTTGGAGCCAATTCTCATTGAATCATTTCGCTATTCTGATTATTATTTCGTTACAAATCCTTACATTTACTTGTATAATCATTATAAAGATGAACCTTGTATCTTCAATTTTTGGATTTGTTTCCCTGGTGATTGCCATTGTCGGCTTTTTTCCTCTCTTGGGCTGGTTAAACTGGATAGCGCTTTTCTTTGCCTTTATTGGTGCTTTTTTTGGCGTACTGGCCAGATACAAAAATGGAAGAAATCTAAATATCCTTGTAATTGTCATTGCCATGTTCCGGCTTTGGATTGGGGGTGGGTTTATTTAAGCACAAAAACCTCGCTAAACAAATGGTGTGTATTTTTAGTTTACTATCAAGATGTTAAGTATTGTAGCATGAAAAATTATATATTGCTTCTTCTGTTAACTTTTGTTGCTATTATTACCAGTGCACAATCAATATCAAGCTATGGGCCTGAAAAAATGCTTATGCAATCCTCCAGGCATCATCTTCCTAAAAATTATATGTTACAGAATGGATCTGGTTACGATGTTACTCATTACCACTTAAAGCTGGAATTAAGTGATACTTCAGCATTTATTTCAGGAGAAACCATAATTACTTCAGTCCTTACCAGTTCCTTTAATGATTCGTTGGTGATTGATTTTTCAACCGGTATGGATATTCATGAAGTTTTTTTAAATAATGCATCAGTGCAATACACCCACCAAAACGATCAGCTTATTTTAGATGTTCAAGATGATATCCTGTCCCCGGGTGAAATCGTAAAGGTATCTGTATTCTACAGCGGCACTCCTACTGGCACATATCAGGGCAGGGCAGGAGTGTATAATGAGGTTCATCCTTACGAGGAAATTCCGGTTACCTATTCTTTAAGTGAACCCTTTTCGGCGAAAAACTGGTTTCCTTGTAAACAGGATTTAACCGATAAGGCCGACTCTGTGACCCTCGAATTCACAGTTGAAAAGCGGCTAAAGGTGGGAAGCAATGGCCTGCTGGTAAATACAACCGATGTGGGTGATAGGCATGTGAGATATACCTGGAAAAGTAAATACCCCATTGCTTATTATTTAATCTCTTTTTCTGTGGCAGAGTATTCAGAATATAATCTGTATGCTCATCCAAAGGGACATACTGATTCTATTTTGATAATAAATTATATACCAAATACAGCAGGTTATCTGGAAAAACAGCGTGAAAAGATTGATGTCACCGCCGACCTAATCAACTATTTTTCAGATATTTTTACTCTTTATCCTTTTGCAGAAGAAAAGTACGGTCATGCTGTGGCGCCTTTTGGAGGGGGCATGGAACATCAAACCATGAGCACCATGTTTTATTTTGAATTGTTTCTGGTAGCGCATGAACTGGCCCATCAATGGTTTGGCGACAATGTTACCTGTGCCACCTGGCAGGACATATGGGTGAATGAAGGATTTGCTTCCTATTCTGAGTATCTTACTTATCAGAGGTTTATCGATCAACAAGCTGCGGATAGTTGGATGGCCACAGCCCATGAACGCGCCTTACGTGAGCCTTATGGTTCCGTTTACGTTCCTTTTGAAGAAAGTACCAATGAAAGCAGAATCTTCAATTATAATTTATCTTATAAAAAAGGAGCTGCTCTGTTACACATGCTACGCTATGAGATTGATAATGACAGCGTTTTCTTTTCAACTTTTAAAGAATTTCAAACAGCGTTTAAAGATTCCGTAGCAACCGGGGATGATTTTAATAACGTTGTCAATGAAATTACCGGTAATGACTACGATTATTTTTTTGATCAATGGTATTATGGTAAAGGTTTTCCTGTTTTTGAAATAAACTGGGTTCAGGAAGATGATACCCTCTATATATATTCCAAACAGACCGGTTCTGATAACCCATCTGATTTATTCAAAACCTCAGTTGAATTTGTGGTTAATTATAGCCTATCCTCGGATACTGTAAAATATTTTCAACATACCTCAAATGCTATATTTAAAGCTTATGCCCCGCAACAAGTGACTGGATTGCAGTTTGATCCTGAAAACTGGTTGTTGAAGTCTTTGTCTTCGCGGTCAAACCTGGATACTGAAATGATTACGGATACTTATTTTGATGTATATCCCAATCCCGGAAGTACTGAGATAACTGTTAGAATCAATCAGCCTCAGCTATTAAATAGCAGGATGAGAATAATTTCAATTGATGGTAAGGTTGTGGTTGATAAAGCTATTTCATCCCACCTCAATGAATTTGATGTCAGGGCTTTAAATGACGGGGTTTATCTGATTGTGGTTGAAAATGAAGGTGAAAAGCACATTCAACGTTTTGTGAAAACATCATCGGAATAATGACATTAAAAAAAATCAAGGCTGCTGCATTTTTTTTTTTGCACGGTTTTAAAAACAAGTAACCAAAATGCAACAGCCCTGAGTTATACAATTAGTCTATTCAATTAATTCTCAACTTCAAAATCGATAGATTTTAATGCATTGTCAGCAGAAGATGAACCAACCATTAGCGAATAAGTGCCTGGTGCAACAATATAATCTCCTTCATCAGGACTGTAAAAAGCAAGCTCCTCTGGCTCAACAAGGAAAGAAACGGTTTTTGTTTCGCCAGCAGCGATAAATTCCCGTTCGAATCCTTTCAATGCTTTTATCGGGCGGCCTTCACCTTCAAACTTTGTGGCAAGGTACAACTGCACTACTTCATCCCCATCCATGCTACCGGTGTTTGAGACATCCACAGTCAGGGTTATGGGCTCATTAGCGCTTATTTTTGTTTTATCAAGAGTAGGCGCCGAGTATTCAAAGGTTGTATAGCTTAAGCCATGTCCAAATGGATAAAGCACATCACCTTGGTAATAACGGTAGGTACGTCCTTTCATTTCATAATTTTCAAAATCCGGTAAATCATCTGCCGATTTGTAAAATGTTACCGGCAATCTTCCGGCCGGGTTGTAATCACCAAAAATAACATCAGCAATGGCCTCTCCGCTTGCCTGGCCCGGATACCATGCTTCCAGGATAGCTGACATGTTATCCTGTGCCCAGTTTATGGCTACAGCGCTGCCATTCAACATAACCAGCACCGTGGGTTTCCCCAGGGCATGGATTTTTTTAATGAAATCCTGTTGAAGTTTTGGTAAACCGATAATTAAACGGTCACCGCCCCTGAATCCATCAACCTGAACCTTCATCTCTTCTCCCTCAAGGCGAGGAGATAATCCCATGCAAAGGACCACTATATCTGACCGCCTGGCCAGTTGAAGGGCTTCTTCTTCAAGGTTACCTTTAGGTGGTGACCATAACAATTTCATGAAAGCATCGCCATGATGTTCCATAAAGTCCAGCCGTAATTTATAAGCCTGTCCGGCTTTCAATTCTACAAACTTATATTGCTTATTTGAATGATGTATGTTGGTGAAAGAAAGAAACTCCTCCCCATCGATATACATGTTAAAATCGTTAAAACCTTCGGCCCCCAGGGCATATCTGCCTGATTCTTTTGGTACGATAACACCTGTCCATCGGACTCCAAAATTATCATCATTAAGCTCTGGAAGGGGTGCTTTATCCCACCAGTAGTAGTCAATATTAGGGGCAATGGTGTCTTTTACAGGTTGACCATTAAATTCCCTATTGTCAAAATACTCCATCTTTAACCCATGTAGCATTTTACTTTCATCGGTAAACAGAAATTCATTGCCAATCACTTCAAAGGTTGGCAGATTTTCTGCGTGTTCGCAGCCCAGGGCATATTTAACATTGGCATCGGGGAGTCTTAGTTTAATGCCTTCATAAGGGGTAACCGGGTTTGATGGAATTCCGTTGTAATTGGCCAGAAGCACTTCCACATCATTGGCGTTGGGTCCGATAACTGCAATGTTTTTGTAATCCCTATTCAATGGAAGTAATCCATCGTTTTTCAGCAGGACCATTGACTTTCTTGCTGCTTCCAGGGCCGTGGCTTTATGCGGTTCACTATCCACTACATCCAGTGAAATGCTGTTAAAAGGCACATCTTCTGCCGGATCAAACATGCCAAGTTTGAAACGGGCCAAAAATAAGCGTTTAACGGCGATGTCTATTTCCTGCTCACTGATCAGCCCTTGTTTGGCAGCTTCAACAAGGCTGGGATACACATCCCCACAATTAAGGTCGGTGCCGGATGCCACACCCTGGGCCGCTGCTTCCTCTGGCGTTTCTACGATATTGTGTCCGTCAAAAAAATCACGAATGGCCCCACAATCTGATACTACGTATCCTTCAAAGCCAATTTCCTCACGCAGGAGTTCGTTAAGAAGATAGTTGCTTCCACAACAGGGTTCGCCAAGGTATCGGTTATATGCGCACATGGCCGAATAAGCACCTCCTTCTTGTATGGTACGTTTGAAAGCAGGCAGGTAAGTTTCTCTGAAATCAATCTCATTAGTAATGGCATTGAAGGAATGGCGTTCGGGTTCAGGACCACTATGCACCACATAGTGTTTGCTTGTAGCTATGGCCTGAAAATATTTTGGGTGATTGCCCTGCAGGCCTTTGATAAACTCGGTACCAATTTTTCCTGTGAGATAGGGATCCTCGCCATAAGTTTCCATACCACGTCCCCAACGTGGATCGCGAAAGATATTGATGTTTGGTGTCCAGAAAGTCAGTCCCTGGTAGATGCCATATTTTTCCCTGGCCTGGTAATCATTATATTTTGCACGGGCTTCATCTGAAATAACACGACCAATGCGATGCATCAGGTCCTTATCCCAGGTGGCAGCCATACCAATAGCCTGAGGAAACACAGTGGCGAGCCCTGAACGGGCAACACCATGCAGGCATTCATTCCACCAGTTATAGGGGCCAACATTCAGGCTGTCAATGCCCGGGGCATCAAAACTCAATTGCGCAATTTTCTGTTCAAGCGTCATTCTCGAAACCAGATCATCAACCCTTTCCTCAAAGGACAAAGATGTATCAAGATAGATTGGTTTTTTTTCTTTCCCGCAACTGGTAAACACCATCATAAAAACGGAAAAGAGAATTAAAGTCAAGACTGATTTTCTCATATTTATGTGTTTGTAGTTAATAATACCTTCTTTCTTCAGGTCTGTATTTTTAAATCAGCAACTGCCGGAATTTAGTTTTTTGACAACCGTTTACAAATGTTTATCAATGAGTGGAACAATTACTTCTTTGTAAATTATACTGCCTGATAAATGATGTTACCATCTTGTTTACTTTCCCATAAAAATAGGCAAAAAAAAAGGGTAAAAAATGACTTACCCTTTTTTCAGCGCTTTTTTTTATTTTTCAATCTTTTTGCTTCATAAATTCGAGGTTTTTAGAAATCAACTCATTCCGGATTTTAACGCAATCAGCAGATATCAATCCGTCCGCCGGAGTGTTAAGCACATAATCCAGAAGCTGATCAACTGTTGAAGTGGCTACATGCATTCTTGTATCGGATGATCCGTAATAAATGAAAATCTCATCATTTTTGGTCCTTATCCATCCATTTGTGAATAATACGTTTGATACGTCACCAATACGTTCCTCGTGTTCGGGGGCCATGAAGTAACCGCCGGGAGCGGCTATTACTTTAGATGGATCATCCAGATCAGTCAGGAACATGTAGAGTACATAACGTAATCCTGCGGCGCAGCCTCTTACCCCATGAGCCAGGTGTAACCAACCCTTGGAAGTCTTAATAGGTGCAGGTCCCTGCCCATTTTTAACTTCTTTAATGGTATGGTAGATTCGTTCATCAATGATTTTCTCATCGTCTTTGATTTCAGCACCAACCAAGGTGTCCACCAAAGCCCAGCCTATACCACCGCCCGATCCGGTGTCAATAAAACCTTCCTGCGGCCTTGTGTAAAGGGCGTATTTCCCATTCACAAACTCAGGATGCAAAACCACATTGCGCTGTTGGGTTTTTGTTTTAAGGTCCGGAAGCCGTTCCCAGTTTTTAAGGTCTTTGGTACGCGCAATGCCCGCTGTGGCCACAGCCGAAGACAAATCACCAGCCGGGGCATTCGGATCTTTCCTTTCGGCGCAGAAGATACCGTAAATCCAGCCATCTTCATGTTGCGTCAAGCGCATGTCGTACACATTGGTTTCCGGATCATCGGTCAGGGGCATGGTAACAGGATAATCCCAGAATCGCCAGTTATCAATGCCATTCTTGCTTTCAGCGACAGCAAAAAATGATTTTCGATCCCAGCCTTCAACCCTTACCACCATATAAAACTTTTTATTAAGCATAATGGCACCGGCATTAAAAGCGGCATTAATACCGTTGCGTTCCATCATGTATGGATTTGTCTTTGGGTTAAAATCATACCGCCAATGCAATGGTGTATGAGCCGCAGTGATAATGGGGTATTTATACCGGTAAAAAATTCCGTTATAATCCTTTTTTACTTTTTTATTGGTACGGGTAATAAGATTTTCGTGGTTTTTAACCAGTTTGCTTATCCGTTTTGTAAGTTCTTTTTTATTCATATATTTTATTGAATGTTTGTAAAAATATACAAGTTACAAAATACCTTTGATAATTCAAATGTATATCAGTTTCTTAGCTTATCCCACCAGGTTTTTTTCATAATCACAAAAACTACTATTGTAATGGCCAGGGTAATCAACATAGGGCCACCTTTTTTTACCACGATATATATTGGAAGTACCACGAGGGCTGTTTGACCAATTATACCCATCACGATATTGAACATATCACGCCAGAAATCCTTGTTTTTCTCAAACTCGGGATCCTGGGCCACTACTTTTTTATGGATTGGCTTCCAAAAACCCCATGGACGGACACTTTTGTAGAATGACGTTAGTGTTTCATCATCGGTGGGCGGCTTGGAATAAGTGGCTATTAAACAGCCGATAGTAGAAACAATAAGGATAACCGGGAAGTAATACAAAATGCGGATATCAGGAGCAAAGCCCGGGAATATAGCCGGCAATAAATTTGGGAAAATAAAGGGGACAAACCCGGCTACAATACCAATAAACATTCCCCAGAAATATCCTGCTGCATTAAACCGCCACCAGTACCATTTCAGGATATTGGAAACCATGTAACTTCCCCAAAGGGCTGATACCAGAATCTGCAATACCTGATTAACACTTTTAGCAAAAAAGCCCAAAATAATGCTAATAACTACAACAAGGATACCCACAATATAGTTGGTCCATTTAACCTGGTCGTTAGAAGCATTTTTATTTACATATTTCAGATACAGATCGTTCGTTACGTATGCTTGTGCAGCATTGAGTGTGCCGGCAAAGGTTGACATAAATGCTGCAAGCAATCCAGCCAATAATAATCCCATCAGGCCCACAGGTACAAACTCGTTTATGGCTGAAGGGAGTATCTGCTCAAAATCAAGCCTTCCGGCAATCATCAGGTCAAGCTGATCATAATAAATGATGCCCAGCACTGCAAAACCTGCAATCATCATATACCTTGCTGGCATGAGCACGACAGAGACAAACCCACTCATTTTTGCTGCTTCAACAGGAGACTTGGTAGCAAGAATTTTCTGCATGTCGTAATTTGGGGCAGGTCCGGCCACACTCACAAGGATCCCCTTAAATAACATCATCATAAAGAAGGCACCAAACAAGGTGTACCCATCTTCTTTAATCTTTTGGTTTACTTCCGGAATGTAATTGCTCCAATCGATATTTAACCTGCTTTCAAAGAAAGGGTTCATCCATTCATCGGGTACTTCCAGTCCATGCACAGAAATGGCATTCATAGCAATGACACCAATAATAATAGCCGATACTGTCATAATGGTGTATTGAAGGACATCTGCCCAAACTATGCTGACCATGCCACCGAGTATCGCATACAGGGTAGCAAAAAATGTAAACACTATCCCGTAAAAATGAGGGACGTACTGTGGTGGAACATGAAAAGGAACATATTTTGATACAACTTCCCAGGGAAGGAATATTTCAACAAATTTTCCAAGTCCGATAAAACCGTAAGCCAGGAAACCAAGGCATCCGATTAAGGCAAATACAACAACAATACCATGTGATAGCGAACTTCCAAGTCCTTTTCCAAACCGGGTTCCAATCCATTCGGCTCCTGTAGTTACATTGGAACGACGTAACCAGATAGAAAGGTATACCATTAAAAAGATTTGGTTAAAAACAGGCCATAGCCATGGAATCCAGATGCTTTTCAACCCATATACAAAAGCCAGGGTTACCAGCCACATGGTACCGCTGATATCGAACATGCCTGAGGCATTCGATAAGCCAAGCATGTACCAGGGTAATTTATTTCCGCCTAAAAGATAGGCTGATTTGTTCTCCTGTGCCTTTTTTTTAAGAACAAGCCCAATGACAACAGTTGATAAAAGGTAGATTAGGATAATTAATCCATCGATTAAGGTGAGTTTCATAGTCAGATTATTAGTTTTACCTTTAATTTATTTTTTGTGAAATTAGCAATTGGCAAAAATAAAAAAATAGTGTTAAGAATAATTTTAAACTATTGGATATGGTTGTCAGATATTTTTAGGATTATGATCAACGAAAACGTTTTGAAAGGTAATAAGGTACTTCTGCCATGATAAGGCTATATAGAATAAATATTCCTAAAATAAGCATAACAACATTGAACCAGTAGGTGGAAATGTATTGATTATTAAAGAGTTTTGTAACGGAGAAAAAGTGTGCCTTTCCAAATTCTTTCAAAGACTTTCTGTAAACAGGATAATTATTAAAACAATAATTCATGTCAGATACTGAGATGTTTTCTTTCATTTCAGGCTGATTTATTATATTGAACAAAGGATAATTAAAAGTGCTGTTTTTCAGATTCGTGACATACGCTGAACCATGAATTGAATTCAGGCTATCCTTTATGGAAGCAATGCGTTCTTTTTGTGAAAGCCCCATTTCATAAAAATGAAACTGAAGGTATGTCAGGTAATCGCGGCATTCTGATGCTATTTCATCTGAAAAACCGATGGTATTCAGTGCATCGATATATTCAAACGGAAATACATCAAAGCGACGGGTTATTTCACTTAGTTCGTTGGTGAGGATACTGAAATGCGCCTGGGCTTTTGCGATGTCGGTGCCGGAGTATAAAGCATTTGTTGCAGAATCCAACTGGCTGATAAGTAGGGGCATGAGTGTATTGGTATACAACTCTGAAAGAACCTGCTTTTTTTCATGTGTGAAGAAAATCCTTGAATACCTGTTGCGGACCATTTGATCAACACTTAGCGCTTCCTGCGACCAACGCATAAAAGAGAATGATGCAATTTCTGTAACAGGGTTTTTTTTCTGATTTGAATAGGATGTTTGTTGATTAATGAAAATATGGGTCCCAACAAAAAATTGAAATACCACGACAATAAGAATTATTCCGTAAGCAATATGTTTATTGTCTATTGCAGCCAAAATCGCTCCGGTTATTACTCCCGCATAAGCGATGAGGATATATATAAGCAAATGGGAGAGGAAGAGGCCGGTGTTATTAATTATTATGTATGGAATTCCTGTAAATATCACCAGCAGGAGGATTGTCCATGAGCCTTCAAGAATTAGTTTTGGGGTATAGAAGGCTGCAGTGTTTAGTTCCAGCCCATGTATCGATTGAAAAGACAACTTATCATACTTCAATGCACTTTTACCCCGGAAAACACCTAACGTAAAGGCACCAATGCTGGTGAGTGTAAAAAAATCGATTAAGGCGGGATTCCGTGAAAACGAATAGCTGTCTCCGGGAGAATGCCTGAAAAGTATTCCAAGTAGAAATCCGGTTAGGGCAACAAAAAGGAGAGATGAACTTTTCTCTGCAAATTTACGTGTAAAAAGAAAAAAATCCTTTACAAAATGTATGATAAACTGCTTGTCAATGTCAGGGATCCTTACAGAATTATGTGGAAGGATATTTTTATATTCAAAATACCTGATTTGTTTTTGAATATTCTGTTTATAAAAATCGTACCATTGGGCTGATTTGATTTTTCGTTCCCGGGTTTTTTCACCATGCATGTCTGTAATGTTGGCTTTTATTATCTGCCAGATTTCTGCCGGGTAGGGGCCTGATTGATTTGAAGGAAGGTTTTCGGATAATGATTGAAAGTAGCTTATGGCATTTTCTGGTTTCCCGTTATATATGGGATAACCTCCCTGATCAAAAATCCAAAGTTTGTCGTACTCACGCAAATTGAACAGATAAGGCGGTGTGGAGCTGATAAATACAAGTTTTCCTTTCATGGACAGCTCCCTGAAATGGCTGAAAAGTTCCTGGATGTCCAGGGTATTTAAATCTTTGAATGGTTCTTCTAAAATTAACACCGCAGGTTCTTTCAATAAACCAATGCCCAGATTTAGGAGCTTTATTTGTAAGCCGCTTAGATCATTTGTTTCGTCAGGTTGCCATTTTAATGATTTCAGGTTTTGTAAACCAAGTTTGTTTAAAATTGTAAATATTTTTTCGCTTATTGCCTTTTTGTCGAGGTAACGATAATATAGCTGTGCATAGTAATAATAATTTTCAAAAATGGTTAACCCCTCGATCAATACCGGATCTTTTGGAATATTTGCCACAAGCCCCAGCAACTTGTGCTTGTTTTTGAAAATGTCAAACCCGTTAATGGCAATGCTGCCTGTGGATGGTTTTTTTTGTCCGCTCAACAAGTCTGCGAGTGCTTCTTTACCTGAGTTTTTATCTCCAAGAATACCAACTATACTGCCCGAACGCTCAGAAAAAGAAAATGGTTGAAGGGTGTATCCGGTCTTTTGCGATTTAATGCTCACCTCCGTGCCATAAAACACATTTATCCTGTCCTGGGTTGTTCGAATAAAGTACTCACTTACTTCTTTGTATGAGAATAGCAAACGTTTATTTATGAGTATTTTATCCTTGTTTTTGAAAATATAGATTTGGTTGTTCTCAATGGGTTGCATGTTAAGGGTCAGGGAGTGGTTTCCCATATATTTAAAGAGGATGGCATTGATGTTTCTTTCGTAAACTAAGAACATTTCGCCGCTCAGGGCATCAACTTTGAGGATATTTGCCCTGGCCAGATCCTTTGGTCTGTTTTCTTCTATCCAGGCCCCCTCAAGCTCCTGAGTTGTGTCATCTTTAATTTCACCCGTTATAATGAGATCCGATATTTCCTTTAGCTTTTCCGGTTGTCTTATTCTGATAAACTTCTGAAGTTGCAGCGCATTGCTTCCGGATACACTGCAGGTGGCTGTCAGGGCGTTTAACGTGTTTAATATGTTTTTATCTCCTGCTGTGTATGCATCAATAAACTCAACCAACATGATGTACAGCAGTATTTTTTCATGATCCAGCAGGTTATTTTCTACCTCATTGCACAAAAGGGTTTCTGTTTGTTTATCCGGGAGGCTGGCACCACTGTTTTTTAACTGCTTGGCTTCCTCTAATGCCTGCTCATACATTGTGGTAACTTCCGCAGATGATTGGGAAACAGGATACTTTTTGAGATATAATAAAAGAGTCTCCATCCAGTCCCTCCTGGTTGAGCCTTTGTGTAAAAGGGAAAGATATGCCAGTATTTTCAATAAAGTTCGTAGTACCGAATCGTTCATTAGGGCTTTATTATGAAATGTAAATTTACTTAATTATTAAAAAGGGTAAAACACAGGCTGCATTCTTAAATAAATTTAACAGTTTTTCGAGCTTGTTATAATCATCATAATGCTTGTTAAAATCATCACAATGCTTGTTGAATGATCAACATCATCAGTACAGGATAATCTATATCATACCTAAATGAATAACCTGTTGGCATCACTTAACGTAAATTTATACAAAGGGTTTTGGTTAAGAAAGAATTTAGAATTTAAAGAATTAGGGTTTAGTTGATAGTTGGTTGACAGGAAAAAACACTCCATTTATGGGGTGTTTTTTTATGCTTCGTAAGCTTTTAGTTTTACGTTAAATGTGCTTCCTTTCTTTAGTTCACTTTCAACTTCTATTTTACCCCTGCATTTCTCGATAAATTCCTTGCATACGATCAGTCCCAACCCGGTGCCTTTTTCCTTTTCAGTGCCAGGTGTGGTGTAATTCGAATCAATGCTGAAAAGACTGTTTATTTGTTTTTCGCTCATGCCCTGACCATTATCTTTTACAGTCAGCCAAACCTGTTTTCCGGTTTTTCTGACAGATACCCTTACTTTTCCTCCACGGTAAGTAAATTTAACAGCATTGTTGAGGAGGTTGCGTATTACCGTGTCAATCATGTTTTTATCAGCCCAGACATAAAAATAGTCCGGTAAATCCGATACCATGTCAATTTCTTTTGCCTTAGCTGCTTCAGAAATTAATGACATATTGTTCATAATGAGTTCATTTAACGACACTGCTGTAATGCTTAGTGACATGGTGCCTGATTGTGTGCGCGACCATTGCAATAAACTCTCAAGCAAGGCATAGGATTGATTGGACACCTGGTTGATGTTTTTAATAATGTCCATAACCCGTGTGTGTTCAATTTTGTTTAAGTTCCTTACCAGGTAGTCCGAAAGACCAATTAATGCGTTAAAAGGATTTTTAAGATCATGGGCAATTATGGAAAAGAATTTATCTTTTGCCTGGTTGGCCTGACGAAGTTTTTTCTCTGATAAAGCCAGTTTCCGCTCTGCCTTGTTACGTTTTGTAATATCGTAAACTATGGCAAATTCAAACAAATCATATTCAATTCGGATGGGCATGGAATGAACTTCAACCTCCCTGATTCTGCCATTGCTGAGCTTATGTCGGGATTGAACCGGGTTTGATTTGTGAGCGTTTTTAAATTTCGTTTCCTTCTTCCTGTCGTCTTCTTTAACTAAAATTTTATCAAGATAGCTTCCAATTAATTCTTCTGTAGAATATCCGTAAAATTTTATCGCTGCTTCGTTGGCATTGATAATAACTTTTGTTTCCGGGTCAATCAGGTACATTATTGAGGAGTGTTTCATAAACATGGTTCGAAACCTTTCCTCACTGTCCTTCAGCTGTTGATACAGGTTTTGTATCTCATTGTTTCTTTTTACCAGTTCAGAAGTTAATTTTTCGTAATTATAATTTTGTAGTTTCAGTTCCTGATTCAGGGCTTTGTAGTCTTTGTTTTTTTTCTTAAGCAGATGTTCTACATGTTTCTTTTCAGTAATATCACGTCCAATACCTACAAAAGCATGGCATTTTCCACTCTCGTCCATTACTGGTTTATATGACCATCCTATCCACTTCACACCTTCCAGCGTTGATTCGCGTATTTCAGCATAAGCATCGGTCTTATTTTTTCTACGCAGATTGTCCAGTGTGCGTTTTAGAAAAACTTTATCTTCCTGTTCAACAAAACGATATATGTCTTTCCCTGTTAAATCCGAGGGTGAATGCCCGTACAATTCCTGGTATGATTTGCTAACATAAAGAAACCGGTGCTCGTGGTCTATTTTTATAATTAACTCATTTTGATGTTCTACAAGAAGCTTTAATTCTTCACGCGATTGAATAATTTCTTCGTTTTTCTTTTTTTCAGAAGTGATGTCCCTGAAATATCCAATAGCGCCCACAACCACATTGTTTTTTTCTTTTACCGGGATTGCTTTTATGCTGAATATCCTGTTTTTCATGAAACGCTTCTCCTTTTCTGTTACATTTCCATCCACAATCGCGGTGTTAATTACACAGGTTTTACAGGATTTTTGGTTTAAACACCATATTTCATGACATTTTTTACCAATCAGGTGCGGGCTGTTTGATTTTAAGGTGTCATTTGCAGCTTTGTTGGTCCAGGTTATGTTGTTGTCAGAATCATAAACAATGATAATCTCAGGAAAGTCATCCAGAATGGTTTCCGGATAATTTAAAAAACTGCCCAGCTGAGATTTAGTTAATGGCATCGAATCGAGTATTAACCTTATCAGGTTTTCAATAGCTAATGTTATTCAGTAATCCTGATGTATCAATTTTTTGAGAACGAAAAATTACAAATAGTTTATTAAAATCCAACTTGTGTTTGCATAAAATTAACGGAGTTTTTATAGACAATCGAAAATCATGGGTAAAGGTCCTATCTACAGGGATTTAATTTTTAGCTCGGTTCTTCGGTTCCTGGCCCTTCCTTCTTCAGTTTCATTGCTTGCCACAGGCTGCTCCATTCCATAACCCTGGTGAGAAAGCCTGGTTTGTTTTATACCATTCTCAACCAGAAATTCCACAACAGATCTTGCCCGTTGTTCAGATAGTTTTTGATTATAATCCTGGGTTCCAATATTATCGGTATGCCCACTTATTTCAACCGTAAGCGATGGGTTGTTTTCCATCATCCTTGCCACGGTATGCAATTCCACCTTCGAACGCGGATCAAGCTTGTATGAGTCCGTTTCGAAGAATACATTTTTTAGAACAATGCTTTCTCCTACAGTAAGGGGTTTTAAGGGTACATCTTTATGAAATGGAGCTACTCTTTTGTATACCCCTTTAAGTGAAAAATTATCCGAATAAAACAGGTAACCTGATTTTTCAACATTCAGGGCATAGTCATTATTTGTAGGGATTGATATTAAAAATTCGCCTGTGGATGCATCTGAAAATGCACTGGTGACCAGTTCGCCAGTTTGAAGGTCTTTTAGTTCAAATTGTGCTCTCAGCCGTTCGCGGGTATTGGCATCATACACTACACCTTTCATATAGGCTACCGGTGTTGGCCGGGCTTCCGGATGAACCACAAATTTGTAAATATCCTTATTGTTTTGGCCTTCTCTGTCTGAAGAAAAGTAGGCAGTATTTCCGGCCGCATTAATCGTAAGCCCAAATTCGTCGAGGTGGGTATTCAGCGGATATCCAAGGTTTTCCGGAGCAGTCCACTCTCCGGTGGAATCAAGCACGGTTTTAAACATATCCAGTCCGCCCATGCCGGTGTGCTTATCCGATGAAAAATACAATGTTTTGTTGTCGAGGTGGATAAAAGGTGAGATATCATCACCACTGGTGTTAATCTTCTCACCCAGGTTACGGGGCAACGACCAGTTTCCTTTATCGGTACGTGTACTCATCCAAATATCCAGTCCGCCATAACCTCCGGGCCTGTCACTTACAAAAAACAGTTTTCTTCCATCGGCCGAAACACTGGGTTGTGTCTCTTTCCTGCCGGTGTTAATTGGTTTGCCAATATTTACGGGATCGCTCCATTGACCGTTTTCCAGTTTAGAAAAATAAATATCGCATTGCCCTTCTCCATCAGGGCGGTTGCAAGCTGTGAAAAACATCCATTTTCCATCTGCTGTAATTGTTTGTGCACCTTCGTTGTCATCGGTGTTTAGTGGCTTCCCGGCAGGTTTGCCCTGCTGCCACACAGTGTCTTTCTTGTGCGCAATAAAAAAATCCTCCTGGCGGTTACCAAAAATTTTCGGATTGGCGGGGTCTTTGGGTAATAATACGGTATAAATTAAGGTTTGTTCATCAGCAGAAAGGCTTGGCCAGTAATCGTCGTATTCAGTATTTATCATTGGTCCAAGATTGACCGGATCAAAAGGGACAGGATTATTGGTTGCCCGGATACCAAACTCGGCCTGCCTTAGTTTTTCATTGGCTTCCTTTCTGAACCTGGTATTGTTATGGCCACTGGCCAGGTACTTTTCAAGTACCGGTTTTGCATGCTGATAATCACCTATGGAAAGATAAAGTTTACCCAATACCAGCAATCCCGGAGGATAAAAATCCGGATTGATTTTTACGCCTTTTGCGTAATAATCAATGGCTTCTTCAGGTTTTCTTTGTTCAATGTACAGTTCACCCATCATCAGATAGGGCTCGATGAACTCAGGATCTTTGTCAATAGCCTTGAGCAATGATTCTCTGGCGTCCTCATACTGACGCGATCGCAGATAACCAACTCCTTTTTCGTATGCTTTTATTGCACTTTTTGAGCTGCTGGTAAAATCCTGTTGTGCCTGTATGTTGCTGTTGTGTGTAAAAAATATGATGCTTAGTACGATGATTCCGGAAAAAACCTTGTTCATAATGATTTAATGTTATATTTCATGTTGAAGATACATGAAAAAAATGCAAAGATCCACAGACTTATTGTGTGGAGAAGGGATTTTTTATCGTTTTATTTTGATGTGGAACAGCCTTGCAGCGCCCTGCCCGCCTTCTGATGAAAGATAAAACTCATCCGGACGGATAAACACAATGCCCTCATTCTGAATTCCGGGCAATGTAATGAGTTCATGTTTTATTTGATTTTTTCCAAAATGATTACCTGCAGTAACTTCAGAAAAAATCCATATTAAAGCCCTGCCTTCAATATAGCCGGTTAAAACCAGCAATGAATCCTGTTCTGAAAAATCAGCACCTGAGATGAAACATGAAACATCAAAACTTTCCCTTTTGGTAGCTGTATATGTTCCGGGATTTTTTGGCAGTGTGTATGCTGTAGTGATTTTGTTTTTCCAGTCCTTTGAGAAGATTATCAGGCTGTCATTCATGCAGATCATGGCCTCACAATCGAAACTATGGTTATAGAAGGATGGAAAATAGTTGGTTTGATCTTCAAATGAAAAATTTATTTTTTCAGCAACCAGGTTATATTTTTTGAATTGTAACAGACTGTCCTTGCTTATCCGGTAAATTGCCAGATCTTTACGGTAACCGAAATTATTCCCAAAGTCGCCTACATAGATGTATTTATCATCCTCTGCTATGTCTTCCCAATCTTTATTTTTGGTATTGATTAACTGCCATTGATGGAAGATTAATCCTGTTGAAGGATTTACAGCATACAGCAGGGGCTCATTTCCGCTATCGTTAAAGCTTAATAAAAAAGTATCCAGCAAAAGCAATCCCGAAGACTCTGTAAGTGTCTTCGGGAGCTGGATTTCTTTTATTATCTGGTATCCGTAGGTGTCAAAAAAAGCTTCACCCGACTGGTCCTGGCTTTTTATTGGTTTGGTGTTCACACAAACAAGTGCTGCAACAATAAAGAAAAATGTAAACTGATTTATTCCTGCTTTCTTTGTTGATACCGAATAAACTTCTTCAGGTATTCTTTTATCTTTGGCTTTGATAGTTCGTTAAGTTAGGTTATTGAACGGATTCACGTATTTTAGTAAAAATATCGATGTTGTCATACATGCCTGAGAAGCGCTCTGCACCGGGTCCGTAAGTGAACACCGGAACCATGATGCCTGTGTGCGAACCTGTGGTAAATTTGGCTTCCACCTCACCGGTTTCGTAGTTTCCGTTATTAACGGAAAGCCCGCCTGTTTCATGATCAGAAGTGATTATAACCAGCGTTTCTCCATCTTTCTCAGCAAAATCAAGGGCTTTACCCACTACATTGTCAAAGTCTATTAGTTCTGATGTGATGTAATCAATATCATGGTCATGACCACCCCAGTCAATCTGGCTGGATTCAATCATTAAAAAGAAGGGGGCATCATTCGTCGTGAAATATTTGATGGCTATGTCAAAGCTCTGCGGCAACATGTCGGTTCTGCCATCAAGTACGCGTATGTTATGTTCAGGAGCGGTGAGCATCCCTATTTTCTCTTCATTTCCTTCAATTTGATCATAATTTTCATATATACTAAATCCTTTTTCCTCCAGTTCCTGAGTAATATCACGTCCATCTGTTCGATTTTTGAAATGATTCTGTCCGCCTCCAATGAATAAATCAACCGGAGATTCCAGAAAATCCGCCGCTATGTTTTCATAATCATTCCGAGATTTTTCATGGGCAACAAAGGCAGCCGGTGTTGCATGCGTAATGGTACTGGTTGAGATTACTCCGGTTTGGTAATTTTGATCAGATAAAATCTCAACAATATTCTTCACAGGATTTCCATCAACATCTACTCCAATGGCTCCGTTATTTGTTTTGGTACCTGTAGCAAGGGCTGTTCCACTGGCACCCGAGTCGGTAACATAATTATCTGCTGAGTGCGTTGTGGATAACCCAACATATTGAGAACGTTCAAGGTTAAGCTCGCCATGATTTGCGGTTAGCCCGGCCTGTATTTGAGCAAGGCCCATACCATCTCCTATCAATAAAATAATGTTTTTTGGTGATTTCTTACCGGATTTGATTTGCTCAGTGCCTTTTGTTTGATTAACACATCCTGTTAAAACAATTAATGCAAGTAGAAAAAGGCTTCCCGATTTTAATGTTTTCTTCATTTGTCCAATATTTTTGTTTTCTGCAAAGTTATAATGCCTGAAGGATTAAAGGTAGAAATTTATTTTAAATCATTCTAAATTGTTTGTTAGCTTTATCTGAGTTTTTTATGAAAGGCTATGTATATTTAAGTTTACTTACAGTTGCCGTTTTGTTTTCAGAATAGTTTATTTCAATGCCGTCCTTAATTTCCAATTTCATCAATATGCTATTGATCTCGTTGGTTTTGCATACCATTAGGGCTGTTGAGGCTACTTCTGCAACTGTTCCTATTTCTGATAATACGGCAATGGTTTTATTAACTGCTGCAGGTTTAAGGGTTTGGGGATTGATGATATGAGGCAGTCCCCTGTGCTTTTTTAGATTTGCCGCTGTAATGCCCGAGGTAGAAACAGATGCATCACTGGCCTTGAAAGTATATAAATTCCTGTGATTATAAACATCTTCAATGCCAATTCCCCAGTAGTCGCCATGCGGGTGTTTACCGATGACAGCAATTGAGCTGTTACCAAAACTTAAAAGGGCCGAAGTAATGGCGTTTTTGCTTAATATTTTTATTAAGATGTCTAAAGCGTATCCTTTGCCATATCCTCCTAAATCAATTGCAATATGCTTGTTTTTGAAACGGACCGTTTGTTCTCCTTCATCGAGAATCAAATTGTTCATGCCTGAATGTGTCTTTAGTTCCCGTAGTTTTGTTGCTGAAATTGAACCTTCTTGCATCCACAGGTTCATCAGCGGCCTCATGGTAATATCAAAATAACCATTGGTGAGATGATAAAAACGCACACACTTTTTTATTATGTCAAACAGTTCATCATCTGCTTTTACCGGATTTGTAAAGGCATTTTTGTTTATTTCTGATAATTTGCTTGCAGGGTTAAAGTAGCTTAATTGTAGTTCGATTCGGTTTATTTCAGTGCGGATTTTTTCAAATATTGTTTTACCCTTGTCGGGTGCTATAAATGGCAGGACTATATCAAGCCTTGTTCCCATAGCCATTATGCTTCTGTGAAATACTTTTTTAGTTCCAGCCATTTTTGTTCCTGTCCGGGTTTACAAATGCGTTTAAACTATTTTCTATATCTTAGACGCAATAAAGCCTTAAAATTACAATAATGAATAAAATAATTAATACGGGAATGGCCTCCTTTGGTATGTCAGGATATGTTTTTCACGGTCCTCTGCTGGATGCAAATCCCGGATTTCAGATTACGAAAATTCTTGAGCGATCAAAAAGCCTGTCATCACAGGTATATCCTTATGCAAGTATTGTACGTAGTTTCGATCAATTGATCCAGGATAAGGAACTGGAACTTATAATCGTCAATACCCCTGATAACACGCATTATGAGTATACAAAAAGTGCCCTGTTGGCAGGTAAGCATGTAGTGGTTGAAAAACCTTTTGTGCAGACTGTAGAGCAGGGTGAAGAGTTAATTGATCTGGCCCGTTCAAAAGGACTTATTCTTACGGTTTTCCAGAACCGAAGATGGGATGGTGATTTTCTCACTGTACAAGATGTCATTAAAAATAAATTACTTGGAGGGCTTGTTGAATATGAAGCACATTTTGACAGGTTTAGAAATTACATTCAACCTGAAACCTGGAAAGAAGATCCCGAAAGCGGAACAGGTATCCTTTTTAATCTTGGTTCACACCTGATTGACCAGGTTATTGTGCTCTTTGGTAAGCCCGGAAGTTTGAATGCCGATATCCGGATTTTACGGGAAGGGGGTAGTGTTGATGATTATTTCGATATTAATTTGTTTTATCCTGAGGTTAAGGTGAACTTGCATAGTTCTTATCTTGTGCGTGAATCCGGGCCCCGTTTTATCTTGCATGGGAGGAATGGTTCGTTTTTAAAATCAGGTATAGATCCGCAGGAAGAAGCATTAAAAAAAGGGGAAAAGCCTGATACACCAGATTGGGGAAAGGAACATAAGGCAAACTGGGGTACCCTGCATACAACCATTTCCGGGGTGCATTTCCAGGGCAGGATTGAAACCAGGAACGGTGATTACCCGTTTTTTTACAATAAACTATATGATTGCCTCACTGCCGGAACCCCTGTTCCTGTTGAACCTGAAGACTCCCTCCTGGGGGTTAAGGTTATTAATCTGGCTTTTCGAAGCAGCAGGGAAGGGAAAACATTGATGGTGTAAACGTTGGCGGATTATTTTCAGCGATTGACTAAAGGAAAAAAAAAGACCTCGAAATTTTCGAGGCCTTCCTGTCAACCAACTATCAACTAAACCCTAACTGAATGCTAAACTTATTATAAAAATTTTTTCTACTGTTTATATTAACAAAAGTATATTGAAAACAGTTCAAAATCAATACTTTTAGAGTGATGTTAATTAGTAATAACTGATGATCTTCATCACCTTTTTTTTCTTCTTTTCTATTAGATATTGTTTAATCGTATGTTTTTTTGTTTTAGCAGGAATTTTGAACAAAAAATCCTTGCTTAATGTTAATTTAATGTTAACTTTGTATTAATATAAAGTTATAAAAAGCTAACTTTCCTTTAATGGATAGCGTATAATACTTAAGAAGCATTGTAAAACTTTAAAATCAGGAGCCATGAAAAAGATATTTGCGATATTATTCAGTTCGGTTTTATTCACAGGTGTTGGATTGTGTCAGATAGTTGAAGGTGAAGATGGACGTTATTATGCTGATAACATGACTCCCTACTCCGGAACATACAAAGAATACCACGAAAATGGTAATCCGAGGATAGAAATGGATCTTACTGAAGGTATAAAGAATGGTACACTCAATATATATTTTGATAATGGCACCTTAAACGAAGTCCGTTCATTCTCAAACGGTCAAATGGATGGAGAATGGGTGACGTTTAATAGGAACAATGTGAAAATTGCCGTGGCGCATTACCAAAATGGTAAAAAAGACGGTGTTTGGAAGATATGGGATGATAAAGGAACATTACGCATGGAGATGCATTATAAAAACGGAAAAAAAACCGGCATCTGGTCCCGGTATGATGAAAATGGTAAACTGATTGAGGAAAAGAAATACTAGATAAAGCTGATAAAAAAAAGCTGCCCCAAAAAGGCGGCTTTTTTTTTAGTATTTTGAATTGAGAGAAAAAGTTATCCTGTTTGTTTTTGATTTCTGTACCGCATACTTTTCCAGCGAAGTCTCTTTGTATGTTATAAGATTAGCTGTAAGGTTGTATTTTCCTGGTTGCAGATCATCTACAGTGAAATTTCCGTCAAAATCAGTATAAACGGTTTTGTTCAATCCTGTTAAGGTTATTGCCACCCCTGAGAGAGCTTCTCCGGTTTGCGCATCAATTGCCTTGCCCGAAAGTACAACCATCTCATTTTTTGCATGGATTTCATCTTTTGTATTATTCTTTTTCTTATCGCTGGCATGGACATTAATTGATAAACATACAGCGAAGCAGATTGTAAACAGTGTTTTTTGCGTTGCAGTAATATACATGTTTTTCTTCCTTGTTTGTTGATTATTCTGCATACAAAATAAGAGGAATGATTTTAGAAATATCTTAAACAGAATTTATGCAATTCTTAAGTTTTGGTTAAAAAAAGCAGCCTTTATTAAGTGTGGCTATATTGAATCTTAAATTAATGTTAAATGATTGTCCGCGACTATACCTAAAGCATATTAGCCACGAATGCACGAATAAAATGAGTAAAATTGAGTCAACGTACTTTTGTAATTTCACCTAACAACTAAAATGTCCGAAAATCGTAATAAGACGTAATATATGCACACAAATTTCGAATGACTTTGTCATTCGTCATTCGTGCATTCGTGGCCATTTATTTTCATAGGTATGTGGCATCTGAAGCATTATTCATAATTAGGTGTTTTTTCGGACAACCATATAATGCTAATTCGCTAATCATTTATAAATTATTATGGTGTGATGTCATTAGTTTTTGGTCCGGATACTTTCATCCTGTTTTAAAAAATAACTTACCAAATCTTCCCATTCTTCCCGGAAAGTTTTTGTAGTAAACGGACGACCTGATCTCGAATACCAGTACCTGGCATTCCAAATATCTCCTTCTTTCCGGTGAAGATATCCATGCACCCAGGCACCATCACGGCTTTTATCCTCCTGGGCTATGTCATGGGCTTTTTTCCAATCACCGCGAGCCTCAAAAATCAATGCTTCAAGCAAATGGTGAAGGTTATCAGGAAGGGTATCATTGTTAATGTAAAATTTTAATTCTGTAAGGTCCATCTATGAAGAAGTTTTCAATGATAACTAACATCTGTAACGCCAAATAGTTTAGTGTTATAAGATGCTGCTTATATTCATTGAAACAAAATAAGTAAATTTTTTAAAACTATTACAACCCGTTTGTGGAATCAAACGAAAACCGGACTCATATTTTTTCTGAATAATGCTGATTTGGTGGAACCTTTCGGAGGTTTTTTTAGTAGAAAAGAAGTATTAGGATTAATATGTATACTTTTTTAGAATGACGCATTTCAATTTTAAGAGTCCGGGAATTTTATTGCTCTTTTGTATTATATTGAGTCTTTCCGTTTTCCAGGTAAATGCTCAGGAGTTTCCACTTGATGAAACGGTGCGGGCTGAACTCGAACAAAATGACAAAGCCATTGAAACTTTCATTGCTGATGGTGATGATGCTCAGGCTGCCGAATTTTTGAATAAATCGGCTTATTTGCTTTGGAACAACCAGCAATTTGAAAAAGCAACAGAATATTACAAACGTGCTTTGGAGTATATCACCCGGATGAATAACCGCCGGGGGATAATGATAATAAATTATAACCTGGGCATGATTTATTCTGACATGGAAGCTTATGACAAGGCTTTACCTTATCTTGAAGCAGGATTGAAGGAAAGCCGGGTTATTCAGGAACCTCAGAGCATTATCTCGGGACTAACAAATGTGGCCCTTGCCCTGCAGGGGACTGGCAAACATGAACAGGCAATTGAAAAACTTAAGGAGGCTGTAGGACTGGCAACTGAAATAAGCGATTTAAAACTGTTGCGCCGGTGTTATGGTATGATGTACGAAAGTTATGAAGCCCTTGGAGATGCTGATAATGCATTTAATAGTTTTGAAGTATATAATTCTTATGATAAGAAACTTAAGCGGCAGGAAATAGAGCAGGTAAAAAACACTGCAGAAAATCAGGTGAATCAGGCTAACCAGGAAAAAGAAGCAACCGAAAGGGAGTTGAATCTCAAATCGGAAGCCCTGCGTTCTACAGAGGATTCATTGGTACGTACAAAAATACTTACCCGTGAACAGCAAATGGAATTAGAGCTCCGGGAGCTGAAAATAAGAGAACAGGAACTGTTGACGAGTAAGCAGCAGGCACAATTGCAAACACAGCGGCGGACCCTTATTTTTGTTATGTCCATGGCTGCATTGATTCTTGTATTTTTAATTGTGCTCAATTTTCAGTTTCAGCAGAAGAAGCGAGCTAATCGGTTGTTAGCCCATCAAAAGCAAGAGATTGAGAGCTATTCCCAGAAACTTGTTGAAACCAATCATGAGTTGGAGAAATTATCCATTGTGGCTAGCGAAACTGATAATGCTGTGGTGATTATGGATGCCGAAGGCAACTACGAATGGGTGAACAATGGTTTTACGCGCATGTTTGGATTTACTTTTGAACAGTTATTGAAAGAGCGCCAGACCAATATCCTGGGCCCAAAAACACCGGATGACGTAAGGGAAATAATAGAGGAATGCTTTAATGAAAAGAAAACCACAAATTATGAAATGACCCTGCTTGACAGGAATGAAAATGAAGTAACGGTAAATACCACGTTGACCCCCATTGTGGACCCTACGGGAAATATAAAAAAGGTCATTGCCATTGATTCCGACATTAGCAAAATTAAAGCTGCCGAAAGACAGATTATGCGTCAGCGCGATACACTGCACCAGCAAAATCAGCAAATTACTGCAAGTATCAGGTATGCTACAAACATACAGACTGCAATTTTACCTGATATGGCCGCCATTGAAAATACCTTTGAGTCTTTTGTTTTTTATCGGCCAAAAGACATGGTATCGGGCGATTTCTATTGGTTTTCGGAATTCAATATTGGAAATAAAACAAAAATCTCCTTTATCGCGGCAGTTGATTGCACCGGGCATGGGGTGCCGGGAGCTTTTATGTCCATGATTGGTAACCGGTTGTTAAGCGAAATTGTTAATGAACGCAAGGTGTTTGAACCCAGTGAAATACTTGAATTATTGAACATTGAGGTAAGGGCTGCCCTGCGTCAGGAACAAACGGACAACAATGATGGTATGGATGTATGCTTATGTAAGGTTGAGAAACCTAAATCAAGCGACACCTACACGGTAACTTTTTCCGGTGCTAAACGACCACTTTATTATCATCAAAAGGCTTCATGCGAAATTGAGATCATGAAGGGGGACAGAAAATCCATTGGTGGTTATGGCCAAAACAGGGAAGATATTAAATTTACCGATCAAAGCATCACTTGTAAGCCTGGCGATTCGTTTTACCTGACCTCCGATGGTATTATCGATCAGAACGGACCGGACAGAAAAAGGTTTGGATCGAAAAGGCTGATGAAATTTTTTGAAGAACATTGCAATCAACCCATGGAGGAGCAGCATAAACAGCTTAACAATGAGTTCGATGCTTTTATGGGGCAGGAAGAACAACGGGATGATATAACTTTAATAGGGATTAGACTTCGATAAAATACGATTTTCATGCAACAAAGTTTTTCTGGGGAAGATAGTATACTCAGGTACAAAGGACCAATGACGATACACGTCAGAACTTTTTTCGCCAATTTTTTAAAGGTACTTGTAGACAATGATTATAAAACTTCAAACCGGCTGTTTAAAATATTTATAGAGCTTACTCAAAACGTGGCCTATTATTCTGCTCACCGGCAGGATGTAGATACTCAATCGGTTGGTGTTGGTGAATTTGTATTGAACGAGTACGAAAAAAGTTTTAATTTTACAACTATAAATCTGATACTTCCGGATCATGGTCCGAAACTTATAGATTACTGTAAAGAAATTAACAGATTGGATGTGTTAGGGTTGCGTGAACTCAAACGGAAAAAAAGAAAATTGGCAGGAGTAATGGATGTTGGAGCACACATCGGATTGATTCATATCGGTATTTTATCCGAAAACGCACTGGATTATGATGTGCTGAAAGAGAATGATGATTTTTTTCGTTTTAGGATAACGGCAAGTATTAATAAATGTTAAAACAGTACTTCAAAACAAGAGGATATGGAAAATTTAAGATTGAATGAAGTTCCTGATGCACCTTTTTATCCCAGAGTGGATTTTAATGCCGAAACCGGCGTTTGTGAGATTGTAGGTGAATCATATATGGAGGAGACCCACAAATTTTTTCTGCCTCTTATCAATTGGCTGAAAAATTATATCAGTGAAAAAAATGGCCCTGTTACCCTGAATCTGAAACTTACCTATTTCAACACAAGCTCATCACGGCAAATCCTTGATATGCTTGACGTATTAAAAAGTTATCAGGATAAGGGTGGTGAGGTCACCATCAATTGGTATTATGATCCTGAAGATCCGGATATGCAGGATGAGGTCGAAGATTTTACCATTGAAACAGGCATGGAAATAAACCTGCTGAGTTTGTAAATTCTTATTTTCTTAAAATGGCGTTTATGCCGGTATGCCTTTTGTTTTGTGTATGGTTAACAATCATTGAATGAGAATACTGCATTAATGGCTCAATCAACCACCAGGAATCTATTTTCAAACAGACCAGAATAATATCAGGGAAAAATTAGCAATCTCCCATTTTTTTCTTATTTTTAATTCTACGAATGACCGTAAACCATGCCTTATGTTTAAAAGCATCGTATACATTCTCTTTTTTTCAGTCGTATTACTGATTGATCTTTTCTCACTGTTAGGATTACCTCAGGATATCAAATTGAAAGTCCTAAATTCAAAAAAAGAAATGTTATACATGGGGGTTGACAACTACATTTATCTGACTCCGCTGCTCGACAGCATTTACATTACCACTACCAATGGATTAATTTATCCTGCTGACTCCATGTTTAATATAATTCCGGAGAGGTCGGGCAGGGCAAGACTGGATGTGTATTCCCTTAAAAATCAATATGCTGATACGGTTCTCCTGCGTTCCTTTAATTTTTTAGTATACAGTTTGCCGCCTGCCAAACTCAGGATAGGGGATATGGTAATTACCAGGCAAACAGAACTAAAGAAGGATTTCATATTGGAGAATAATGAATTTTCAGTTTACCTGAATGATGATATAATATCCTCCCATGAATGGATGGTTGTTGAACGAATTACGCTCGGATATCGAAAAGGGGGCTACTTTATACGTGTTAATTCAGAGGGTAACAAGCTGGATGATAAGGCTCTGGAAGAGATACAGCACATCAGGCCCGGTCAGGAAATTTCTATACATGTGCGTGTGAAATGTCAGGGTGATATACGGAAAAATATTCCGGTTTACAGAACAAGGCTTTATTAAAAATAAATGAGGTTCAAACTAATCTTTAGTTTTTAGAAAGTTGATAGTTTAGGAGCCGATGAGAAGTTGAGAAGTTGAGAAAGAATG